>CBFIGW010000043.1:0-22558 GCA_965662155.1 Maribacter sp. | reverse complement strand
GCTCGGATAATGAGGATGGCAAGCCTTTTTTTATTTCCATGGCAGGCACTTCCAAATGGGCCACCATGACACTGCTTAAACCATCATTAATTAGTTTTTTAAAAGGATATAATTCCAAACTGTCCAATCTATTTCTTGAGAACGGTATTATAGGTAAATCGTGATGGGAATCTACGGCAGTATCCCCATGTCCTGGAAAATGTTTGCCACTGCTAAGTACGCCCGCACTTTCCATACCTTGCATAAAGGCCAATCCTTTTTCGGTAACAACTTCTCTATTTTCCCCAAAAGAACGATTTCCTATAATAGGATTATTAGAATTGGTATTGATATCAATATCCGGGGCAAAGTTGATATGAACACCCAAACGCTTAGCATGTAAACCAATGCGATGTCCAACTTTTTGTACAATAGAATTATCATCAATAGCACCTAAGGTCATATTCCATGGAAATGCATAGGTAGAATCTAAACGCATTGACAATCCCCATTCGGCATCCATTCCTATTAATAAAGGTGTTTTGGATAATGTCTGGTATGTATTAGTCAGCTGGGCCTGTCTTACAGGACCTCCTTTAGAGAAAATAACGCCACCAATATGATGTTCCTTAATCAGACCTTTTATTAGATCAGTGCTTTGTTGACTTTGGTTGGAAGCAACACTCACCATAAAAAGTTGACCTATTTTTTCATCCACAGTCATATTTTCATATAACACGTCTACCCATTTAGATTGGGAAAGGCTGTCTTTGGCAACCAGCGGATTTTGACCAAATGTATTGCATAAAGTTAGTATTGAAAGTAAAAGTATTAGATTTAGCCGCATGGATTTAAACTCTTAGGAGATAACTTTAATCCATGAAAAATATTGCATTTCATCGATAAAACCTAATAAAATTAACTATTAACAGCACTTTAAGTTTATAAGAAACGTGCGTGCCAACTCTCTGATGCAGGAACCTCCCAATGCTCTTGGTACTCCCCTTTTGTAGCTACCAAGTTATTGAACACCACCGTATTTTTAGAAATTGCCTTTTGTTTGGCCATCTTCTTAAAATCAATTAAATTTTTGTAGGCAATATACTCTCCCTGCTTATAGGATACGTTCATTTTATCCAATAACTCCACATCATATTTCTTCTCTAATTGTTGAATGAAATGTACCGATGCGTCAATGGAACAACCCGTGGCAGATTGTGCGCTTTGGTCCAAACCAATAATTAAAAAACGATTATACCTGATTTCATAACCGGATTTTAAATCTTGGCCATGCGCAGTCCAATTTTGGATGAAAGTATTCATCTCTGCTTGTATGTCCCCTACTTCTTTCTCGGTAAAAGATCTACTTGCCTGATATATCCAAATTCTAGAAGAATCCGGTAATTCTTTAAAATCTACTAACATAATTGTGAATTATTGCTTTTGTTTAAAAGCGCGTGAAAACTATCACATTATTCTATAAATCCTCTGCGGTGGCAATAAGTTCGGCAATATCCATTACTGTAATGGAATCTTCTTTTTCCTTGTTTTTAACGCCATCGGTCATCATTGTATTACAAAATGGACATCCTGCAGCTATTATTTCAGGTTTGGTTTCCAAGGCTTGTTCCGTACGTTCTATATTAACTTCCTTATCCCCTTTTTCGGCTTCCTTGAACATTTGTGCACCACCGGCACCACAACATAGACCCTTTTGCTTACATTTTTTCATTTCTACAAGCTCGGCATCCAATTTGCGTATTAAATCCCTAGGTGCTTCGTAAACGCCATTTGCGCGCCCTAAATAACAAGGGTCGTGAAACGTAATCCGTTTACCCTTAAAAGTACCACCTTCCATGGTAATGCGCCCCTCATTAAGTAATTCTTTCAAAAATTGGGTGTGATGAACTACATCATATGTTCCTCCTAAGTCTGGGTATTCATTTTTTAATGTATTAAAACAATGCGGACATGCCGTCACCACTTTTTTCACTTCATAAGCGTTCATGACCTCAATATTGGTAACCGCCTGCATTTGAAAAAGAAATTCATTGCCAGCGCGCTTTGCCGGGTCACCGGTACAACTTTCCTCTGTTCCCAAGACTGCAAAAGACACATTGGCCTTATTTAATATCTTAACAAAGGCTTTGGTTATTTTTTTGGCCCTATCATCAAAACTACCAGCACATCCTACCCAAAAAAGCACTTCAGGTTGCTTTCCGGCGGCAAACATTTCAGCCATTGTTGGTACTTTTAATTCACTAGACATATTTTCTTAATTTATGATTCTTTACTCCAATTCAGCCTATCCATTTGATTAAATGGCCAAGGAGCTCCGTTATTCTCTATATTCCCCATCATATTGTTCAAATCTGATGGTGCCGCAGACTGCTCCATCACCAAATATTGCCTCATGTCCATAATAATGGATAAAGGGTCTATGCTTACAGGGCATGCTTCTACACAGGCATTACATGATGTACAAGCCCATAATTCTTCCCTAGTGATATAATCATCTAGCAGTTGCTTGCCATCTTCTTTGTAAGTCCCTTTATTAATATCTATGTTTTTACCAACTTCTTCGAGCCTGTCTCTGGTATCCATCATAATCTTACGTGGAGATAGTTTTTTTCCAGTTTGGTTGGCCGGGCATTCACTGGTACACCTACCACATTCAGTACATGTATACGCATTTAATAGTTGAACCCAACTCAAATCTTGAATATCCGATGCGCCAAATTTTTCGGGTACTGCCCCATCATCATCCGCTGGGGCGGCAAATGGATCCGCTGATGGATCCATCATTAACTTTACCTCATTGGTTACTGATTCTAAATTTTTAAACTGCCCTTTCGGCGTTAATCTTCCATAATATGTATTTGGAAACGCTAAAAGAATATGTAAATGTTTTGAATAATAAAGGTAGTTCAAGAAAAATAAGATTCCAGCTATATGTAACCACCAAGTGGTTCTTTCCAATAGTATTAGACTCGATTCTGACATACCGCTAAAAAACTGGCTGATGTATTGGCTAACAGGAAAAGAACCGGCCTGTACATAATGGTCCGACCCCATTTGCTGCAACTGAAAATCTGCACCGTTCATAGTCAAAAACAAAATCATCAAGACCAACTCAATATAAAGTATCAGATTACCGTCTTTTTTTGGCCAGCCTTCCATTTCCGGTTTAAAGAAGCGTTGTAGTCGAATTACATTTCTTCGAATCCAAAATATTATAACCGAAATTATCACCAATAAGGCCAAAACCTCGAAAGCCCCTATAAGAGCGTTATATAATTTCCCGGCTCCAGCAAAGATTCTATGTGACCCTACAATACCATCTATAATAATCTCAAGTACTTCAATGTTAATGATAATAAAACCAACATAAACAATAAAATGCAAGATGCCAGGTATTGGCCTTACTACCATTTTGGTCTGACCTAAGGCAATTTTTGCCATGTTTTTCCATCGCAAAGGTTTTTCATCACTAACGTCAATATCCTTTCCCAATAAAATATTTCGCCGTAAACGACCTATATTTTTTGCAAAGAAACCTATTCCACAAATAAGTAATACTACAAATAAGATATTTGGTAAGTACTCCATAAATTATTGTTCAATTTTTTCTGCGGGATCTTCCTCAGGTACGGTATATTCTTTTTGCTTTTTACCAAATACCGATACGTTTACATATCGTTTTGGATTTAATCTGAAATCTTGCAACAATAAATCTAATTCCTTTGATGCATTGTTTAAATTATCATAAAGCTTTTCGTCTTTCATTAATTTACCCAAGGTTCCATCTCCATTTTCGATTTTTGAAATAACCTTATCCAAATTTGCCATCGTAGATTCTAAACTGGACAGTGTATTTCCTAACCCCGCATTATTTAAGGAATCGGATAATTTTGCAAAATTTGAAGTAAGTGCCTCAAAGTTGGTGAGGGAGCTGTCTAACTTACTTTTGTTGTTGTTAAGTATCTGGTTTAATACTGTTGCACTTCCATTAAGGCTTGTCATTAATTCACTTAACCCATTTATTGCGGTTTGTAAATCTTTTTTGGTCTTGGTATCCAAAACATTATTAACGTTAATAAGAACTGAATCTGCATCGGTAACAGCCGATTCAAACTTTTTAAAGAGCGGTGTTAGTTTTTGCTGCGCCAATTCTGTTAATCCCGGCTTGGTTTCCGTTTGTAAGGTATCACCGGATTGAATAGTTCTTGCGTTATCAAAAATAGGCGTAATCTGTAATCCTTTACCTCCTATAATGCCCGTATCATATAGTTGCACTTTACTGTTTTTAGAAAAATTGAATTCATTGTTTACGGTAAACGTAACCACTAGGTTACCTTGTGCATCCTTGAATTTAATATCATTTACCTTACCAACACCATAACCATTAATAGAAACCAAGGTACCTACTTGTAAACCTCCAACATTAGGATAAACAGCATATAACGTTTTACTATTATCAAAAAGTGGCGTTGATTTTAAATAACTAAACCCCAACAGGAACAAAAGAACTCCGCCTATTACGATTATACCTGTTTTAAGCTCTCTGGATAGTTTCAATCAAATAGTTTTAAGGTTACTAACAAAATTAGAAATAATTATTACACTTAAGGCCATTATTCAGAAACCTCTTTCAAAGCTTCAGCAATTGGTATTCTAATTCCCTCTTTATATGCCACAATATAAGCAGTTGTATAGCCTGAACTAGACGCGTTGGATTGGAGCATCTTAGCTTCTCTATACGAACGAGTTTCACCATATAAATATCTAAATAGGTTTTTATATGGTTCTTTTGAAATTGTTCTAAGACCTTTAAAATTGGGGGGGTCTAAGGACAAATCCTTACCACTGGCCATTAGTTGTACTTTAAAAATAATTTTAGATATTTTTTCCTCATTTACACTTTCTTTACTTGCTATAGCAACCACCTCATTATTATTGTTTGGTTTTACATCCTCATTTTTGATAGGCTGTTTTTCCTCTGGTATTCTAATTTCTGCAACAGCCTCTTTAATTCCTTCATCTGTCTTTTCTTTTTCTTTGCCAACATTCTTTACAGTAGTAGTTACCGCGTTATCTACAGTCTTTTTTTCAGAGGTTACTTCATTTATTTCTTCTTGCTCCTTCTTACTTTCAACTTGCCCGGTAATATTTTGCGAAACCGCCATGTGTTCCTCTTTATATTTTAATATGGCCTGACCAATTGCGGAACCCATTTCCGATTGTCCTTTTTTTGAGTTTAAATAAGCCCCCTCATTCTTGTTAGTAAGAAAACCGGTCTCTACCAATACGCTAGGCATAAAAGTCTGGTGCAGAACAATAAAACCGGCTTGTTTTACCTTTCGATCATTTCTTTTCAATTTATTGGAAAAGTTATCCTGAATACTTTTTGCCAATGCTATGCTTTGATCTAGAAATTCTTCTTGCATTATGGTCAGTCCAATAACAGATTCTGGCGAGTTAATATCATAATCTGCGTATCGCGTCTCATAATTATCCTCTAGATAAATTACTGAGTTTTCCTTTTTTGCTATTTCAAAATTTTGCTTGTTGGCATGTAACCCTAAGACAAATGTCCCTGCACCATGAGCATCCGAGGTGTGTGAATCACAATGAACCGACACAAACAAATCGGCATTTGCCTTGTTTGCTATTTCACCCCTTACATATAGGTCTATAAAAGTATCGTCCTTTCTTGTGTATATAACTTTAATATCCTTTTTTGCAGACAAAATCTCACCTACTTTGAGCACAATATTAAGTGCAATGTTTTTTTCCAAGTAACCATTTCCTAAATTACCGGGGTCATGTCCTCCGTGACCCGCATCCAACACAACTATAAAAGGATCGTTAGGGTTATCCTTTTTATTAGGTGTAGTAAATGCTACTAGCGAAAATGATATTAATAAAAAAAAGATAGCATTAAGTGACTTTATTCTCATATTCAAATGGGTTTTTAAAGCCCGTGTGATGGTTAAAATTATGGTAATTCCCTATTATGGGAATAAAAAATATATGTAAGTTTGACATCTGAAACAAATGGCTTTCTAAACCGCCAAACCTTTACAAAAATAGGATATATAGCCTTGCAATCAAATAAACAGTACGTACTTTTCCTAATCCTGCTTTATTTTGGCTGCTTATCCTTGATAGCCCAAGAAGATAAGGTCATTCCCTTAAACATTAAAGTTGAGAAAGATACCCTTTCTGCCCCCTTATACCCGCAACCTGTGGTTATTGATAATACAGTCGCCGATTCTCTGGCGCAAGACAGCTTAAATCAAAAGCCTCCTTTACTTCTTGACAAAATCACCTATAAAGCAAAGGATTATGTAAAGTTGAGTCAAAAAGAAAATAAAATCTACCTATACAACGAAGCGGAAATCTATTATCAGGATACAGAACTAAAAGCTGGCATCATTATAATGGACTATATAAAAAATGAGGTATATGCCGGTAGACTCAAAGATTCTTTAGGCAACTACACGCAACTACCTTATTTTAAGCAAGGGTCCAACGTAGTTATCCCAGATTCCATAAGATTTAATTTTGATACCCAGAAAGCTATTATTTGGAATTCCAGAACCGAACAACAGGCTGCCGCAGGACAGCTTGGCAGTGATGCTATGAAGGTGTATGCCGATATCACTAAAAAAGAAAATGATTCTGTATATTTTTTAAGTGAAGCAAAAATCACCACCTCTAAGGATACAGTTAATCCAGATTATTATATAAGGGTTAGAAAAGCCAAATTTGTTCCAAAAAAGAAGGTAATCGCCGGGTTTAGCAACCTATATATTGCTGATGTCCCTACACCTATTGCCATGCCATTTGCTTATTTTCCTTTATCCGTGGGGCGTGCAGCAGGTATATTAATGCCTTCCTTTGGAAATGATCCCAATACCGGTTATTTTTTACAGGATATGGGCTACTATGTTCCTCTAGGCGATTATGCAGATGTCACTTTTACCGGAGATTTCTATACCAATGGTAGCTGGGCTTTTCGATCTAGTTCTGTTTATACCAAAAGATATAAATACCGAGGGAATTTTAATTTCAGGTATGAAAATCAAGTACGAAGTCAAAAAGGTTTTAGCGACTATAGTTTATCTAAAAATTATAATATTCAGTTTTCACATTCACAGGATACCAAGGCAAGTCCCAATTCAAGATTTTCAGCCTCGGTAAACCTAGGTAGTAGTGAATATTACAGAAATTCCCTGCAACAACGTAATTTGCCCAACACACAAAACAATACTTTATCATCCTCAATATCCTATTCCAAGACGTTTCCGGAATACCCATCGGTGAATATGAGTGTAACCGCAACACACTCTCAGTTAACTTCACCAACGGCTACTGCCACCAATTCTGATAATATTACGATGACCTTACCAACATTTCAGGCAAGTATGGAGCGTATCTTCCCATTTGCCAAGAGAGATGGTATTAAAAAAGGAGCGATACAGAATATTAACTTCCAGTATGATGTTAATGCGCAAAACCGATTAAGCACAAACGACGAGGACTTTTTAACGGGTAGGATGTTTGATAATGCGGTTGTGGGAGCAAGACATAGAATCCCAATCAGTACCAACTTTAAAGTAGCTAAGTTTTTTAGTGTGAGCATGGGTGGAAGCTATGAGGATGTTTGGGCACTAGAAACCTATGCTAAAAGTTTTGATGAGGAAACAGGAAAAGTAGTAACAGATAGCATTAGCGGTTTTGACCGATATAACCAGTATAATTTAAGTGCCAGTATAGGAACAACCTTATATGGTACTTTTGATTTCGGTGAAGACAAAAAAATACAAGCCATAAGACACGTTATGCGCCCGTCATTGAGTTACGGCTATGCACCTGCATTTGACCAATTTTATGACGAATATATTGATGGCGCTGGTGATGTGGTACAGTATAGTAGGTTTCAAGGCACTTTAAATGGTGCTCCAAGGTTAGGGCGTTCCAATAGTTTAAGTTTTTCTTTGGCCAATACATTGGAAGCCAAGGTAAGGGATAAAGATTCTACCAAATTAGAACCAAAAAAGGTACCGTTATTAAGTAATTTTAATATCTCAACCGCTTATAACTTAGAATCGGATTCTCTACGGCTCAGTCCTTTGAATGTAAATGGCGGTACATCCCTTTTAAACAATAAAATGTCCGTTAACTTCTCTGCTGGCCTAGACCCCTATGCCATAGACAACAACGGAAGAAGAATTGACACATGGAACGTAGATAATGGAGGTAGTCTTTTTCGTTTAACACGGGCCAACGCAAATGTTTCTTACTCCATTAGCAGTGATATGTTCGGTAAAAAAAAGGATGAAGAAAAAGAAGAAGAAGAAGATCCATTTGATTATGTAGCACAAAGTGGTGGAAGAACAGATGATTTATTTGGAAGAGCAGACAGTTTTTCAGATAATCCTATTAGAACTAAAGACAAAGACGAGGATGTGGAAAATCCCGTGTATGGAACAAAGATTCCTTGGAATTTTAGATTAGCGTATTCGGCTACTTATTCTAATTCGGCCAGACAGAACGAATTTAGTAGTCATTCTCTTATGTTCTCTGGCGATATAGAACTTTCACCTCGCTGGAGCGTTGGAGGATCATCTGGTTACGATTTTAAAAACAAAGGATTTACCCTTACCCAATTACGATTCCAAAGAGACCTAAAGAGTTTTTCAATGCGTTTTAACTGGACACCATTTGGACAATACAAAAGATGGTATTTCTTTATTGGAATTGACGCATCTATATTAAGTGACCTTAAATGGGAAAATCGAAGTCAACCTATTAGAAACTAAATTTTTCACGGTATGAAAAAAATTATCAACACGCCTAATGCCCCAGCACCTATTGGACCCTATAATCAAGCTATACTTAGTGGAGATACGCTATATATATCTGGCCAGATTCCTTTACATCCAATCACTGGAAAATTAATATCAGGTGATATAAAAAAGGAAACAGAACAATCTATGGAGAATTTAAAGGCCATACTAACTGAGGCAGATATGACTTTTGAAAATGTGGTTAAATCTTCCATTTTTTTGAACGACATGAATCAATTTTCCGAAGTGAACGAAGTTTATGCATCTTACTTTAATGCAAAAACCGCTCCTGCAAGAGAAACGGTTGAAGTTCGTAATTTACCAAAATTCGTTAATGTTGAAATTTCAATGATTGCCGTTCGGTAATTACCTACATATTTTCCCTATGGAACTCCACTAGGCCTTCTATGGGACGTTGCCGTATTACGCCAACGATTAAATCATTCCTTTTTAATACCGTTGTTAGTTCATCTCTTAAATAATGGGCGATACTGCCCACAAAATTAATTGGAACTTTGGTAGCAAGTTCAAATTGCATTATATAATTATTTATAAACTGCTGGAAACCTTTATCTATGACCCCTTTGGAATAAGGATGCTCTTTATTTTCTATTAAGAACCTAGCAAAAGTTGCTAAATAGGTATTTGGATTGGGCTGTTTATATAAATTTTCCTTAATGGTATCTGCCTCTAGATCGTACTGTTGCGCAAACTTTAACCCTAAATCTCCAGGCATTTTATGAAAATAATAGTCTCGTATTAACTTTCTTCCAAAATAATTACCACTACCATCGTCCATAGGTATATACCCTAATGAAGTAACCTTTTGAAATAATTGATTACCGTCGTAATAACTACAATTAGAACCTGTACCTAAAATACAAACAATTCCTTGGTGTCCAATTTTTGTAGTTGAGAAAATAGCGGCATAGGTATCTTCCTTAACATCAGCTTTGGCATTAGGAAAGAAGTCCTTAAATATATCTTTTAAGAACTTTTTCATTCTATCGGTACCACATCCGGCACCATAGAAATATAAATTTGTAACCTTATCCCTATTTTTAGAAAGCTCAAAATTATTTGCCAACCTGTCTTCTATGACATCTTTAGTTAACACCTCCGGACTCAACCCTAAAGTCTGTGTTAAAAAAAGCTCGTTTCCCTTATCATCCAAAGCAATCCAATCTGACTTGGTTGCACCACTATCTACTATTAATATCATATAAATATTCCTTTAAAAAATAATCCTGAAAATAAGGAAAAATTACCTTACAATCAGGATTATTAATTCAATAAACAAAATGTTTTATAGACTACTTACATGTAAGGCCAAATCAACTAGTTTATTAGAGTAACCGGTTTCATTATCGTACCATGATACAACTTTGAAAAATTTATCGTTTAACTCAATACCAGCACCGGCATCAAAAACACTGGTTTGTTTTTCACCGACAAAATCTTGAGAAACTACGCCTTCCTCTGTGTACCCGAGTACTCCGTTCAATTCTCCTTCAGAAGCAGCTTTCATAGCTTTTTTAATTCCATCGTAAGAAGTAGCTTTCTCTAATTTCACGGTTAAATCAACTACGGAAACATCAGGAGTCGGTACTCTAAAAGCCATACCTGTTAATTTTCCATTTAATTCTGGAATAACTTTTCCAACTGCTTTAGCAGCTCCGGTTGTAGATGGGATAATATTCGCAATAGCGGACCTACCTAATCTGTAGTTCTTTCTAGATGGTGAATCAACTGTAAATTGAGTAGAAGTCGCGGCATGAATTGTTGTCATTAACGCTTCTTCTATTCCAAAACTATCATTCAACACCTTAGCAATAGGAGCCAAACAGTTCGTAGTACAAGATGCGTTAGAAACTATAGTATCACTAGCTTTAACATCCTTATGGTTAACACCCATTACAAACATTGGCGCATCAGCCGAAGGAGCAGAAATAACAACTTTTTTGGCACCCCCGTCAATGTGGTATTGTGCAGTTTCCAATGTGGTGAAAATTCCAGTACATTCAGCAACGATATCTGCACCTACTTCATCCCATTTTAAGTTCTTTGGATCTCTTTCAGCTGTAATTCTAATAGTCTTTCCATTTACCACTAAATTACCATCTTTTACTTCAATTGTTCCGTTAAAACGACCATGAACAGAGTCATATTCTAACATATACGCAAGATGGTTAACATCTAACAAATCATTAATGGCAACTACATCCACATTATCTCTTTCAACTGTTGCCCTAAAGACCAACCTTCCAATTCTTCCGAATCCGTTAATTCCTATTTTCAAATTTGACATTTTCTCTGTTTTTATCGATTAAAATTATGTTGTCATTATTTCTGAAACTCTTATGAGTTCCTTATCAATTTTTGTGTGTCCTTTTATAGCCTTGTTTATAGGGGTCAATGTCAGTTTATTGTCTTGTACACCTACCATAAGGTTGGTTTTGCCCTCTAACAGAGCTTCTACGGCTTTTACGCCCATTCTACTAGCCAATACCCTATCATAACACGATGGAGCACCTCCCCTTTGCATATGGCCTAAAACGGAAACTCTTACGTCATAAATTGGTAAATGCTCCTCAACGTACTCCTTAAGCTCAAATACATTTTTACCAGATTTATCTCCTTCAGCAACTATTACAATACTGGAAGATTTTCCAGATTGTTTACTTCTTTTTAAAGACTCTAGCAGTCTATCCAATCCTAAATTTTCCTCTGGAATTAAAATTTCCTCCGCACCAGCACCAACTCCTGCATTTAAAGCAATATGGCCTACATCCCTCCCCATTACTTCTACAAAGAAAAGTCGGTTATGTGAACTTGCTGTATCACGAATTTTATCTATACAATCTACTACCGTATTTAAAGCAGTATCAAAACCTAAAGTAAATGTGGTGCCGAAAATATCGTTATCAATAGTACCCGGTATTCCTATTACAGGAAAATCAAATTCTTGATTAAATATCATAGCACCCGTAAAACTACCATCACCACCAATTACAACAAAGGCATCTATACCTGCTTTCAACAATTGATCATGTGCTACCTTTCTACCTTCCGGAGTTTTAAAATCCATACATCTGGCAGACTTAAGGATAGTTCCACCTTTATTAATGATATTGTTAACACTTCTTGCATCCATGGGTTTAAAATCACCCTCTATCATACCTTGGTAACCTCTGTAGATTCCAACACATTCAATTTTCAAGTATGCACAAGTCCTAACCACTGATCTTATGGCAGCATTCATACCTGGAGAATCGCCCCCAGATGTCAGCACAGCTATTTTTTTAATTTTAGAAGACATCGAAAAATTTAAGCCAACGAAAGTAGTAAAAGTTCTGTCAATTACGAAATGGAAAGTCTTCGTATTTGACACAAAAAAGATAAAAAACGTTTTCGTAGTTATATTTTAACCAAAAAACAATGTAAACCTGTGTTTTATTAACTTAAAGACGGACTAACAGCTAACTTTTCTTACTGAATTGATTTTGGTTTCGCATAGAATCTTAGCAAGCTATCATTGCCCATGGTGGAGATTGGCTCTTTGTTTTCTATTTGCTGTTCTTCCTTTTTTGGTTCCTTCTTTAATATTTTTCTGAAAAGTTCTTTAAAACTATTGAAGTCCACCTCATACGATAGTCCGGCTCCTTGAGTAGAGCCCTGTTGGTCTGGTAAAAATGCCTGAATCTCACTTTGCCTACTGAAGAATTTAGCGCTTAAACTACCCTCTTCATTTAGCAAAACCTGTATCTCAAAATCCCCGGCCACCAATGTTTCGCTTGCGCCGCCAACAGGCACACCCACCTTACCGTTAAAAAGTACCCTGTCACTAATTTGGGTAGATACGGTTACGCCTATACGATCATCAGTATCTATGTCAGTACTCTGTAAGCCTTGTTCGTAAGAAAGCCCAAAATTTAATTTATCATTACCACCACTAAGTATTGAATTTAAAATTCCCGAGGCACTTTGTACCAAGTTCCCGGTTATTGCCTGTTGATTTATACCACTTTGATCATTTACAAAAGTTCCTTGCGCTAATAAAAAAATTGCATTTTTTTCCGCTGTGGTTGGATCTTGTAATAAATATTCCAATTCTGATTGTACAATAGAATTAGTGCCTGGAAAATCTATCCCAAATTCTATATCCGGGCTTTGTAATTCACCAGTTAAACGAATAACCACATCAGTAGGGATTCTTCTTGTATAACCTTGATTTCCCAATAATGGGGCGGGATTTGCATTTAGGGAATATACAGCCTCCATTCTAAGATCTGCCTCCAGAGGCTTTTGGTCCCAATTAATAGTGCCTCCCGGTTCCACGGTAAACTTTTTATCTATGATGCCTCCAAATTTATAATTGAACTCACCTGTTACTACAACAAAATCTCCATACATTTCAAATTTGCCATTGGTATTTATCTGTATTAATAAAATACCCTCCCCAGTTCCTTTTAGGGAACTTCCGGTTTTTGTGTCCGTAACAATTTCTACCTCCGCAGAGGGAGTGACATCTAGGTCAAACTCCAGTTCCAAACCTTCATAATCTTTTAACAACCTTTGTTCCTCAATAGTTTTCAGACTATTTTTCTCTACAAAATTTATAAAGGAGTAATCCCCGACACTGGCCACATCGCTTAAAGGTATTTTAAGAGAGGTCCCCCTAGCCGTTTCACCATCCACAGTAATATTCAATGCTGTTGTTGGACCATAAATACGACCTGTACCATTTAAGAAGCCAGTACCATAATACAAATCGCCTTCTTTAAATTCTGTGTCTAAAATTAAAAATCTATTGGAATTGGTATCTACATTTAAATTCAATACCCAGTCCTTGAAATAACTATGGGTAATCGTACCATCTAAATTTGCTTGTGTTGCCCTAGCTACATCGGTCAACGCAATATTTTCAAAATTGAAAGTCTGATTGGACAAGCGCACGCGCGACCTGGGCGCAAAACTATAATCTACATTAAGATAAGGAATTGCAATACCAGAATTATCCAAGGTTAACAATCCATCAAAATTAGGATTGTCAATATCGCCTGTTATACTAACACGCCCATCCAAGTCGCCGCGAATATGATCAATCACACCTTCCCCTAAGGGATTAAATGGTTCCAAATTAAAATTATTGAAATTCGCCATTAGGTTAGCAGTTGGAATTTTGTCTTTATTCTCAATTTTACCAACAACACCAAACTTTTCAATTCCGTTGTTTGTGAGCTGTGAATTTACCTGAAATTCGGTAAGGTCCCTGTTCCCCACAATGCTTATTGCTAAATCACCTAAGTCTATTCCATTGATGCCAAAGTCGGTAATGCCCAAATTTGAAGAAGGTAAATAAATACCGTCTTTTTGTAGAATATTCAAATTTCCATTTACCTCACCTTTTAACTTAAGACTATCTATTACAGGCGTGATTTTATCCAAGGAAACAATTTTAAATTGAAGCTGCAAATCTTTATATGTGGAATCCGCAAACTGGCCTTTTAACCTAATTTGCTCTCGTTGCTCATTGTTCATTACAATTTCCTGAATGGTAATACTATCCAATGAACTATTTACGACAACCTTGTTCTTATCATCGCCATTTTTATTCAAAATCCATTTATTTCCTTTAAAACTCACATCAGAAGTCTTAAGTCCAATAACAGATTTATTTTCCTTATTAAAAGTGTGGTAAAAATTAAGGTTGTAAATATCGTTATACTCGCTACCACCCTTGAACTCTGATCTAAAAAATAATGTGTCTTTTAAGGTGGTGTTTATAAGACTAAAATCTTTTAAATTATAATATGGCGTATTAAGGTCTCCAACAGAAACGAAGGTATTGAACAAAGGGTTTTTATTATCTATCGTTACCTCTATATCATCTGCTTCATTACCAAAAGCCACAATACTGGGAGATTCAAAATTCAATTTAAAATCACCTTCATCAGATACTATTTTCCCTTTTATAAACGTATTTGGGTCAAACTTTACCTCAGGAAAAAAAACATCAACTATTTTATTATATATTTTAAAATTGAAATTCAAATTTTGACCCGGAGAAATCTCAAATGGTCTATAGTTGGTATATATACTACCTATAGAATTTTGAACTAATTTACCTAGCTCATTCACCTTGAAATTCCCTTTCATAAAACCAGTAATAATATCTGGAGAATTTATATTTATGGTTCTTATAGAATCATTTTCAAAGGAAGAAGTCACTGCAAAATCTTCAAAATAATAGGTGTCATTAGCATTCTGGTAATTGGTTTGGGTGAATTTAATATCACCTACAATATTGTCCAAATTAGTGCCATTAATATCCATACTTACATTACCCCTAAATATGGAAACACTATCGTTTATAAAGTTTAGTTTTTTGAAATCCGCATAATCCACGGAAGCATTAAAATTAAAATTATTTCTAGTTTGACCAAGATCAGCTATCCCTTGAAAATCAAACTTAATATGCTCATCAGAACTGTTCAGTGAACCATCGAAAAGTTGCTCTTTTAATATTCCGGAAACCCTTAAATCATTATAGGTGTAGCCATTAAAATCTATAGCATAAATCTGACCGATAACCTCGGTATTCAATTTTTCCTGAACAAAACCTTGTCCTTCCACATTAAAATCCAAAGTTGTTTTTCCAAGAGATTTACGCTCTACAAAACTGCCCAAATCAAAATCTATTAATGAAATAAATCCTTTATACGTTGCATCGTCTATATTATTAAAATCACTAAGAACAATATCCGCATAACTGCTGCCAATAGCCGTGTTTATATTCACTTTCGCATCTACGGACGAGTCTGTGACCAGTGCATTTCCCCTAATAGTAAATTGACCTAGTTTGCTAAAAGTAGATGGAAGGGAGTTCCCTATTAGGTTAGGTAATAGCGCGTTTAATTGATAATAATTACTGGTTACATTTTTCATCTGTGCGTTAAGCACAAAAGATTTTTGCTTATTAAACAGGTCTTTAAAATTAAAATCTCCCCTAATTCCAGTATTATCAGACAATAGGAAAAGATCATCCGTATTTAAATCATTCAAAACACCATTTACATTAGATGTAAACGTAGCAGATTTCCCTTTTCCAAATTCGTTATACAAAAGGTTTATTTCATCAAATGAAACTGTTGACTCATTAAAATTGGCCGCGATATTTACCTTATTTAAAAAATCTTTAAAATCCTCCCTATTGTAGTTAAAGATTACATCACCATTTAAATTGGACAAAGGTGTTTTTAAGGCTAAAGAATCAAACCTCATTTGTTGTTTGGTGTACTTAAAACCTGTTTTAAGGCTATCTACTTTAAGACCTCGCTTGCTTAAAAATGACAAATTATTGATATCTACAGATACCTCTGGACCTAGAATTTGAAAATCACTGGCTAAAATGTTCAAGTTCTTAAAATTTAATGCCTCAGGTGATTCTAAATTATCATCTACATATTGAAATTTACTTTTTGCTATGTCTATATCACTGGATGAAAAGAAAAATGGAGGAGTGCCTGGTGCCCTTGGTCTTCCGCTATCTAATTTATCAACAAAAACATTGATATTGGTTGTTTGTTCGCCGTAATAAGTTTTTAATTTAAAATGCAGTTCATTTATTTCAATATTACCAAACTCCAACCTGCCCTGTGTAAGGTTGCCAATACTAAGAATTGAGGTTTTTAATTCGTCCACATAGAACAAAGTATCCTTTTTATAGTCCTCAATATAAATGCCTTTTATAGCAGTGTCCCAAGAAATCAGGGAAACTCTTAACCTGTCTATATTTATGTTGGTTCGATATTTTTTGTTTATGGTCTCGGTAGCGTAGTTGGCTAGTTGGGTTTGCACAATAGGCAAGGAAAGAACAATAGTCCCCAAAACACATATCAACAAAAGAACCAAAAGGGTTCTGATCAGTATTTTTCTTAGTTTTTTGATAGGGCTTTATGTTTTACCTTTGTGCTTCAATTTTTATTCCAAACATGACGGAAAAAGAAACTATTTATATCCTCGCTATTGAATCTTCCTGTGATGATACTTCTGTCGCAGTTCTAAAAAACAATTCCGTACTCAGCAATGTGGTGGCAAATCAGCAAATTCATGAGGAATATGGGGGCGTAGTACCAGAATTGGCATCACGTGCCCATCAACAAAATATTGTTCCTGTAACAAATAAAGCTTTAGCCAAAGCAAATATCGATAAAAAACAATTATCAGCCATAGCATTTACACGTGGGCCTGGACTAATGGGTTCATTATTGGTTGGCACCTCATTTGCCAAATCCATGGCATTGGGTTTAAGCATTCCGTTGATTGAGGTAAACCATATGCAAGCGCACATTTTATCCCATTTTATTAAAGATGATGAAATGAAAGTTCCTAGCTTCCCGTTTTTAGCATTGACCATAAGTGGTGGGCATACCCAAATTGTAATGGTCAAAGATTATTTTGATATGCAAATTTTAGGGCAGACACTAGATGATGCGGTAGGTGAAGCATTTGATAAAAGCGCTAAGCTATTAGGCCTGCCCTACCCTGGCGGACCATTAATTGATAAATATGCAGCATCCGGTAATCCAACAAAATTTGAATTTCCAAAGCCAAAAATTAAGGAGTTAAATTTCAGTTTTAGTGGTTTAAAAACCAGTATTCTTTATTTTATTCAAAAGAAAACAGCCGAAAATCCAGATTTCATAAAAGAAAATCTAGAAGATATTTGTGCTTCCATACAATTTACCATTGTAAATATTTTAATGGACAAGATTAAAAAAGCGGTTAAAGAAACTGGGATACAAAATATTGCCGTTGGCGGTGGTGTCTCGGCTAATTCTGGAATTAGAAAAGCATTGTTAAATGCACAAGAAAAACATGGGTGGAAGGTTCATATTCCAAAATTTGAATATTGCACGGACAACGCAGGAATGATTGGGATTGTTGGTTACCTAAAATTTAAGAATGGTGATTTTGTGGACCATGACATTTCCGCAAAAGCCAGATATACGATTTAATCTATAAAACATGCAACTATTTTACAATCCCGAAATAGAAAAGCATACCACGCAATTCACTTTTGATTCTAGTGAAAGTAAACATATTGCAAAAGTACTGCGAAGAAAGATTGGTGAGGAGTTAAACATAACCAATGGAAAAGGTTTATTCTTTAGCGCTGTTATAATCGATGACAACCCTAAAAGGTGTACGGTAGAAATAAAAAACCACGAAACCGTTTACCCTAAAAAGCATTGGCTTCACATGGTGGTTGCACCAACCAAAATGAACGATCGATACGAATGGTTTTTGGAAAAAGCAACAGAAATAGGAGTTAATGAAATAACGCCAATTATTTGTGATAGATCAGAGCGGAAATCCATTAAATTAGAACGTTATCAAAAAGTAGTACAATCTGCAATGAAACAGTCTTGTCAGGCATATTTGCCAAAACTTAATGCAGCTGTGAGTTTTGATGAATTTATGGCGGAAGACAAGCAAGGTTTACTATTCATTGCCCATTGCGAGGATAACGAGCGTTATGAACTTAAAAGAAAAATAGCTCCTGACCAACCCATAACAATACTTATTGGCCCTGAAGGAGATTTTTCAGCCCATGAAATCAAAACAGCAAACGGCAAAGGCTTTTTACCTGTTTCCATGGGTCAAAACAGATTACGCACGGAAACGGCTGCTGTAGTGGCTTGTACCATGGTGAATATGGTGAATAACGGATGAGTTATTTGTTCTAGATCAGGATTTACATTTTTATATTTCAGCTTTGTCTATAAGCTAGGCTAAATCAATTCAATATTGTTTAAATTTGAATTCATCTAAAAGAAATACATGAGGTTTTTCAAGGGACTTCTTTTTTTTATTTTCCTATTAACCGGTTTTATAGTCACTTCACAGGAGGTAGCTATATTAAAATACCAAGGTGGTGGTGATTGGTATTCAAATCCTACAGCTTTACCCAACCTGATTCAATTCTGTAATAGAAATATTGGTACGAGAATTAATACTAAACCCAAAACGGTAGAACCAGAAAGTAATCTCATTTTCCAGTATCCTTTTTTACACATGACAGGGCATGGAAATGTAATTTTCTCGGATGAGGCTATAGAGAATCTTAGAACATACCTTCTTGCTGGGGGTTTTTTACATATAGATGACAACTATGGCCTTAAACCATATGTATTAAAACAATTAGAACGTTTGTTTCCTAATACTACATTGCAGGAAGTTGGAGTGGATCACCCTATTTTTAAACAGGAATACAATTTCCCGAAAGGATTACCAAAAATCCATGAACATGATGGTGAACGTCCACAGGCCTTAGGCATATTTCATAATCAAAGACTGGTTTTGTTATTCACATTCGAATCAGATCTTGGAGATGGCTGGGAAGACCCCACTGTTCACAACGACCCCGAGGAAACTAGACAAAAAGCATTACAGATGGGAGCCAATATTATTTCATATGTTTTTAAAAATTAAAATATGACATCAGGTGTAATTTCCAAAGGAATCCTCAAAGCCTTTGGAATAATTGTAGCTATAGTACTAACACTATATTTTTTGTACGTTATCCGATCTGTACTCGCCTATTTGGCTATGGCTGCAGTAGTAGCTTTAATTGGCAGGCCCATTGTGTTATTTTTACGACGTAGGTTGAAGTTGCCTAATATAATAGCTGTTATTTTAACCATGATATTTATGATTGGGATTTTGGTTGGCATCATTGCCTTGTTTATTCCTTTATTATCAGAGCAAGGTAAAAACTTGTCCTTGTTAAATATTGATGACCTCCAATACAGTTTAAATCAACTGTATGGTCAAATAACAGATTACCTTGGACTTTCAAATGATGTTGTAAAAGATGTCATTGAAGAATCGGACATAGAACAAAACATTCTAAAAGGATTCGATGTAGGTTTTATCCCCAATTTTTTAAATTCCTTTCTAGATGTTCTCAGTTCTGCCAGTATTGGTTTGTTTTCTGTTTTGTTTATTTCATTTTTCTTTCTAAAGGATAGCAAGCTTTTTCAAAACGGGCTTTTAATTTTTGTACCAAAAGGAAAAGAAACTGGAACCGTGAACTCTATAGATAAAATAAATGGGTTATTATCCAGATACTTTGTTGGCCTCTTGCTACAAATATTTATACTTTTTGTTATTTATACCATTGTACTGCTCGTAGTAGGCATTGAGAATGCCATAGTCATTGCATTTTTATGTGCCCTATTTAATATAATACCTTATGTAGGTCCTATAATTGGTGGTGTTTTAATGATTATATTAACCATGACCAGCAATTTAGATGCCGATTTTAGTACGGTAATTTTACCCAATACAGGTTATGTGCTCATTGGATTGGTCATTGGTCAATTGATTGACAATTTCTTTTCTCAACCATTCATTTTTTCCAATAGCGTTAAATCGCATCCGCTTGAAATATTTTTAATAATAATTATTGCCGGACTACTTTTTGGTATTATTGGAATGATAGTGGCAGTACCTGGCTATACAGCTCTAAAGGTAATCTTGAAACAATTTTTGGCCGATAATAAAATAGTCAAAAAACTCACGGAAAACTTATAAGCTAAAGTGAATCTAAATCTGTTAAAAAAAAATGTTCAGCTGTATATTTTGGAACACCTAAAAAGTGATGCGGTACAACTACTGTTTAAAAAGCCTCAGTTCCCTGGGATCTCGCAACAAGAAATTGTAGAACAGATAGAATCTAAAGCCAAGTGTCAAAAAAAATTACCCTCCTGGTTTTTAAAAGAAGGAATTTACTATCCAAACAAATTAAATATTTCACAGACCTCTTCAGAAATAACTGCTAATTATAAGGCACAATTAGTTTCTGGTAAAACATTGATAGATCTTACAGGAGGCTTTGGTGTAGATACATTTGTGTTTAGTAAAAAGTTTGAAAAAGTTATTCATGTTGAACAGAATCTAGAATTATCAAAAATAGCAGCACATAATTTTGTTCAACTTAAAGCTATCAATATTGATGTTCAAAATAACGATGGTAGTATACTTCTAAAAAACACCAATACTAAATATGATTGGATATATGTGGACCCTTCAAGAAGAAGTGAAACAAATGAAAGAGTCTTTTATCTTAAAGACTGTTCACCAGATGTAATTCAAAATTCTGGGCTTTATTTTCAAAAGACAAATAATATTTTAATTAAAACCGGACCCTTATTAGATATTGTTTCCGGTTTAAATGATCTTGAATATGTTAAGGAAGTCCACGTGGTGGCCGTAGACAACGAGGTAAAGGAAGTACTTTGGGTTTTAAAGAAAGGATTTAGCGGTAGAACATTGATAAATACTATTAACCTTATCAAACCAAAAGAACAACGCTTCTCTTTTTATATTGATGACGAACAAGAGGGAACATCAACCTACTCAGAACCACTTTCTTATTTATATGAACCAAATACCGCCATATTAAAATCTGGTGCCTTTACACAACTGGGCAAAAAATTAGGCCTATTCAAACTTCATAAACATTCTCACTTATATACGTCGGATAGACTTATAAATTTTCCAGGTAGGATTTTTAAAATAAATAAGACAGGACCATTATCAAAAAGAACGATGGCAGTTTACAAAAATTCAAAAGCCAATGTTGCCATAAGAAATTTCCCTATATCCGTTGAATCAATTAGAAGGAAATACAAAATAAAAACAGGTGGTGAAGTTTATTTGTTTTTCACAACTATCAATGATAATGTTCTAGTCTATATTAATTGTAACAAAATTAAAAATCTTCTTGCTAGATAATATCCAATAATTCATAGTACTACGATAGATAAATTAGTAGGAATAAACTGTCTAAAAACCTATTAATTATAACGTTTGAGTAACACATGGCTACAACGTTTTAGTTATCATTAAAACGGTAAAATTTACCACATAACACGTAGAAGATGTTAAAATGTAAAAATTACGAAGTCATAAAAAAAATGGCTTCAAAATCCCATAGTGTCAATAAAAATCGACAA
Organism: Maribacter sp.; assembly: GCA_965662155.1. GTDB lineage: Bacteria > Bacteroidota > Bacteroidia > Flavobacteriales > Flavobacteriaceae > Maribacter. Next base: position 699 of record CBFIGW010000043.1, on the reverse strand, counting down.
TTGTGGGAATTAGATAATTTTTTAATAAATTTTTTGACACTTTATTTTTTAAAAAAAAAATCAGTCCTAATTACTTTTTCATAATATTTTGTTATCATTATGCTAAATTTACTTTTTTTTTAACATTTGGATTACTCACCCAATTTGTTTTAAAAGAAGAAAAATGTAATTAATTTAAACTAACAAACAACAAGGATTATGAATCAAAAACATGATTTCAAATCGTTAAAATCCAAAAGAAAGAATAGCTCTTTTGGTATTGGTATTTTAGCGATGTTCATTTGTCTTGGAGTCCAATTGGCTTCTGCAAATGTAAAAACAACGTTGTCCACAGTAACTATGGACACTAAATTGCAATCAACGGTTACAGGTACTGTTACAGATGAAACAGGAACACCATTACCTGGAGCTAATGTTGTAGAAAAAGGTACTACTAATGGTACACAAACAGATTTTGACGGTAATTTTACTTTAAATGTAGAGTCGGGAGCTGTATTGGTATTTAGTTATTTAGGGTTTCAACCTACAGAAATAGCTGTTGGAGGAAATTCCGTGGTTAATGCTACCCTTGCAGAAGATGCTGCTGCATTGGATGAAGTGGTAGTAACAGGTTATCAAGTAATAAATAAAAGAGAAACAACTGCAGCCGTTTCTATTGTAAAGGCGGAAGATCTTGCTGCCGTACCATCAGGTAACATA
>CBFIGW010000042.1:0-22558 GCA_965662155.1 Maribacter sp. | reverse complement strand
CCTGCAAGTGATTATTGGTACAGAGCTATTACCTTTAATCAGAAAGAAGTATCTGGCCATTTTACATTGAAACGATAGCACATATGAACTACAAGTATTTTATCATATTTTGTTTTCTTTTCATTGGTCATTACAATATTGGTTATAGCCAGCAATGTCCAACCATGATTTCTCCTTTAGACGGAGATATCAACGTGCCGGTGGACAACTTAATTAGTTGGACCCCAGTAGATGGAATAATAGGATATCTAATTTCATTAGGTACCACCCCAGGAGGAGGAGAAATAATTAATCGTAGGTCTTCTGGCCTAAATAATTTTTACCAACCTGAAGTAGGTTTGCCTGAAAACACCACTATTTACGTAACAATAAGTTTATTTTTACCAGACGCTCCAATAAAAACATGCCCCTTAAAAATTTTTACTACAGAGAGCTTTACTACGCCTCCAATTTGCACATCCTTAACAAACCCACTAGATAATGATATTGAAGTCCGTGTGGACACCAATATCAAGTGGGAATATTCCCCTGGCGCTATAAATTATCGAATTTCAATAGGTACCATGCCAGGCACTTACGATATTGTAAATAATGTTGAAACTGGAAATAGGCTATTTTATCAACTACAAGAAAATTTAGAGTTGAACCAAGAGATATATGTTCTGGTTGTGCCATTTAACGATTATGGTGAAGCAACCGGTTGTATGGAACAAAGTTTTAAAACTGGTGAACCTACCGTACGGTGTAATCCAGAAAATTTTCCCAGTATTTCGATTCCTGATAAAATAGGATTATGCTCTGACCGCAATTTAGGAACAATAGTTTCTAGAGATAATGCCCGTGGGTATCGGTGGTATAAAATAAATTCAGATGGGACAGAAAGCACGGTATCTGAAAATAACACTTTAGAATATGATGAAGTAGGACAATACAGACTAGAACTTTATAACGTATTAAACGAATTCGGAGCTACCATTGAGTGTCCGGTTTCTAAGATTTTTGAAGTTGTACCTGCAAACACACCTGAAATTGATGATATATTGATTTCTCGAGAATCTACAGGTTTAAGAATCGAGGTGGTCACATCGGAGACAGGAAATTACCAATATGCATTGGACAACAATAATTCCAGTTTCCAGGATAGCCCCATATTTGCCAATATTATGCCTGGTGAAAGAACAGTTTTTGTGAGGGATAAAGATGGATGTGGCACTGTACAAAGGCAAATAGAAAAACAATTGACCAAACAAGATTTTCCTACTTTTTTCACCCCCAATGGTGATGGAACCAACGATTTCTGGCAATTTAACAACTCTCAAGAGAACGATGATACAAATATTGAAATCATCCATATTTATGATAGATATGGTAATTTAATGATTCAACTAGATTCAAAGTCCATTGGCTGGAACGGAAATTTTAATGGCTCGCCAATGCCTGCAAGTGATTATTGGTACAGAGCTATTACCTTTAATCAGAAAGAAGTATCTGGCCATTTTACATTGAAACGATAAATGGATACATATTAAATTGTTCATAGAATTTGGTTAATTACCTTAAAACGAATGTAGAATAAAAAGAGTGTTTGTATTTTTAATTTATGAAATTCAAGGTAGTATCAGAATTTAGTCCCACGGGAGACCAACCCAATGCTATAAAGCAATTAGTAAACGGACTGGACCAAGGCGAGAGGTACCAAACCCTATTAGGGGTAACTGGCTCCGGTAAGACGTTTACGGTAGCCAATGTGATAAAAGAAGTCCAGAAACCTACGTTAGTGCTGGCCCACAACAAAACCCTGGCTGCACAACTTTACTCTGAATTCAAGCAGTTTTTTCCGGACAACGCTATTGAATATTTTGTTTCCTATTACGACTACTATCAACCTGAGGCATATATACCAACTAGTGGCGTATATATAGAAAAAGACTTATCCATTAATGAGGATATAGAAAAATTAAGGTTGAGCGCCACTTCCTCCTTACTTTCTGGAAGAAGGGATGTCTTGGTCGTTGCTTCGGTTTCCTGCTTATACGGCATTGGAAATCCAGTTGAATTTCAAAAGAATGTAATATCAATTCAAAAAGACCAGGTTATTGCCAGAACCAAGTTCTTACATCAGTTGGTGCAGAGTTTGTATTCTAGGACCACGGCAGATTTTAGAAATGGAAATTTTAGGGTAAAGGGAGATGTGGTAGATGTTTTTCCTAGTTATGCAGACCATGCGTTTAGGATACATTTTTTTGGTGATGAGATTGAGGAAATAGAGGCATTTGACCCTTTTAACAATAATGTAATCGAGGTATATGAGAATTTGAACATCTATCCTGCAAACATGTTCGTTACTTCACAGGATGTATTACAAAATGCCATTCATAATATTCAGGATGATTTAGTAAAACAAATAGATTATTTTAAAGATATTGCCAAACCATTAGAGGCCAAGCGGCTCGAGGAACGTACCAACTTTGACCTAGAAATGATAAGGGAGTTAGGGTACTGTTCCGGAATTGAAAACTATTCTAGATATTTAGATGGTAGAGAACCGGGAACTAGACCTTTTTGCCTGTTAGATTATTTTCCCGATGATTATTTAATGGTAATAGATGAAAGCCATGTTACCATTCCACAAGTGCATGCCATGTACGGTGGTGACCGTTCACGAAAGGAAAATTTGGTTGAATACGGTTTTAGACTTCCAGCAGCTATGGATAACAGACCTTTGAAGTTTGAAGAGTTTGAAGCTTTGCAAAACCAAGTAATTTATGTTAGTGCGACACCGGCAGATTATGAATTACAGCTTTCCCAAGGTGTATATGTTGAGCAAGTAATAAGACCCACTGGCCTATTAGATCCCATTATAGAAATAAGACCCAGTCTAAACCAAATAGATGACTTGGTAGAGGAAATTCAACAGCGTGTTGAAAAAGATGAAAGGACTTTGGTGACTACTTTGACAAAACGTATGGCAGAGGAGTTGGCAAAGTATCTAGATCGCATTAGTATTAGGTGCAGATATATACATAGTGATGTAGATACTTTGGAACGGGTAGAGATAATGCAAGACCTAAGGAAAGGTATTTTTGATGTACTTATTGGAGTGAATCTTTTAAGGGAAGGATTAGATCTTCCAGAGGTATCTTTAGTGGCTATTTTGGATGCCGACAAGGAAGGTTTTTTACGTAGTAATAGATCACTTACACAGACCGTTGGTAGAGCTGCAAGAAACCTAAATGGGAAGGCTATTATGTATGCTGATAAAATTACCGACAGTATGCAAAAAACAATTGACGAAACAAATTACAGAAGGGAAAAACAGATCAGTTATAACACCAAAAATAATATTACACCCAAAGCATTGAAGAAAAATCTAGATAGTGTTTTAGCTAAAAATTCCGTATCCACATATCATTTTGAAAAGGAAGAACTAAGAGCTGCCGAACCAGATTTAGAATACCTGACCAAGGACCAAATTGAGAAGATGATTCGAGAAAAAAGAAAGGCAATGGAAAAGGCCGCAAAGGAATTAGATTTCATGCAAGCGGCAAAATTAAGGGATGAAATAAAGACCTTACAAGAACAAGAACCTTAAATTTTAGGTATTTGACCAAACATTGGCAAATATCAAATAATAACTTGATATAATCTATTTAAAAATACTGATTATAAAGTTTTTATATATTTTTTTAGACTTATCTAAAAGTAACGGTTACTCTTTTTGAATATGAAAAAATCACTTTTATGCTTAGTTTTTACTTTGATGTTTACCTGTTTTAATAGTGAAGGTCAAAGTCTATCAAGAACAGAAATCACAAAAGCAACTGAGGCATATTTTGTAGAATCTATTTCGAATTTACAACAATTTTTAAGACTGGAAAATGATGGGAATTATCCAGAACAAATTCTTAAAAACAAACACTGGTGCGATAGCATTTTTAAGCAATTAAATTTTAAGACCACAACCTTAAATACTGATGGGGCTCCCCTACTCTTTGCCGAAAGAATTTTTAATGAAAAAGCAAAAAGTGTTTTGTTCTATCTGCAAATTGATGGACAACCTGTAGACACAGCCGCATGGTTTCAGGCCAACCCATTTCAACCTGTTTTGAAAGAAAAAAATAATGGCAAATGGGATAGTATCGATTTCGAAAAAATCCATGAAAAAACCAATCTGGATTGGCGCATTTTTGCACGGTCTTCATCCGACTCAAAAGGACCGGCCATTTCATTTATTTCGGCACTGCAAATTTTGGAATCCGAAAAAATAAAACCTGAATTCAACATAAAGGTGATTATGGATTTTCAAGAAGAATTGGGGTCTCCGTATTTACCCAAGGCAGTAGAATCCAATAAAGAATTGTTAGCAGCTGAAATGCTTTTTATTATGGATGGCACTAGACATATTTCCAATCTGCCCACACTTACTTATGGCGCAAGAGGAATTGCCACGGCCAAGTTAATAATCCATGGACCCAGATACGGTTTGCACAGCGGGCAATATGGCAATTTTGCTCCAAACCCTGTTTTTGAAGCATCCAGATTTATTGCAAGTCTAAAGGATGAAAACGGGAAAGTTACCATTCCTAACTTCTACGAGGGCGTTTATTTAACAGACCACGATAAAGATAGGCTAAATAAAATACCCGAGGATATAAACCAAACCTTACAAAACTTGGGCATCTCAAAAACTGATGAAGTTGGCAATACATACCAAGAGGCATTGCAATACCCATCATTGAACATTAGAGGAATAAAAGCTGCCTGGGTAGATAAAGAGGTTAGGACTATAATACCGTCAGAAGTAATTATAGAATTCGATATGCGCCTAGTACCAGAAACCCCTGGCGAAAGACAAATTGGCTTACTAAAAAAACAAATAGAAGATTTCGGATACCATCTAGTGGACTCTTTACCTTCTGATGAAGAAAGGAGAAAGCACTCTAAACTGGCCACTTTTTCATTTAGATTGGGATCAGCACCCTTTAGAACAGAAATAGACAGTCCAATAGGTATTTTTTTAAACCGAGCAATGAAAAAGGTATTTGGGGACCAAGTCGTAAACATGAGAACTACTGGTGGATCACAGCCAATGGCACCATTTATAAAAACTTTAAATATACCTGCAGTATCTGTAAGAATTCCCAACCCTGACAATAGTATTCATGGACCTAACGAAAATATAAGGCTTGGCAATTTAAAAGAAGGTATAATCAGTTGTTTGGCAATTCTAACAGAACCGTTGACTAATTAAAAAAGGCGCTTTGATCTCTCAAAGCACCTTTTCAACTAACCAACTCAACCAAACTTTATGAAAATTCAATTCGTGCGAATCAACATAAATGTTGTATTTAAGATAATTCAATCAACCTTTTAGGCTTTGGTAATGCCTCTTCTTTCTTCGGTAAATTAAATTTCAATATTCCATTCTCATAGGTCGCCCCAATATCTTCTGTATTTACAGTTTCTGGCAGCGTGAAGGAACGTTTAAAAGATGAGTAACCAAATTCTCTCCTGGTATAATTATCTTCCTTAGTTTCATTTTCTTGCTTTATTTCAGAAGAAATTGTCAAGACATTATCATCTACCTCAATATTAAAATCCTCTTTGGCTCTACCGGGAACGGAAAGCTCTAATTCAAAAGCAGAGTCTCCTTCTTTGATATTTACCCTAGGTTGAACACTATTCACGTTTTCCAATCCCCCAAACCAATCTGGTTTAAAAATTTCATTCATTAATGACGGAAAAAGCATATCGTTTCTCTTTACTAAACTCATAACTATATTTTTTTATTAGGTTAAACTTTTATTACACACTCTAGAAAGCAAATGATATACCAATTGAAATTAACTGTCATTTTGTCAATATAATCGAAAATAATAATGTCATTATGTCGGTTATTGAGAATAAAGATTGGATTTGGAAGCATTTTGCATGACCTAATAGAAATACAACGGATGAAGCAAAAAATTTGGCTATATAGAATTCGAATCTATAAAACCGTTTGTTGTAATAATTAAAACCTATCCAGCCCTAATTATAATGTGCTTTAAAAATATTTATAATAACCTCTGGCGGCACAAGACCGTTTGGATACTTGTGCATTATGGAAAGAATTTGTTCTATTGCAGATGGCGGCAAACCCATTGCCAAACCAATATTGTGTAGTTTTTCAATTTCATCAAGGTCCGTTTTTTTATCTACGTTCATTAACAATAACAATCTGTGAAACTGCACTAACCTATCGGCTTGTGATTTTGGAACCACATGCTCAGGTTTAGATTTTAATAAAGTATCAAACTCCTTTTTACTAACCTCTAATTGTTGCGCTACATTAAAAAGAAAATCATATTCAGATCGCCTCAAGGTGTTATCCACCCTAGCAAATGATATCATTTCTGATAGAATACTTAATTTTTCTTTTAGACTGTTCATTTCAACTTACTTGTGGTCAATAGGGTATACCTATAACTATTTTTTGATGAAAAAAGTATATTAGAATCAACACTTTATGATTTACCACTCGCTTATAACTATAAAACAATAAATTGAATCTTAACAACTTAAACCACTACCCTATTTAATTCTAATACTAATTTTCTTGTGTACACCAACACATAAAAAGGAAGCTCTTAGAGTATTTTAAATTTATATGATAACTTGCAACAAAATGTTTTCTAAATGACAAATAACGATATTTTAAAAAAATTACGAGTAGCCTTAAAGCTGCGTGATGACCAAATAGTAGATATCTTACAATTGGTAGACTTCAAAATTTCCAAAAGTGAACTTGGTGCATTCTTTAGAAAAGAAGACCATCCTAATTATATGGAGTGTGGTGATCAAGTATTGCGTAATTTTTTAAATGGTTTAGTTATACATCTTAGAGGCTCTAAGGAAAATCCAAAAAATCCAGGCGAGGTTTTGCTAGGAGTTGGTACTCCACAAAATAAGGGAGATAAACAGGTAAAAAACAAATCTGGATTTAAAACCAAACAAATAAAAAATATTGACAAGGCACTGCCCAGTGTAAAATATAAAAACAAAAAAAAATCCTGATATATATATATCAGGATTTTTTTTAGATAACTTTTTTAAACTAAGCCTCAATACGCACAGGAATCGTATATAATTTTCCTTCCTTAGCGTTAGCAATATCTACTTTAGCATAGTTTAATCTGCTTTTAACAAACCTCTCTAAAACTACATGATCAGTATCTACAGAAAGTACCACAATTTCACCTTCTTCATTTAAGGTAAATCTTACTTGAGCGATAAGATCTGCTTCTTCGTTGGAAAAATTGTTGTCCGATAAAATTTTAGAAATCTGAGCACTTAGACTCTTACTAGGTTTTACGCCGTCTACATCATTGGCATAAATACTTCCTGTTGCAAATAAAATTGCCGCTACTACTACTAAACTTAATTTTCTCATGACTTGTTGTTTTTTTCTCCGTTTTTTGGAGATTGATTAATAATTGATTGATGATGAATTACTAAAAAGACGCCTCTAAACTGAGAATGTTACAATAAAATTTAGTTTTAACATTTTTTTAATCAATATTTCGATGTTTCGAAACAAAATTCCAAATATTAAGTACAAAAAGTAGACAAACAAAAAAGGCAATGTTATGTAACATTGCCTTTTAACTTATTGTACTAATAATTCTTATGCCAATACCTCTTTTACTTTGTCGGCAGCCTCCTGGAATTGTACAGCCGAATGTACCGCCAGTCCTGAGTTGTCTATAATTTCTTTTGCCATTTCAGCATTCGTTCCTTGTAAACGCACAATAATAGGAACTTTGATTGAATCTCCCATATTTTTATAGGCATCTACAACACCTTGCGCCACACGATCACAGCGTACGATGCCACCAAATATATTTATCAATATTGCCTTTACTTCAGGATCTTTCAATATGATCCTAAATGCTTCCTCTACCCTTTTAGCATCGGCTGTACCTCCTACGTCCAAGAAATTAGCCGGCTCACCACCTGCCATTTTTATTAAGTCCATGGTAGCCATTGCCAAACCTGCACCGTTAACCATACAACCAACATTACCATCCAAGTCAACATAGTTTAAACCTACTGCCCTTGCTTCAACTTCAATAGCGTTTTCTTCACGTAAATCACGCATTTCAGCATATTGTTTTCTTCTATAAAGAGCATTGTCATCTATAGATACTTTGGCGTCAACGGCCATAATTTTATCATCCGATGTTTTTAAAACCGGATTAATCTCAAACATACTTGAATCACTCTCAACATATGCTTTATACAATGAGGAAACAAATTTTGTCATTTCCTTAAAAGCTGTTCCAGACAATCCTAAGTTAAATGCTACCTTTCTTGCTTGGAAAGGCAAAAGACCTGTAGCAGGATCTATTTCCTCTGTAAATATTAAGTGAGGCGTACTTTCCGCAACCTCTTCTATATCCATACCACCTTCGGTAGAATACATAATCATATTTTTACCTGTACCCCTATTCAACAATACGGACATATAAAACTCACTAGTTTCACTGTCACCAGGATAATAAACATCTTCGGCCACCAAAACTTGGTGTACTTTCTTGCCTTCTGCAGAAGTCTGAGGCGTTATTAGGTTCATTCCTATGATATTGCCAGCTATTTCCTCAACTTCTTTCAGGTTCTTGGCCAATTTAACTCCGCCTCCTTTTCCACGACCACCTGCGTGAACCTGTGCTTTAATAACATGCCATCCCGTTCCAGTTTCAGCAGTTAACTGTTTTGCCGCTTCCACAGCTTCCTTAGCGTTATGCGCAACAATTCCTCTTTGGATACGTACACCAAAACTTGCTAAAATTTCTTTTCCTTGATACTCGTGAAGGTTCATATGTTATGGTAGTTTTATTTGTAATGCAAAAATAGGAAAGACAAAGTAATAATAGAAAATTATAATTGAATAATTAAGCATACCAAGAAACATAACTTACATAAGTCACATTTCAATATTCTTAAAATCCAAGGGATCAAAATTTTTAAAATGACCATTTAGTTTAATGGCTTCCTTGGTTTTGCCTACTGCCACCAATACATTAATAGTATCGCTTAAGTGCTTCTCCAAATACCGTAAACGATCTTCTTCTCTAGGCATTTTGAGCAGTTCGTATTCTTGTTCAAAAGAAAGACCTATTTTATGTGCAAGTTTAAAACTATTAAAAGTTTCCACTTTTATTTCAGAGAAAGGAATTTCCATAACACCATATAACTCTTGAATTTTATTTAAAACGTTCTCTTTTTCTACAATAGCCGCCACATAATCATACTCTAAAAACTCAACAGTTCCACCAGCATATAATTTTCCGTCCATTTGATTTTTAAAACTCCTAATTTTAAACACCTGCCTTGCTACACAAGTAATATCCATAGCACCAGAATCATAGGTAGTAACCACCTCTACCAATTGTACCTCCGTACCATATTCGATAGTATCATTTATATAGACGGGAATACCAAAAGTTATCGCCTCATGTCTACAATCATTGATCAATTGCTTATATCTTGGCTCAAAGATGTGAAGTGGAACGGTTTCCCCAGGAAAAAATATTGATTGTAATGGAAATAAAGGAAGTTTCATAGCTTTAAAAATACCAAAAACACATCTATCTAAACAAATGAATGAATTTTTAATTTGTTATAAATATCACATTTTGTTGTATTTATTATTTTTAAGTTATTTTTCTTGCTGTTGGTAGTCAAGTATCCTAAATTTGCCAAAAAGACAGCGGTATGAATAATACAGATTTGCTAAACATTGCCAAAACCTATGGGGATCCGGTTTATGTATATGATTCCGAAAAAATAATTTCACAATTCAAAAGGTTGACCAATGCCTTTGGGTCCGTTAAAAATCTTAAATTAAATTATGCGGCCAAAGCTTTATCCAATATCACCATTTTAAGACTTATGAATAGTCTTGGTAGTGGTTTGGACACTGTATCTATTCAAGAAGTTCAGTTGGGCCTATTGGCAGGTTTCAAACCTGAATCCATTATTTTCACACCAAACGGTGTGTCTCTAGAAGAAATAGAGGAAGCAGCAAAACTAGGTGTGCGAATTAATATTGACAACCTTTCTATTTTAGAACAATTTGGTAGTAAACATCCAGATATTCCAGTATGTATTAGAATAAACCCACATGTAATGGCTGGAGGCAACTCTAATATATCCGTTGGGCATATAGATTCTAAATTTGGTATAAGTATTCATCAAATTCCACATTTACTGCGAATTGTTGACTTAACTAAAATGAACATTAATGGTATCCACATGCATACCGGAAGTGATATTTTGGATATTGATGTTTTTCTTTATGCATCGGAAATACTGTTTGAAACCGCTAAAAACTTTAAAAATTTAGAATTCATAGATTTTGGAAGTGGTTTTAAAGTTCCATACAAAGAGGGCGATATTGAAACCAACATTGAAGAATTAGGTAAGAAGTTAAGCTCCAGATTTAATGAGTTTTGCAAGGAATATGGTAAAGATCTTACATTAGCTTTTGAACCAGGTAAATTTTTGGTAAGTGAAGCTGGTTTCTTTCTGGCGAAAGTAAATGTGGTAAAACAAACTACATCCACTGTTTTTGCAAGTATTGATTCTGGTTTTAATCACCTGATTCGACCCATGCTATACGGAGCAACACATAGTATCGAAAATATATCTAATCCGGCAGGTCGCGAGAGATATTACTCCGTAGTTGGATATATATGTGAAACAGATACGTTTGCAAGTAATCGTAGGATTAATGAAATAAAAGAAGGTGATTTGCTTTGCTTTAAAAATGCCGGCGCTTATTGCTTTACTATGGCCAGTAATTACAATTCTAGGTTTAGACCGCCAGAAGTGCTTTGGCATAATGGCAAGGCCATTTTAATAAGGGAGCGAGAAGATTTTGACGACTTAATCAAGAATCAAGTAGATATCAAAGATTTATTTGAGGCTAAAGAAAAGGTTAAAGTAAAATAAAGTGCTTAAAAAATCGTTATTTTTGGTATAGTTGTTGGACTTGTTCCACAAAAATAATATTATGAAAATAACGGTTTACGCAAATAAAATAATCCTGTTATCTATACTTTTTACTTGTATTTCCTCGGGGATTTATGCGCAAGAGGTCAACTGGCTTAGCTGGGAGGAAGCGGCTGAACTTGCAGCCACTGATGAAAATCCCAAAAAAGTATTTATAGATGTTTATACAGATTGGTGCGGATGGTGTAAAAAAATGGATAAGGACACCTTTCAAAATCCAGAAGTAGCCGCATATATGTCCGAAAACTATTATATGGTTAAAATGGATGGCGAGGGTAAGGAACCAATAGAATTCAGAGGTAAAACATATAAGTTTGTACCTTCTGGCAGAAAAGGTTATCATGAATTTGCGGCCGCTCTAATGCAAGGGAGAATGAGTTACCCAACTACAATATTCCTAGACGAAAAACTAAATATGCTTTCTCCAGTGCCTGGTTATCAAAAACCAGAGCCTTTTCTAAATATTGCCAAGTACTTTGGTAATGATATCTATAAGGAGAAGGATTGGAAGACCTACGCCGAGCAAAGTAAATAAGCTCGCGAAAACGTATAAAAAAGCCCTCTGTTGGAGGGCTTTTTTTATTTAATATACTTTCAAGTTTATCTACTGTAATTAGGACTTTCCTTGGTAATTGTGACATCATGTGGATGACTCTCATTTATACCACTTGCGGTAATTTTAACAAACCTGCCTTTTTCTTTTAGGGTCTCAATGTCTTTAGCGCCACAATAACCCATTCCGGCTCTTAAACCACCTATGAACTGGTGAATACTTTCATACAACTCACCTTTATAAGGAACACGGCCTACGATACCTTCTGGTACCAATTTTTTAATATCATCCTCCACATCTTGAAAATAACGATCCTTGCTTCCTTGCTTCATAGCTTCTACAGAACCCATGCCACGGTAAGATTTAAATTTTCTACCCTCATAAATTATGGTCTCACCAGGTGACTCTTTAGTACCTGCCAATAAAGAACCCAACATAACCGTATCCGCTCCCGCAGCAATTGCCTTAGGTATATCTCCGGTATATCTAATGCCCCCATCTGCAATAACGGGTACACCTGACCCCTTTATTGCAGCAGATACCTCCAATACAGCTGAAAACTGTGGAAAACCTACACCAGCAACTACACGTGTGGTACAAATAGAGCCTGGACCAATACCCACTTTTACGGCATCCGCCCCAGCTTCCACTAAATATTTGGCAGCTTCACCAGTTGCAATGTTCCCTACAATAACCTCTAACTGAGGGAATTTCTTTTTAACTTCTTTCAAAACTGAAACCACACCTTTGGTATGACCATGAGCCGTATCAATCACAACAGCATCTACACCGGCATTCACCAAGGCTTCCGCCCTATCAACAGCATCTCCGGTTACCCCAAGTGCTGCGGCTACACGTAATCTACCATACTGGTCTTTGTTCGCTATTGGCTTTTGGGTAAGTTTTGTTATATCTCTAAAAGTAATAAGTCCAACTAGCTTATTGTCCTTATCAACTACAGGTAACTTTTCAATCTTGTTTTCCTGTAAAATATCCTCTGCCTGTTCCAAACTGGTACCTTCACTTACGGTTACCAAATTTTCGGAGGTCATTACCTCAGCAATTGGTCTATCATTATTTTTCTCAAAACGTAAATCCCTATTGGTTACAATACCAATTAATTTTCCGGAATCATCAACTATAGGAATACCTCCAATACTAAACTCCTTCATATTGGCTTTTGCATCCCTTACATAAGCATTTTTAGGCAAGGTAACTGGATCTAAAATCATACCACTTTCTGCACGCTTTACCTTTCTTACCTTTAGCGCTTGTTGCTCAATAGACATGTTTTTGTGCAAAACACCTATGCCTCCCTCACGGGCGATGGCAATAGCCATTCTACTCTCTGTAACCGTATCCATGGCAGCGGATACAATAGGAACATTAATAGTAATGTTTCTCGTAAATTTTGTTTGAATATTTACTTCTCTAGGTAGAACTTCAGAAAATGCGGGTACTAAAAGTACGTCGTCATATGTTAAACCTTCTCCGAGAATTTTATTTAGGTGGGCTTCCATGGCAATTAAGGATTTAATTGCGTGCAAATGTAATGATTTTTACTGAGCATTCATCCATACTTTTTAAAAGGATAATTTAATGTCGAGTGTTAAAGTTTCTACTTAATGTTTTGATAACCAACACCTAAGGTTTTATTATTTTTATTTATTCTAAATAAGCTTTGTGATTTCGAAATTGCCATATATTTTTGCATCATTATTATTATTTTTAATCAGTCTAAATAAATTGCAATGTCATCACGAATACTATTACTACTCTTACTAACAACCTCAATTTCTTTTGCACAGGAAACCAACACCTCACAAATGGATTCTATTCGATTAAATGAAGTGGTAATTTCAGCAAAAACTATTTTAGGGAGCAAATTCGAAGCTCGTAATAGAACAGGTTCCGCTTACTATCTCTCTCCAAAAGAAATTAAGAAATTTAATTATACCGATGTAAACAGAACACTTCGAAGTGTTCCCGGTGTAAATGTATATGAAGAGGATGGTTTTGGATTACGTCCAAATATAAGTTTAAGGGGAACTTCTCCCGAAAGAAGTTCTAAGATTACCTTAATGGAAGATGGTGTTTTAATTGCCCCTGCCCCCTATAGCGCACCTTCGGCGTATTACTTCCCCACTATAGCGCGTATGCAAGCGGTTGAAATTTTAAAGGGCAGTAGTCAGGTACAATATGGTCCTTACACAACTGGAGGTGCCATAAATATGCTTTCTACCGAAGTACCGGATAAATTCGGAATTTTCCTTAACTCCAGTTATGGTAGTTTTCAGAGTGGTCGCTTACATGCTCAACTTGGTGACAGCAATAAGAATTTTGGTTATTCCATAGAGTATTTAAACTATAATTCTAATGGGTTCAAAATTCTTGATAATGGCGAGGATACAGGGTTCGACAAAAATGACCTAGTTACTAAATTAAAATTGAGAACAAATGCCAATGCTCCTGTACAACAAGAATTTGAGCTAAAATTTCAATATAGTGATGAAGTTTCGAATGAAACTTATTTAGGTTTAACACAAAGTGATTTCGAGGCTACACCTTTTAGGAGATATGCCGGATCACAAGCCGACCAAATGAATACGGAACATTTACAATTCATGGGAACGCATACATTAAAATTTACTGACTATTTCACTATCACCACAGTAGGCTATTACAATAAATTCAATAGAAACTGGTACAAACTAGACTATCTTACCTTTAATGGTGAGCGGGAAGGTATAGCATCAGTTATAGGCGACCCTATTGGTTTCTCAAATTATTACAATATCGTTAATGGATCAAACAACGCAGACAATGAAGACGTTTTAGGTGTTAAAGCAAATAATCGAAAGTATCTGTCTACAGGCATCCAAACCAAATTAGATTATCATTGGACAGGTGAAAACACGTTCCACGATATTGAAGTTGGCCTACGGTATCATTTTGATGAGGAAGATCGTTTTCAATGGGTAGACGATTACAACATGATAAATGGAACCATGATTCTTGTTAATGCTGGAATTCCAGGCACCAACGCCAATCGTATTAGTGATGCAAAAGCTTTTTCTTCCTATGCACTGTATAAATTAAAATATAAAAACCTGACATTAACTCCTGGTATTCGTTATGAGAATATAACCCTAAGTCGTTTGGATTACGGCACTAGTGATGTTGATAGACTGGGGCCAGATATTTCAGAACGTGAGAATCAAGTAAATGTTTTTATTCCAGGAATTGGCTTTAACTATAACTTTGACAACATCTCCCTTTTCGGTGGAGTTCACAAGGGTTTTTCACCACCTAGTAACCAGGTGGGTGAAGAACCTGAAGAAAGCATTAATTACGAATTAGGTACACGTTTTTCGTATGCTGGCTTAACCGGTGAATTCGTAGGGTTTTATAATGATTACAGTAACCTATTGGGTAGCGATTTAGCCGCCACAGGAGGCACAGGGTCTTTGGACCAATTTAATGCGGGAGAAGTTAAGGTGCAAGGACTTGAGCTATTGTTAAACTATAACCTTTTACCCAATGCCAAAGAGTTTATTCTGCCCTTAACCCTGGGCTATACTTTTACGGATACTGAATTTCTAAATAGTTTCGGAAGCAATAACGATATATGGGGGGCGGTTACAAAGGGAGATGAACTACCTTATCTTTCCAAACACCAGATGAACGCTACACTCTCCCTAGAACACGCTAAATATGAAATTAACTTTAGCGGAAGACTCAACGGTGCGTTTAGGACACGAGCAGGTTCTGGAACTATTCCTGTTAATGAAAAAGTAGCCTCTAATATTGTTCTTGACTTAGGTGGTAAATATCGCTTTAATCAAAATATTGCAGCTACCGTAAATATGATGAATTTATTGGATGAAACCTACGCAGTGGCAAGAGTTCCTGCCGGACTAAGACCAGGACTGCCATTTGGTCTCTTTGGAGGTCTGGAACTACGTTTCTAGAAATTATGTTGGTTGAAATTTTAAAAACGCCCCAAGAGGGCGTTTTTTAATGATAAGCCGTAAAAAGTTCAGTTGCCTTATTGTAAGCCGCCTCAAAAGCCATAGGGTTTAATCCTGTATTTGCCTTAACGGTTGTAAAGTAAGAAAGCATTTTTTCTGTGGGCATATTTCCAGTTAGCTCGTCCTTTGCCATTGGGCAGCCCCCAAAACCCTGAACGGCACCATCAAATCTTGTACATCCAGCTTTATACGCAGCTTCGACTTTTTCATGCCATTTTGTTGGGGTAGTATGCAAATGGGCACCAAACTCAATATTTGGGTAGTTAGGTCTTAAATTTGAAAATAAGTAATGAATAGTTTGAGGGTCTGATGAACCTATAGTATCTGACAACGATAGAATTTTAGCACCCATACTAGATAATTTCTCCGTCCATTGTCCAACAATATCAACATTCCACGGGTCGCCATATGGGTTTCCAAACCCCATTGATATATAAGTCACCACTTCTTTTTGGGCGGTATGCGCAATATCAAAAATTTGTTTTAATGTTTCTACCGATTGTTCAATAGTCTTATGTGTATTTCTCATTTGAAAATTCTCAGATATAGAAAATGGGAATCCCAAATAATCTATCTCCTCATGTAAAACCGCATCTTGGGCTCCCCTTACATTTGCCACTATAGCCAAAAGTTTACTTTTAGTCGTGCTAAGATCCAATTTAGATAAAACCTCAGCAGTATTTACCATTTGCGGTATTGCCCGTGGCGAAACAAAGCTGCCAAAATCAATAGTATCAAAACCACAGCCCAATAGAGATTGTATATATTTCACCTTCTGGTCCGTAGGAATGAACATCTTGATACCCTGCATAGCATCTCGTGGGCATTCTATCAGTTTTATTTTTGAATTAGGCATACAGTAAAAATACGAAGTACTATCTAGAGCAGATACATATTATACCCCAAATTAAATTTAGGACAGTAACAAATAAATTGCCAATCCTATGAATACTATGATTTGCAACCATTTAAGATAAAGCCCCAATCTACTGTTCGATTTAATAAAAATGCCAATACTTCCAGACAAAACTGCAATAGCACCAAATACTCCACTTGAGACTAAAATAAAAAGTATGCCTAGTATGTAAAATTGAACAACTGTATTCAAGTCTTCTGAGAATAAAAATCCTGGAAAAAAAGCTAAAAAGAATATGGTGACTTTTGGATTAAGAACATTCATTATAAATCCCTGTCTAAATAAATTAAAATAACTTTTAGTTCCTTTTTCTGTTTTTCCCAGCGTAATATCAGAATTACCCTTAAAAACCGTAAATGCTAAGTACAACAAGTATAAGGCACCAAAAACCTTTATTCCATTATAAATTTCTGGATTTTGTTTTAATAGTACAGATACACCAAAGGCAAGTAATGAGGTATGCACCAAACACCCTGTCATTAAACCGGCAATTATGGAGAAGCCAGATTTTTTACCATTGACCATACTTTGTATAAGAACAAATATGTTATCCGGTCCCGGTGAAATTGCTAGAACAGCAGTAGCCAAAGAAAATGCCAATAGTATATTATAATCCAAATTAAAAGTAATTAGCTTCGTTGGAAAATTACAAATTCTGTGGTTACCGTTTTAATTTTTAATATCTTGTTCAAAAATAAAAAACATGAAAATAAAATATATTATTGCCGTAGCTTTAATTTCTACTCTGACTTTTAGCTTTACAAACAATGAGGATATAACCAAAAAAAACTCCAGAATTGAAAAAATGACCAAAAGCAAAGACAGTGTGCTTAGACATGTAGTACTCTTTAAATTTAAGGATAACACCAAAGCAGAAGACATTAAAAAGGTAGAAGATGCCTTTCATGCACTGCCATCTAAAATTAAGGAAATTAAAGGTTATGAATGGGGAACCAACAACAGTCCCGAAGGTTTGGATAAAGGGTTTACCCATTGTTTTTTTCTAACTTTTGATAGTGAAGAAGATAGGGCAACATATCTTCCACATCCAGACCATAAGGCATTTGGTAGCGTATTGGGCCCGCATTTAGATGACGTTTTGGTGATAGATTATTGGACTAAATAATAATTATTAGAGCTTATCCTAATTTTTGCAAAATAGCTTTGTTTATTTTTTTGACCAAAGCGGGTCCTTCATATACAAAACCGGTCCAAAGTTGAATTAAATCTGCACCTGCTTCCAATTTTTCGAGTGCATCCTCTGCAGAATGGATACCGCCTACACCAATTATTGGAAAGGCCTTATTACTGTTTTTTGAAAGGAAACGAATAACCTCGGTGCTTCTATTCTTTAGAGGTTTACCACTTAGTCCACCGGACTGTTCTACCGATAGACAATCTGATTTTAAATCATTTCTGGCAATCGTAGTATTTGTTGCAATTATACCGTCTATTTTAGTAATACTTACGATATCAATAATATCCATTAACTGATTATCGGTTAGGTCAGGAGCAATCTTCAATAGTATTGGTTTGCGCTTTGTATTCCTCTTCTCCGCATATTTATTATTTTCTTTTTGCAGTTCTTTTAAAAGTGCCGTAAGAGGTTCTTTATCTTGAAGATCCCTTAATCCAGGTGTATTTGGCGAGCTAACATTCACAACAAAATAATCCACGTAGTCAAAAAGCGCATCAAAACATATGAGATAATCCTTAATTGCATCAATATTTGGGGTCACTTTGTTTTTACCAATATTACCTCCAATTAAAACTTTATGCTCCTTTTTAAGCTGTTCAACAGCCTCGAACACGCCTTTATTATTGAAACCCATTCTGTTAATAATTGCTTTATCTGCCTTAAGCCTAAAAAGTCGTTTTTTCGGATTACCATCCTGCGGCTTTGGAGTCAAGGTTCCAATTTCTACAAATCCAAAACCAAAGTGGGAGAGTTCATTAAATAATACTGCGTTCTTATCAAAACCAGCAGCTAACCCAACAGGGTTTTTAAATTTGAGACCAAAAATTTCCTTTTCCAGACGTTTATCCTCTACCCTAAAAAAGGGTGCGGTTACACCTAAAATTCCAATTTTTGAAAAAAACTTTATGAGAGAAAAACTTATATAATGGACTTTTTCCGGGTCCAATAAAAATAAGACAGGTCTTATAAAAAATTTATACATGGGATGGGTTCGTTATTCACAAAAATACAAACTGTACCTGATAAAATTATAGTAAGGGGTATAAAAGTTAAAAGATTAATCCTCTTTAACCAAGGTGCTATCTGAATATACTTTGGGCACTACAATAAAAGGGGAACGAGAGGCTTCTTTGCAAAGTGACAAGTATAATTCGTATTGCTTTTCATTAAAAAGAGACAGTACTTTTTTATCCATCATTGCCTGTAGCAATTGCATACTGTCCATAACATTTTTATACTTATCTGCCAACTGCAACAATTCGTCCGAATTACTTTGAGGATGTCTTTTTTTAATACTTTCCAATTTATTGTTCAATAACTCTTGCCTATATTGTAATTCAGCTCCAAAATTGGCTAGGTTTTCTTGTTGAAATTCATTCATTTGAAAAACATCAATCAAAATGGTATTATCAGTTATACCAACCCCAAGAATACAGTCTGCCTGTGCTTTAAGATTATAAAAACTCGCTATAAAAGCAATATTTAATACTATACACAGTCGACGGGTTTTCATGAATCAGAATCTTAAAAAGTGCTCGCTAAAATACAATATATAAGCCTATTTTTGATGTAAAACAGATAACATGCAAGAAATCATAGATAGATTTATTAGTTACATTAGTATAGATACCCAAAGTGACCCATCATCAAATACGACTCCAAGTACTACCAAACAATGGGATTTAGCAAATAAGCTTGTTGATGAACTAAAAGCTATTGGCATGCACAATGTCACCATAGACGACAATTCCTATATTATGGCGACCCTGCCCAGTAATACCAATAAAAAAGTACCTACTATTGGTTTTATTGCCCATTTTGATACTACACCAGATTTTACAGGAACCAATGTTAAGCCGCAAATTATTTCCAATTATGATGGTAAGGACATTGTTTTAAACAATGAAAAAAATATCATGTTATCTCCATCTTATTTCGATGATTTATTGCTCTATAAAGGACAGACAATAATTACCACCGATGGCACTACCCTCTTAGGAGCTGATGACAAAGCCGGTATTACCGAGATAATTACCGCTATGGAGTATCTTATTAACCATCCAGAAATTAAGCATGGTACCATTAGGGTAGGATTTACCCCAGATGAGGAAATTGGCCGCGGTGCACATAACTTTGATGTTGAAAAGTTTGGAGCCGACTGGGCATATACTATGGATGGAAGCCAAATTGGTGAGCTGGAATATGAAAACTTTAATGCTGCCGGTGCTACCATAAAAATCACAGGTAAAAGTGTTCATCCAGGATATGCCAAAGACAAAATGGTAAATGCCATTTTAATTGCCAATAAAATAATTTCAAAATTACCGGACAATGAAATACCAGAAAAAACCCAAGATAGAGAAGGTTTTTACCATATTGGAAAAATAAATGGTGATGTTGAAAATGTAACCATGGACATGATTATTCGAGACCATGACAAGTCGGCTTTTGAAAAGCGAAAAAATCTACTGGTAAGCATAGTTGACGTACTCAACACAACAAACGGTAATTGTATTGAATTAAGTTTGAAAGACCAATATTATAATATGAGGGAAAAGGTAGAACCTGTTTACCACATTGTAGAAATTGCAGAACAAGCCATGAAAGAAATAGGTATTACTCCTATCATAAAACCCATTAGGGGTGGAACCGACGGCTCACAATTAAGTTTCATGGGCCTTCCGTGCCCAAATATATTTGCTGGCGGACATAATTTTCACGGTAAATATGAGTATGTACCTGTGGAAAGTATGCAAAAGGCAGTTGAAGTTATTGTTAAAATATGCGAACTTACAACAAGTAAAGTATAAAAATCATGGATACATCTGAAAAATTAGAATCCTATTTTGAAGAAGAACATATTTACAAAAAAGAAATAGGATTACTTAGAGAAATAATCTTAAAAACTGAATTGGAAGAAACATTTAAATGGAGTTTTCCAACATATACCTTAAAGAACAAAAATGTTTTGGCCATTTGTAAGTTTAAGCAACACTTTTGCATTTGGTTTTTTAACGGTGTTTTTCTAAGCGACCCAAAAAATTTACTACAAAATGCCCAAGAAGGTAAAACAAAAGCCATGCGGCAATGGAAGTTCACTTCTATACAAGAAATAGATGAAATGGCCGTCACTGCTTATATTCAGGAAGCTATTGAAAACCAACGGAAAGGTATGCAATTGGCATCTAAAAAAACCAAGCCTAAATCAGCACCGTTATCCGAGCTTTTAAAAGAGGAATTAAAAAACGATGTTGATTTAAACCAAGCTTTTCTAGCATTATCTCCTTACAAACAAAAAGAATATTCAGAATACATTAGCAAGGCTAAACAGGACAAAACAAAAATAAGTAGACTAGAAAAAATCAAACCTATGATTTTATCCGGTAAAGGGCTAAATGATAAATATAGATGAATGACTTTTTATTGTCTATAATTTAGGTAATTCCCATCCGTTGTGATAATTGGCCTTTAAATGTATGTTGGCTTCTTCGTTTTTAAACTGGCCTGTAACATCGTCCCAATAAATTCTATTACCGGTTTTAAACGCCACATTGCCCATATGGGAAACTAATGCCGCATCATAACCTACTTTTATTGGAGCTGTTAGTTTTGTATTGTCCCTAGTTTTTACTGCTTCTATAAAATTTTGGGTATGTAAATCCAAGCCACTTTGTCCACCATTGTCAAAAGACATTCCTTCCATTTTTGGAATTCCTTCTTTACCCCATCCTTGAAATTCTTTTTCTGGAATTACTTCCCAACCTTGCCTATCCAATACCAATGTTCCATTATTTCCAATAAATGCAATTCCGTGATTCCTACCGTAGTTACCACCGTCTATACCTGTTGCGTGCTCCCAAAGAATAGAAAATCCATCATATTCAAAAACAGTTTGTAATGTATCTGGTGTTTCCGATGCATCATCCGGATATGCGAATTTACCACCCAAAGCCATTACCGATTTTGGTGTTGCAGCTTTCATTCCATAAAGAGCGTAATCTATTAGGTGTACACCCCAGTCTGTCATTAAACCTCCGGCATAATCCCAAAACCATCTAAAATTAAAGTGAAATCTATTTGCATTAAAAGCCCGTTTCGGAGCGGGCCCCAACCACATATCGTAATCTACACCGCTAGGAACCGCACTATCCGCTAAAATGGGCACAGGTTTCATCCAACCTTGGTACGCCCAAGCTTTGGCTAATCGTATTTCACCCAGCTTTCCGGAGTGGACAAAATTAATGGCGTCTACAAAATGAGGTTGGCTTCTTTGCCATTGTCCAATTTGGACCATACGGTCACGAGCTTTTACAAAATCTAACATTAGGTTAGCCTCTTGTACAGAATTGGCAATTGGTTTTTCGCAATAAACATCTTTACCTGCCTCTAAGGCATCCGTTAATTGTAAACAATGCCAATGATCAGGAGTTCCAATTATGGCTACATCTATATCTTTATTCTCTAATAATTTTCGATAATCCTTATACCACTTTGGTTTCTTTATTCCGGCTTTTGCCAAATCAGCAGTTCTTTCCCGTAATACATTCTCGTCTACATCACATAGGGCAATAACATTTATATCACTCATTTTAAGGAAAGAAGAAAGGTCTGAAAAACCCATTCCCTTACATCCTATAAGACCTACATTTATAGTGTCGTTTGGCCCTACTTTCTTGCGCATCATTGCCAACAAATCCATAGGAAACATCATTGAGGCTCCGGTCATTAACATGCCTGCCGTACTTTTCTGAATAAATTTTCTTCTGTTATAGTTCATATCATGATTACTTTGTCCGCATGAAGTT
>CBFIGW010000041.1:0-22582 GCA_965662155.1 Maribacter sp. | reverse complement strand
ACGTGGTTCCCCTGTCCTCGGACAGGGGAACGCACACTCCTTTTTTTATGATTTTTCGTATAATTTACGTTTAAAAGCACGTGCTTTTTTCCTTTAAGGTAACTGTCCCATTATTATGTCATTTTAAGATATCAAAGATTTAGGTGGCCATGGCGACGGGGCCCACCCCTTACCATTCCGAACAGGGAAGTTAAGACCGTTTGCGCCGATGGTACTGCTATACCAAGTGGGAGAGTAGGTAGCCGCCTTATTTCGAAGCCCCTTCACGTTCAGTGAAGGGGCTTTTTTTATGGGGAAATATAAAGTTGTAAAAAGTATTAGGTTTCCTTTTTAATTATATTTGAGAAAATGAAATGAATGTTTTCTAAATATAACTTTCACGTATTCATCTTTTTTTTAATCCTTATAAATGGTTGTAAAAAACAATCATTACCAATCAAAAAAAAACCTAACGTACTATTTATACTTGTTGACGATTTAGGGTTGCATGATTTGAGTAGGACAGGAAGTATATTCTATGAAACCCCGAACGTAGATGAAATTGCCAAAGAAGGCATGGTTTTTACCCAAGGTTATGCTGCAAGTAGGGTGTGCAGTCCTTCAAGAGCTAGCATTATGACTGGTAAGTTTACGGCTAGACATGGTATTACGGATTGGATTGGGGCACGTACAGGAACAGATTGGCGCGCCAATAAACGGTACGATAAATTATTACCGGCAAGTTACTTACATGTTTTGCCCAAAAATGATGTTACCCTAGCAGAGGCATTTAAGGATGCTGGTTATAAAACTTTTTTTGCCGGTAAGTGGCACTTGGGAAGTGAAGGTTCTTATCCAGAAAATCATGGTTTTGATATTAATGTTGGAGGATGGGACAAGGGAAGTCCTATAGGTGGATATTTTTCTCCGTGGGATAATCCTAACTTACCCAATAATGTAGACGGGGAAAACCTCACCATGCGTTTGGCGAAAGAAACTACTGCCTTTATTAGGCAGCAAAAGGACAGTAAATTTTTTGCCTTTTTATCTTTTTACGCCGTGCATGGTCCTATTCAAACCTCACAACATACATGGAAAAAGTATCGTGATAAGGCCGACTCATTGGGTATAGCAGATAGAGGTTATCAAATGGAACGTATATTGCCCGTTAGGACGATACAGGATAACCCAGTGTATGCCGGGTTGGTCCAATCTATGGACGATGCAGTAGGTGTAGTATTAAAGTCATTGAAGGAAGCAGGCATAGAAGACAATACCATAGTGGTGTTTACCTCGGATAATGGTGGGGTTGCTTCCGGAGATTCTTTTTCTACTTCGAACCTGCCAGAACGTGGAGGGAAAGGGTATCAGTGGGAAGGCGGTATTCGTGAACCTTATTTCATAAAAGTGCCTTGGTTGGACAACGACCAAAGTACCAGTGATTACCCTGTTACTGGAACCGATTTTTATCCGACACTTTTGGATTTGGCAGGTATTGACCTAAGACCCGAACAACATATAGATGGTATAAGCCTTAAACCTATTTTGGAAGGAGAAAGGTTGGAAAAAGAACGTCCTTTGTTTTGGCACTATCCACACTATGGTAACCAAGGTGGAAATCCTTCCTCTATTATTAGAGAAGGCTACTGGAAACTCATACATTATTGGGAAGACGATACCGTCGAGCTTTATGATTTATCTAAAGACATCGGGGAACAAAATAACTTATTAGGTCAACAACCGGAAATTGCCAGAAGACTGAACGATAAGTTACTTCAATGGCTAAAAGATGTTGGTGCTAATATACCAGAACCAGATCCCCAATATGATTCATTGTTATCGGCACAAAGACAACTCATGATTATCAAAGAAAAATGGCCGGATTTAGAGGCCCAGCGTTTGCAAATGTTGTCCCCGAATTTTGAGCCAAATGTGGATTGGTGGGGGAGTAAGTTTACACAAGATTAGATTGGGCCAACGAAAAGGCCATCTTTAAAGATGGCCTTTTCGTTATTGAAGCTCAGTCTATACTCTTGGCAAATCTCCGTCACCTTTAAGGGGCAATGCGGATTCTCCCATCAAGTATTTATCTACATGGTGGGCTGCCTGTCTGCCTTCTGAAATAGCCCAAACAATTAACGATTGACCTCTACGCTGATCACCAGCTGCAAATACACCAGGAATGTTGGTTTTATAATCCGTATCAGTGGCTTTAATGTTAGTTCTTTCGTCCATTTCTATACCGAGCTGTTCCGCAATAGTTGTTTCGGAACCTGTAAAACCTAAGGCCAACAATGCTAATTCGCATTTCCATTCCTTTTCTGTGCCTTCAACCTCTTTCAACTGTGGTCTTTGGCCTGGTGTATGTATCCACTCTACTTCAGAGGTTATTAACCCTTTAAGGTTGCCTTTATCATCACCAATGAATTTCTTGGTGGAAATACTGAAAAACCGTTCTGCACCTTCTTTATGGGAAGAACTTGTTCTTAGCCTCATTGGCCAAAATGGCCAAGGTTGGTTCTCTGGTCTTTCTTCGGTTCCCATAGGCATAATTTCAAAATTTGAAACGGAATTAGCCCCATGCCTAATGGAAGTTCCAATACAATCTGATCCGGTATCGCCACCTCCAATAACAATAACATCTTTTTTGGTGGCTAGTATCTCTTCGCCCAAGTCTTTTATTCCATCTACACGTCTATTGTTTTGTCCGAGAAAATCCATCGCTTGAACAACCCCCTTTAAATCCGATCCTTCAATAGGTAAATTTCTTCTAATAGTTGCTCCACCGGAAAGCACTATAGCGTCAAAATTATTTTTTAATTCGCCAGCCTTAACATCTTTACCCACATGAACACCACATTCAAATACGATGCCCTCTTCTTTTAAAATTTCCAATCTACGATCAATGACATTCTTTTCCATTTTAAAATCAGGAATACCATATCTCAAAAGTCCACCAGGTTTTTGGTCTCGTTCAAACACGGTAACCAAATGACCAGCTCTATTAAGTTGTTGAGCTGCTGCAAGTCCTGCAGGACCAGCACCAATAACAGCAACTTTCTTTCCTGTTCTGTTTAAAGGTGGGTTGGCTGTGATCCATCCTTTTTTAAATGCTGTTTCTACAATGTTCTTCTCTATATTTTCTATAGATACGGGGTCTTCATTGATGCCTAAAACGCATGCTTCCTCACAAGGAGCAGGACATAATCTACCAGTGAATTCTGGGAAATTATTTGTTGAGTGCAAAATCTCACTCGCTTTTTCCCACTTTCCACGATACACGGCATCGTTAAAATCTGGAATTAAATTACCTAATGGACAGCCGCTATGGCAAAATGGAATGCCACAATCCATACAACGGGCACCTTGTTCCTTAAGCTCCTTTTCCTTCATAGGAACCGTAAACTCCTTATAATTTTTCACCCGATCCTTTACAGGTACATATGATTCTACTTTCCTATCGAATTCCAAAAATCCTGTTATCTTCCCCATCTCTCGATTTTATATAGTTTGTAAATTTTCTTTCTCCAAGCGAATTAGTGCTTGTTTATATTCTTCTGGTAACACCTTAATAAATTGAGGTAAATAAGTTTCCCAATTCTCCAAAATTCTTTGAGCTAATGGACTGAGTGTAGAATTGTAATGACTAGTAATTAAATCCTTTAGTTGTTTGATGTCATTATCTTCTGTTACCTTTAAAAGGTTTAAGCCTTCGCCACTGCAACGTTTTGTAAAGGTGTTATTTTGATCAAGTACAAATGCAATACCTCCACTCATTCCTGCACCAAAATTTCTACCGACTTCACCAAGTATAACAGCTATACCACCTGTCATATACTCACATCCGTGATCTCCAATACCTTCTACCACTGCTTTAGCTCCTGAATTACGAACACAGAATCTTTCGCCTGCCTTACCATTGATGTAGGCCCTACCTGCAGTTGCACCATATAAGGTTACGTTACCTGTAATAACGTTATCTTCTGGAACTATGGTAGAACCATCGGGAACTTTAATCACAAGTTTGGCACCTGATAATCCTTTGCCTAAATAATCATTAGTGTTGCCGTTTACGATCATGGTTAATCCCCTAGTGGCAAAGGCCCCAAAACTTTGACCCGCAGAACCGGTAAAGTTTAACTTTAATGTGTTTATAGGTAAGCCTTCTGCACCATATGTTTTGGAAATTTCATTACTAATGATTGCCCCTACAGCTCTATCAGTATTGCAAATGGGATAATCTAAGCTAAGTTTTTCTTTTCTAAATAAAGAAGGATTCGCTTTTTCTATAATATCGAACTCAATAGAATGTTCAACTTCGTGTTTTTGCTTTTGTGTATTATAAAGTTTAGTGCCCTTGGGAACATTAACCTGATGTAGTATAGGTGTTAAGTCTATCCCAGCTGCTTTATAATGTTCTATAGCCTTTTTACGATCTAGTTTTTGTACTTGCCCAACCATCTCATTCAATGTTCTAAAGCCTAGTTGTGCCATAATTTCGCGTAATTCTTGGGCAACGAAATACATATAATTTACGACATGTTCTGGTTTCCCTTTAAACTTTTTACGTAATTCTGGATTTTGTGTTGCTATACCTACCGGGCAAGTGTTTAGATGACACACACGCATCATAATACATCCAGAGGCAACTAGTGGTGCCGTAGCAAAACCAAATTCTTCAGCTCCGAGTAAACAAGCGATAGCAACATCACGACCTGTTTTTAACTGTCCGTCACATTCTAAAACTATACGGTTTCTTAAATCGTTTAAAACCAATGTTTGTTGTGCTTCTGCTATACCTAGTTCCCAAGGTAGACCTGCATGCTTTAAAGAAGTAAGAGGAGATGCACCTGTTCCACCATCAAACCCTGATACCAACACTACATCAGCTTTTGCTTTTGCAACTCCTGCTGCAACAGTGCCAACACCAACTTCTGAAACTAATTTAACATTTATACGAGCTTTTCTGTTGGCTGATTTTAAGTCATAAATAAGCTGTGATAAATCCTCAATAGAATAAATATCATGATGTGGAGGTGGGGAAATAAGTCCAACATATGGAGTGGAATTTCTTGTTTTTGCTATTTCAGGATTTACCTTCGGTCCTGGTAATTGTCCACCTTCTCCCGGTTTGGCTCCTTGGGCCATTTTAATTTGAATTTCCTTGGCATTGGTAAGATAATTGGATGTAACTCCAAATCTGCCAGATGCTACTTGTTTAATAGCGCTATTTCTCCAATCTCCAGTAGCATTCTTATAAAATCTATTTTCGTCCTCACCACCTTCACCTGAATTACTCTTGCCACCAATTCTGTTCATTGCTATGGCTAAGTTTTCATGGGCTTCCTTACTAATAGATCCATAAGACATTGCTCCAGTTTTAAACCTTTTTACAATTTCTGTCCAAGGTTCTACTTCGTCTATTGGTATAGGGTCAAAATTGGAAAATTCAAACAGCCCCCTAATGGTCATTAGGTTTTGAGCTTGTTCGTTAACCATTTTTGAATACTCCTTGTACGTCTCTGGTTCGTTATTCCGAACAGATTTTTGAAGCTTGGCAATACTTAATGGATTGAACATATGCTTTTCACCATCTCTTCTCCATCTGTATTCACCACCAATTTCCAAGTCAAGATTTGCAGCAACTTCTTTGCTAGTAAAGGCCTTTTCATGGCGTTTAGCTACTTCTTTTTCAATTTCGTATAATCCAATACCTTGAATACGTGTTGGTGTATTTGGGAAATACTTATCAACCACTTTGGTATTAATACCTATACATTCGAAAAGTTGGGAGCCTCTGTATGAGTTTAATGTAGAGATGCCTATTTTGTTCATTACCTTTAAAATGCCTTTCCCAATGGCCTTGTTGTAATTTTTAACCGCCTCTTCAAACGTGAAATCAGTAATATCCTGTTCTTCTATCTGTTCAGCTATGATCTCATTAACCAAATAAGGATTTATTGCACTGGCTCCAAATCCAAAAAGAAGTGCAAAATGGTGTACTTCACGTGGCTCTGCTGACTCTATAATAATACTTAGCTTAGATCTTTTACCTAATTTTTGAAGTCCACTATTCACATAAGAACAAGCTAACAAAGCCGGTATTGGTGCGTTTTCTGTATTTACGCTTCTGTCTGATAGTATAATGATGTTGGCACCTTTGTCAACAGCCTCAGAAGCCTGTTTTAACATAGATTCCAAAGCATCTTCTAAACCGTTATTTCCTTTTTGGACTTCATATAGCATTGGTAAGGAAACTACTTGATAGTCTGGGCTAGCATCGTAGTTTTTGATTTTATCTAAATCCTCTTTTGAAATTACCGGATTTTGTATTTTTAGTTTTCTACAATGAAGTTCTGAAAATTCAAAAATATTGTGATCACTTCCCAGTGTTAGACTTATGTCCGTAATGAGTTCTTCACGGATACCATCTAAAGGGGGATTAGTAACTTGAGCAAATAATTGTTGAAAATAATTATAGATCAATTGCGGTCTTTGTGATAATACTGCTATCGGCGTGTCAGAACCCATAGATCCAATAGGTTCTTTGGCAGTTTTGCCCATTGGAAGTATTATGGTATTAATATCTTCTAATGTGTAACCAAACACCGATTTCCTTTTTTCTAAAGAAGCTTCCCCTAAAAATAAGGGACAGTCATTATAAGGTATGTCTTTTAAATGGACTAAGTTTTTGTCCAACCATTTTTTGTATGGGTGTTTTTTGGCAATATCCTCTTTTATTTCTTCATCATTTACAATGCGTCCTTCCTCCATGTTTACCAAAAACATTTTTCCCGGCTCTAAACGACCATGAAACTCAACATTTTCCGGAGCAATTTCAACTACACCGGTTTCAGAGGACATTACTACATAATCGTCTTTAGTAACAGAATATCTAGATGGTCTAAGTCCATTTCTATCTAAAACAGCACCAATAAAATTACCATCTGTAAAAGGTATGGATGCAGGTCCGTCCCAAGGTTCCATCATACAAGAGTGATATTCGTAAAAAGCTTTCTTTGCTTCGGACATTTCATCATTTTTCTCCCAAGCTTCAGGTACCAATATCATCATTACTTCGGGTAGTGAACGTCCGGTCATCAATAATAATTCAACTACCATATCCATGGTTGCAGAATCAGATTTCCTTGGTAAAATTATAGGTAAGATATTTTTTATCTCATCTCCAAACATATCGCTCTTTAGTAACTCCTCCCTAGAATACATTCTGGAAACATTACCTCGCAAAGTGTTTATTTCTCCATTATGGCACATGTATCTAAAAGGTTGTGCCAAATCCCATGTTGGGAAAGTGTTTGTTGAGAATCTCTGGTGTACCAATGCTAATCTGGTCACCACTCTGGGATCCATTAAATCTGCATAGTATAAACTTATATCCAAAGGCATTAATAATCCTTTGAATATTATAATTTTTGTTGATAAGCTAGGAAGATAGAAGAATTTGCTTTCAGATAACTTGGAATTTATAATCGCATGCTCCGAGGTTTTACGAGAAATATATAACTTGAGGTTGAATTCAAAATAACTCTGTTCCTTACTTGCTTTGCCAATAAATACTTGCTTAACAAAGGGCTCTGTTTCAGCTGCTATTCTGCCTGGAACGGATCTGTTCACAGGAACATCTCTCCACCCTAAAAGTTGAAGCCCTTGTTTTTTAATGTTTTCCTCAAAAACAGATATACAGTATTGACGTTGATTTTCCTTTTGTGGAAAAAAGACATTACCAACAGCATATTCTCCTTGTTTTGGAAGCTCAAAACCACACTCTTCTTGGAAGAAATCATGAGGTATATCTATTAATATTCCAGCGCCATCACCAGTTTTACCGTCTGCACTAACAGCACCCCTATGTTCTAGGCGCTCTAGAATTTCCAAGGCTTTATGAATTATATCATTGGATTTTTTTCCTTTAAGGCTACATATAAATCCTGCGCCACAGTTATCATGTTCAAATTCCGGTAGGTATAAACCTTGC
The DNA here is from genome assembly GCA_965662155.1 of Maribacter sp. Lineage (GTDB taxonomy): Bacteria > Bacteroidota > Bacteroidia > Flavobacteriales > Flavobacteriaceae > Maribacter. The sequence goes on along the minus strand of CBFIGW010000041.1, from coordinate 14,607 downwards.
TTCTTCAACTTCATTCTTTATGGTATTTGTTCAAAAATATCATTTTATCTGAATTATATTCAACGATTTGAATACAATCGAATAAAAAATTCAACGTAATTAAATAATCTGTAAAAAAACTACAATAATGAATTATTGGGTAGTTGATTTTATCAGAATGATAAATTTAGTGTATAATTATATATGGTAAGTAGATAAATAGGGGTTGATTGGCTTTGTGTGGCAAATTCTAACAATATAACCATGAGCATATAGAGGTGTAACGTTTCAAAATCTATATATAAAAAATATAACCCCGTCTTTTTTAGGGGTTATGCTATTTGAATGGTAAATTATCTTAAGATACTCCTGGAAATTACAATTTTTTGAATCTCTGATGTGCCTTCATAAATTTGAGTGATTTTAGCATCCCTCATTAATCTTTCAACATGGTATTCCTTTACAAACCCATTTCCTCCATGGACCTGAACAGCTTCTACTGTAGTTTCCATGGCAACTTTAGAAGCGTACAGTTTTGCCATTGCTCCGGATAAATCGTAATCAAACCCATTATCTTTGTCGCATGCGGCCTTATAGACTAAATTACGCGCCGCTTCAATTTGAGTGTGCATATCTGCCAATTTAAATGCAATAGCTTGATGGTTACTAATTTCTGTACCAAACGCTTTACGTTCTTTGGAATATTTTAAAGCCAATTCATAGGCTCCTGCAGCAATTCCTAATGCCTGTGCAGCTATTCCTATACGACCACCTGCAAGTGTTTTCATAGCAAATTTAAATCCAAAGCCATCTTCGCCAATTCTATTTTCCTTTGGGACTTTAACATCGTTAAATAAAAGAGAGTGGGTGTCACTGCCTCTTATACCCAATTTATTTTCTTTAGGTCCAATTTCGAACCCTTCTGCACCTTTTTCTACGATTAGGGCATTGATTCCTTTATGCTTTTTTCCTTTGTCCGTTTGAGCTATAACTAGATAAACATCAGCAGTTCCACCATTCGTGATCCAATTTTTAGTTCCATTCAAGATATAATGGTCGCCTTTATCTATTGCCGTTGTTTTTTGTGATGTAGCATCACTGCCGGCTTCTGGCTCAGACAAACAAAATGCGCCTAATATTTCACCAGAGGCTAATCTGGTAAGATATTTCTCTTTTTGCTCCTCTGTTCCAAAAGTTTCTAAGCCCCAGCATACTAGTGAGTTATTTACAGATACTATTACCGAGGAAGAAGCATCAATTTTTGATAGTTCCTCCATCACGAGAACATAGGATAAAGTGTCTAGGCCGCTACCACCGTACTTAGGGTCTACCATCATTCCAAGAAAACCTAGCTCTCCCATTTTTTGAACTTCATCTTTAGGAAATTTTTGGTTTTCATCTCTTTCAATTACACCTGGTAATAGTTCATTGTTAGCAAAATCCCTTGCAGCTTGTCTTATTAATTCTTGTTCTTCCGTTAGCGTAAAATCCATAAATAATAGCTTATCATATTCTTGTTATACAAATATAAGGTTATACCATATTAAATAAGATTTGAGGCTGGTATTTAGTATATTTTATGAAGAAGTTAAAGAACTATAATAGATTCTTTTGATGAGATGTTAAATATTTGCCTCGTAAATATATGCTGAGATTTGATGCTTTTTGTGCTTAAAAGTTTGAGTTTCAATATTCTTGCTATTAATCCCAAACGAAATTCCTCTAAAACCACATTTTTAAATATCTTTAAGGAATTTATTTTTAAGATTTCATAATCTATATTTGGAAATCTTTATAAGATCAATATAAAACCAACTAAGAATGGAAACTATAATTATTATTGTTTTTTTAGCAGGGTATTTAGCAATAACCCTTGAGCATAACCTTAAAATAGATAAGTTAATACCTGCTTTGGCCATGATGGCCATCCTTTGGGCTATAATAGCTTTAAATCACATGTCTGTATTTGAAGTGAATGCAGAATTACGGGAGCTGGAACCTAGTCATATAGATGAAATTTTATTGCATCATTTAGGAAAGACTGCAGAAATCTTGGTATTCCTTTTAGGTGCAATGACTATAGTGGAAATTATAGATTATTTTGACGGTTTTGCTACCATTAAAGGATATATCCGAACAAGAAGCAAGAAAAAGTTGTTATGGTTGTTTTCAATATTAGCCTTTATATTATCTGCGATCATAGACAATCTTACGGCGACTATTGTATTGATTACCATACTTCAAAAAGTAATAAATGATAGAAATACGCGGCTTTGGTTTGCAGGTATGATTATCGTTGCCGCAAATGCCGGTGGTGCGTGGTCACCTATTGGGGATGTGACAACAACTATGTTGTGGATAGCTAATAAAGTTTCTGCTGGTCAATTGGTAATACACGTTTTAATACCATCAATCATTTGTATGATAGTGCCAACGTTAATTGCTGGTAATAAAAAAGCATTTAAAGGGGTTATTGAAGGAGATTTTATTAAAGAAGAACCCAAGTCTAAATATGGATCAACAATGCTTTATTTGGGACTTGGCGCCATTGTATTTGTGCCGTTCTTTAAAACAATTACGCATTTACCCCCTTATGTTGGTATGATGTTATCTTTAGCCGTTGTAGCTACTTTTGCTGAAATTTATAGTAATAAAAAGTTTAGTATATCCAGTCTTGATGGTGAGGATGCCGACCATAGTGGTCATCATAGCCCAGTGCATCATTCCTTGTCAAAAATTGAATTGCCTAGTATTCTTTTCTTTTTAGGTATTTTACTTGCAGTGGCCGCCCTAGAGTCTTTAGGTATGTTGTTCCATTATGCGGAAAGCTTAAATTCGGCAATACCTAATACTGATATTGTAGTTATGCTCTTCGGTGTAGGTTCTGCGGTTATTGATAATGTTCCATTGGTGGCGGCTAGTATGGGTATGTTCGGGGAGCCATTGGATAACCCACTGTGGCACTTTATTGCTTATTCTGCAGGTACAGGTGGTAGTATGTTGATAATTGGATCTGCTGCCGGTGTGGTTGCCATGGGAATGGAAAAAATAGATTTCTTTTGGTATCTTAAAAAGATTGCATGGTTGGCACTAATTGGTTTTATTAGTGGGGCGGTAGTTTTTATATTATTAAGAGATTTTGTACTACACGGATAATTTTATATTAAAAACACCGTTATAATGGCAAATTTGATAATTAAGAATACTATGTTATTATTACAAGATTTGTCGCAAGATCCATCCACAGACGAGCTGCTTTCAGAAGAGAAAACGCTATCTGTAATGGATTTGGTGTTTAATGGGGGCACTGGAAGTGTAATCATTATTACGGTATTATTTTTAATGCTGGGTGTTGCCCTTTATATTTATTTTGAACGATTACTTGCTGTTAATGCCGCTTCTAAAATAGATAAGAATTTCATGAATCAGATTCGTGATCATGTTACAACAGGAAAACTTGAAGCTGCAAAAATCTTATGTGCACAAACAGATTCTCCGGTGGCAAGATTAACCGAAAAAGGAATTTCTAGAATAGGCAAGCCATTAGATGATATAAATACTGCTATTGAAAATGCAGGTACTTTAGAGGTGTATAAATTAGAAAAGAACGTTAGTGTTTTGGCCACTGTTGCCGGTGCCGCACCTATGATTGGGTTTTTGGGAACGGTAATTGGTATGATTTTGGCTTTCCATGAAATGGCCAGTAGTGGTGGTCAAGCAGAAATGGGTTCATTGGCTTCAGGTATTTATACGGCAATGACAACAACGGTAGCTGGTTTAATAGTAGGTATTATTGCTTACATGGGCTATAACCACTTGGTAAATAGAACAGATAAAGTTGTCCATAAAATGGAGGCTAACGCTGTAGAGTTTCTTGATTTGTTGAACGAACCTCTTTAAACCTTAAGTATGAAACTAAAAGGAAGGAATAAAGTTAGTCCAGACTTTAGTATGTCATCAATGACGGACATTGTGTTCTTGTTGTTGATATTCTTTATGCTTACTGCTAACTCACCAAATGCTTTAGACTTGTTATTACCAAAGGCAAAGGGAAAGTCTACTAACACTCAAAATGTATCTGTAAGTATAGATAAAAACTTACAATACTTTGTGAATAACGAGAGAATAAACGGAGAATATATTGAAATTGAATTAAAAAAGGCACTAGAGGGTCAAGACAAACCCACAATTATTCTTAGAGCGGAGGAAAATGTCGCTATAAAGGAAGCAGTTAACGTAATGGATATTGCTAACCGGAATAATTACAAGGTCATTTTGGCAGTGCGGCCCAATTAAATGGCATTTTTAGATACGAGACACAAGAAAAAATCATTTACACTTACCACTTTGCTGTTAAGTGTTTTGTTGTTGGTGTTATTCTACATTGGCTTAACATATATGGATCCTCCAATAGAAAATGGTATATCTGTAAATTTTGGCACCACGGATTTTGGTAGTGGCAGGGTGCAACCCAAAGAAAAAATAAAATCTGAGCCTTTAAATACACCACCGGTAGAACCTACAAAACAAGAAGTAGAAGAGGCGGTTGTTGAAGAAGAAGTACCAGAAAAAGTTATAGAAAAAGAAGCTCCTGCAGAAAAAGTACTTACCCAAGAAAATGAAGAAGCCATAAAGATTAAACAAGCTAAAGAAGAGGCTAAGCGAAAAGCGGATGCTGTAGCTGAGGCTAAACGCCAAGCAGAGGAAGCTGATAGAAAGGCAAAAGCTGAAGCGGAACGTAAAGCTCAAGAAAAAAGGGATGCCGAAGAAAGGGCGAGAGCGGAACAAGAGGCTAAAAAGAAAAAATTAGATGAGTTAATGGGTGGTCTAAACAAATCCGATGGCACATCTACAGGTAGTGAAGGCGATGATAATCGGGCTGGTGATAAGGGCAGTCCAGACGGAGACCCATATGCCACAAGTTACTACGGCAGCCCCGGTTCTGGAAGTGGCACCGGAGGTTATGGTCTAAACGGTAGGTCTTTGGTTAACAAAGGAAAAGTACCTCAAGAATGTAATGAATCTGGTAGGGTAGTTGTTAAAATAGTGGTAGACCGCAATGGAAAGGTAATAAGTGCAACGCCAGGAGTAAGAGGAACAACCAATAATAACCCATGTCTTTTGGAACCTGCTAGAAAAACTGCCTTTATGCATAAATGGAATTTGGATTCCAATGCTCCAAGTCAACAAGTTGGGTTTGTAGTTGTGAACTTTAAACTAGGGGAGTGACCTACCAACAAACACTTGATTGGATGTTTAACCAGCTTCCAATGTATCAACAACAAGGCAAAAAGGCATTTAATGCCAAATTAAATGGAATAAAAGCGCTTTCAGCGCATTTAGGAAATCCACACACTAAATTTAAGAGTATTCATGTTGCAGGAACCAATGGTAAGGGTTCTAGTAGTCATATGCTCGCTTCTATACTACAAGAAGCTGGTTATAAAGTTGGTTTGTATACTTCTCCGCATCTTAAAGATTATCGGGAACGCGTAAGAGTTAATGGAATAACCGTAGGCGAGAAATTTGTTACTGAATTTATTGAGGAGCATAAGGCGTTTTTAGAAGAAAATAAACTTTCTTTTTTTGAAATGACCGTTGGATTGGCCTTCGCTTATTTTGCAAAGCAACAAGTGGATATTGCAATTGTAGAAGTGGGATTGGGGGGAAGGTTAGATTCTACCAATATAATAAAACCAGAAATAGCATTGATTACCAATATTGGTATGGACCATACTGATATGTTAGGTGATACTTTGGCGAAAATTGCTTTTGAAAAAGCTGGTGTTATAAAGGAAAATACCCCAGTCGTAATTAGCGAACATCAAAAAGAGATAATTGAAGTTTTCACGGAAGTTGCCAAATCTAAAAATGCCAAGCTAGTGGTGGCAAGTGAAAAAGAATATCCAGAATATAAAACTTCTCTTTTGGGCCATTACCAAAAGAAAAATATAAAAGGTGTATTAGCGGTACTTGATACATTGGATGATTTTGTAATACAGGGAAAACATATCGTAAAAGGTCTGCTGCAAGTAGTTGAGAATACGGGGTTGATGGGGAGATGGCAAGAATTAGGCTTAGCACCTAAAATCATTTGTGATACAGCCCATAATAAAGAAGGGTTGGAATTGGTGTTAAACCAATTGAAAAATGAGGAATACGAGGAATTACATATTGTGTTGGGATTTGTAAAGGATAAAAACCTAGAAACAGTTTTACCATTATTTCCAAAAGAAGCAAATTATTATTTTTGTAAACCAGCCATTCAAAGAGGGCTGAGTGAAAAAATCCTTAAAGAAAGTGCTGCTAAATATGATTTACTGGGCGAGAAATATAATAGTGTGTCAGAAGCTTATTTGACTGCTAAACAGAGAGCTACAAAAAGAGATTTCATCTTTATAGGCGGAAGTAATTTTATAGTTGCCGAAGTGCTTTAAATTTTTCTATTTTTTTCTTTTGACATAACCAAAACTATTCTATATTTGCACTCCTTTTGGGGCTCTTAGCTCAGTTGGTTCAGAGCACCTGCCTTACAAGCAGGGGGTCACTGGTTCGAATCCAGTAGGGCCCACATCAAATAAAAATCCACCTCGAAAGATGTGGATTTTTTTATTTTGGAATAACTGGAACATAATTTAGTATTGTTTAAAATAAGTGGGCATTGTATGGCTAATTGCATCATCTATAAATTTTAAATAAAGTGGTCCTGTTCTTTAATCTTGCCCTATAATTACTTCAAGGCCTTCTCTGCTTTCTTCCAAAGATTTGGCATCGGATGCACTTACTTTAGTTGCCCATAAATAGACTCTTTTAAGTCCTTCCATCTTTTGCAAATCTGATAGACAATCATTCGTAACTTCTGTACCGTATAGATTTAGTGCTTCTAGATGTTTTAAATTTGATATAGCTTTAACTCCATTGTCCGATATTTTGGTGTTTTCCAGTTGTAATCTCGTCAAGTTCTCAAACTTAGCAATTATTGAAAGTCCTTCATCAGATATATTAGTTTTTCCCAGTGATAACCACGTGATATGTTGAGCGGCAGGTTCTAAACTTTTTAAAAGCTCAATGGTCAATTGCTTTCCCGAATATTTTACATCCAATAGTGGGTTTTTACCCCCTAAGAGGTTAACAGAAAAACCCATTTCTTCTAAAGCTTCTAACTGCAAACTATCCATTGGTGCTATATTGTTGACCATTTCATAATATGGTCGTGGGCTGGTATCTAGATTATATTGCCGTAATAAAGCTGGTTTGATATCTTCCGTTACATTTACGTCTACTACTAATTTATCAAAAGATGCCCCTTGTTCTATCCACCATTCTATAATTTTAATTTCATCATAGGTCAAGGGATTGCCAACTGGTGGCATAAACTTTAAATTATTATTCGGAAGGGTTATGCGTCTAAATAACTCACTTTCTTGAGCGTTATTTACCAATAATACCGATTCACCATTATCCCCAGCTAACATAGAATCTTTGTAAGCCATATTTAAACCTCCACGTTTCACTTCATTATTATGGCATGCAAAACACTTTTCTTCAAAAATGGGCTCTACTAAATCATTGTATACAATTACTGAATCCGCAGTGGAGAGATCTATGACTTCTGCCCTTTCGCCCAACATTATATTTCTTATTCCTTCAGGTGCATACTCGAATAAATATGTTTCGCCGTGTGTCAGATTTCCGCCCAAATGCCCTTCTAAAGTAAGGAATGCAATTAGAAGGATATTTATGCCTTGATGGACAAGATTGGAGTGTTTTTTAGGATCTTTCTTTATCCACCACCCTATAAAAGCCAATAATACAATTGCTGTGCCGATCCAACGATGTAGAAATAAATCCTCCTCAAAATACAAACCGGACTCACCTAACCACCAACCACAGAAAGCTGCCAAAGCACCACCAATACCTCCCAAAAGCCAGGCGTAACTAATTAAGTTGCTTAATTTCTCTTTCTTGCTTAATCTCTGGAACCATTCCATAAGAATGCCTAAAAGCAAAAACCCTATTGGAAGATGTACAAAAAGTGGATGAAAACGACCGACAAAAGTGGTAAAATCAAATGCTAGAAATAGATTCATCTATGAGAACGTACTTAGATTCGATTTAATTTAACTGGATATGTTTTTCCAGATGCCCATTGTGGTACATACAGATTCTCATCATTATCTACCAGGACATCATGTGGATTTCTAAATGTTTTACCATCGAATACTGGAGGGGTTAATTTTCCATTTGTATATTCAGGTTCGCTTCCACCTGGCAATGAAATCACTTTATTGTCACTGTCCAAAACAGCAAGCATACCATCCCAAGAATCCCAAGTTTTGGTTACGATAACTGCAAAATACATATTATTACCATGGATTACAGGTCTACAAATAGAGCATCCCGGGAGAGAAATTGTTTCTATGTGTTTTCCATCTAACGAAAAACGTTTAAATTCCTGACTGGCACGAGATGTAATTAATAAAGTAGGTTTAGAGCTATCTCTCGTATCTAAAGTTATTCCGTGGCAGCAATTAAATTGATCATTTTTGGCTCCACTTCCTCCAAAATGTCCCATATATTCACCTTTGGAATCGTAGTGGATAATGAAGTTTTTACCGTAACCATCAGCAACATAAAAATCACCATTTGGCATTATCGCCGTTTCAGTTGGGTTGAATTCGTCATCTTTGGTATATTCCTTGACCTCTTTTGGCCGATTTAGCGTCATTATAATATTTCCTTCCAATGTGGTTTTATGAACTTGATGGGTTTCCGGATCGGTTATGAATAAAAACTGGTCACTACCCTCACCTGCGATTGACAATCCATGTGCCCCTGGAAATTGGGTACCCCAAGAAGATAGTACTTTTCCTGACTTGTTATAGATTATGATATTATTATTGTTTGCCCCAGTGGTTGTCATAAAAATACGCCCTTGGGTATCTTGTACCATTTCATGGCAGTCATTTACTGGAATTTTAGAAGGGTCTTGCACGCCCCACTCCTTATCTAATGTGTATTTAAAGTCTCCATGGCCAACAATTTCTTTCATGTTTTTTCTATTTATAATCCCAAATGTATAATTAGGTAAAATGGTACCTGCGGTTGCAGCGATAGCGGTTTTTTTTATAAAACTCCTTCTTTTTTGATTGTACATCTTCTTTTTTGTTTTAAGCTAGTATTTCTTTTACTACTTCCCCATGAACATCTGTAAGTCGGTATCTTCTACCTTGGGATTTAAAAGTAAGACGTTCATGGTCAACTCCCAATAAATGCATTAGTGTGGCTTGAAAATCATGAACGTGAACAGGTCTTTGCACCACATTATATCCAAAATCATCTGTAGCTCCCAAAGAAAATCCTTTTTTTATACCTGCACCAGCCATAAAAATTGTAAAGCATTTAGGATGATGATCACGACCAAAGTTTGTGTCTGTCAACTGTCCTTGGGAATAGTTTGTTCTGCCGAATTCACCACCCCAAATTACCAATGTGTCCTCTAATAAGCCACGTTGTTTCAAATCGGTTATTAATGCGGCAGTAGCCTGATCGGTTTCTTTGCATTGTACCTTAATGGCATTAGGTAAGTTACCATGTTGGTCCCAGCCTTGATGGTACAATTGAATGAATTTCACGTCGCGCTCTGCAAGTCTTCTGGCAAGTAGGCAGTTGGCGGCAAAGGTTCCAGGTTTTCGACTATCTTCTCCATATAATTCATAAGTGGCGTTTGTCTCATCTGATGTGTCCATAATTTCGGGAACAGAGGTTTGCATACGAAATGCCATTTCATATTGGGCCATTCGGGCTAAAATTTCAGGATCACCAACATCTTGGTGATTTAATTTTTCAAGTTTTTGAAGATGGTCAAGTTGCGCTCTTCTGCTATTGCCATCAATACCTGGTGGATTTGTTAAATATAAAACCGGGTCCTTGCCAGATCTAAACTGTACACCTTGATGTTGAGAGGGTAAAAAACCATTTCCCCATGAGCGCGAATATAAGGGCTGACCAAATTTGTCTTTTGTAACCAATACTACAAACTCAGGAAGATTTTTATTATCCGTTCCCAAGCCATAACTTACCCAAGAACCTATAGATGGTCTTCCAGGTAGCTGTGACCCTGTTTGAAAGAAAGTCACGGCAGGGTCATGGTTAATTGCCTCGGTATACATAGATTTTATAAAACAAAGTTCATCTGCAATTTTTGCGGTATGCGGCATGAGGTCACTTATTAAAGCACCACTATCACCATGTTGTTTAAAATAAAAGGGAGAGCCTGCAATTGGCAAAGAAGCTTGGCCTGATGACATTCCGGTAAGTCGTTGTCCTTGCTGTACGCTTTCCGGTAAATTTTGTCCGTTCATTTTATTCAACAAAGGTTTGTAATCAAACAAATCTAGTTGTGAAGGCGCACCACTTTGAAATAAATATATTACCCGTTTGACCTTGGGCGGAAAATGAGGTTTGCCTAAAACTCCCCCGTTTGGATGTGTCAATAATGGTTTTTCTTTGGCTAACAGATTCATGGGGTCTATCATAGAAGCTAATGAAATGGCTCCCATGCCTAAACTAGTTTTTGTGAGAAAATCTCGTCTTGTATAATTTTTATTTTCGTTATGGGTACACATGGTATTATCGTTTCATATAGGCTTCATCGTGATTTAGCATAGTATTGGCAACCATGGTCAAAGCTGCAGTTTTTGTTTTGTCTAGAGCCTTGTCTATTTCTTTTTGACCTACGGATAACAGTTTCGATGCTTCTTTTGGTTTTTTCTTAAAACGCATGTTTTGTTGCTGATACAATTCTTTTAAAATATTCTTCTCTTCGGATTTAGGAGAACGACTTACGGCTAAACGAAACCCATATGCAATTTGTTCATCCAAAGATGTTCCGCCTTCCTTTTGCATGCGTTCCGCCAAAACTTTAGATGCCTCAACGAATTCTGTATCATTTAACAATACCAATGCTTGTAAAGGTGTATTTGTACTTTCACGCTTTACAATGCAAACTTCTCTATTGGGAGCATCAAAGGCAGTCATGGCCGGATGTGGGGAATTTCGCCGAACAAAAGTATATAGCGCTCTCCTATATAGACTGTCACCTTTTGATTCTCTATATTTTAATAACATATGTGAGAATGTATTTTTTTCCATCCAAAGATTGCCAGGTTGGTATGGCCTAACACTTTCTCCTCCTACTTTTTGAACTAGCAAACCGCTTGCGGCTAAGGCATTGTCCCTTATCATTTCTGCTGGAAGGCGGTAACTATTACTTCTGGCCAAGAAAACGTTTAAAGGGTCTTTTTTTCGCATTTCTGAAGTAGCTTCGGACGATTGGCGATAAGTATGTGACATAACCATGGTCTTTAGTAAAGATTTCACATTCCAACCACTTTCAATAAATGAAACCGCTAACCAGTCTAAAAGTTGAGGATGGGTTGGCAAATCACCTTGAACGCCAAAATCTTGAGGGGTTTTAACTAGACCATTACCAAACAACATCTGCCAATACCTGTTTACGGTAACCCTTGCGGTAAGTGGATTGTCTTTAGAAAAAAGCCATTTAGATAACCCAAGCCTGTTTTTTGGATAATCATCAGGGAAAGGCGGTAGTATTTCAGGAGTCATCGCCTTTACTTCATACATGGGCTGGGAGTAATCACCGCGGTTATAAGCAAAAGCTTTCCTATTTTCAGTCATTTCCTCCATGACCATAACTTCCATTACAGGTGTCATAAGTTGCAGCCATTGATTTCGGAGATGGTTTAGTTCTTTTTGTATCGAGTTTACTTTCGGGGAATTTTTAACTAAGAATTCTGTAGCAATATTTTTAGATAATGGTTGCGAAGTATTTTCCAAAGTGGCTAAGACTAACATTTCCGCTTGGCTTAATTCTCTGTTATATATTCTAATATCATCTAATGCACCTTTATAAATTCCGTTTTCACCGGTAAATCCTCGGTAACTTTTTGCAACTTTTACAGGTTGATTATAAACCGTATGAATTGCTGGCTTAATTGTTTTAATTGATTTATATAACTTGTTATATCCAATGTCAGCAGCTGTTTTGTTACCGTTAATGAATAGGGATAATCCTTTTGCTTTTCCTGATCCATCATAACTAAAGCCTACATGGTTCCATTCATTTAATTTTATGGAGTCTTTGGATTTAATATGAATATAATTATGGGGAAGTGAATGTATTAAACGAACATTTAAATAATTAAGGCTGTCTAAATAAAAATCCCATCCCCGCCAGAAATTGTTTTTATTTCCAGAGGTACCTAATAGTTGTTGTGTTTTAAACTTATCACGTTTGGTCGTATTCATCCAAAGTGCCCCAGAAAAAGCATCTGTCCATTCGAAATTAGGTATGTTTCGAAGATATATTTCGTCATACTCTCCATTAAACGCCATTGCATTACCATTCTTTCCTTTTACAATTTTAGGAGCTTTACCTGCAGTTGCTTTTTTGTTGTCATCAATTAAATAAGAGTTGCCTCTTTTTGTTAATCCATTTAAAGGATAATGATCAATTAATCCATTCTCTTTTGCGGTATTTGGTAAACGCTCTATATACCTATCTAAATCAGCTAATTCTTTTTGGGTCAGATGTAATTGTTGTTCTTTTTTCTGAATTGTATCTTCTAGCGAAAGTAATCGCTTTTCTGTTTTCTTATCTGGTAAGGACAACATGGGTCCATAATTACCGTCGTCCCCGGTCATCCCCAGTTCTTTTACATTGTTGAAAAAGGCAGTAAGTTGATAATAATCTTTTTGTGAAATAGGGTCAAATTTATGGTCATGGCAGCGTGCACAAGCTACGGTCAAGCCCAATAAGGCAGTTCCAACGGTTTCTGCCCTATCCCATACATAGTTTAAACGAAACTCTTCTTCTATGGCCCCACCTTCGGCGGTCATTGGGTGGTTTCTATTAAAGGCTGTGGCTAACTTCTGTTCTTTCGTGGCATTGGGTAAAAGGTCACCCGCCAGTTGCCAAGTAACGAATTCATCATATGGCATATTTTCTTTGAACGCATTGATTACCCAATCACGCCATGGCCACATAAGTCGCCAACCGTCGGCATGTAAGCCATGGGAATCTGCATAACGTGAGATATCCATCCAGTCAACTGCAAGGCGCTCTGCGTTAGCATCGGTTTTTAATAGACGATCAACTACTTTTTCATAGGAATTGGAACTTTCATCTTTTAGAAAATTATCTATTTCAGAAATGGTAGGGGGTAACCCCGTCAAATCCATGGTCACCCTTCTAATTAGTCTTTCTTTGTCCGTCTCAGGGGAAGGCTCGAAACCCTTTTGAAGGAGTTTTTGTTGAATAAAGTGGTCAATTTCATTCTTAGAATTCCAATTTACTTTTTCTAAGGGTCTAGGTTTGTTTTTTTCTGGTTTTAAAAAGGCCCAATGAGCTTTCCATTTGGCACCTTGTTCGATCCATTTGATTATCATGGCTTTCTCCCTTGGTGATAGAGATAAATTGGCACCAGGCGGGGGCATTTGTAGTTCTGGTTCATTACTTAATATTCTTAACACGCTCTCACTAGCCCCAGGTTTGCCAGCAACAAAGGCATGTTCATCACTGGTTAACTTTTTAAACGCTTCTTCTTCGATGTCTAAGCGAAGTCCTGCTTTGCGAGTATTTGCATCTGGACCGTGACAGCTGTAACAACGATCGGAAAGTATAGGTTTAACATGAATGTTAAAATCTACTTCATCAGGTAATTCTTGGTAGGCAATTTCTACAGGATCCGGCATGTCTATTCCGCAAGACGCAAGAAATAGCATCAGACAAGTAAATGCAATATTCAGTAATTCATTGTTTTTCAACATACCAGCTTAAAAATACAATATTTAAGTCAGTTTTAAATAAGTTGTTTTCGAATTGCCGAAAATTAAATTAATGTATAAATATCAGTTCAAACTTTGGAAGTTAAGGGAATAAAAATCATTGGTAACTGCTTTATCAACTTAAATAAGTTTTTTGAATACTAAATTAATTTTACCTTAGCCTAGATTAGGGATATTAGCTCAGTTGGTTTAGAGCGCTGCCTTGACAGGGCAGAGGTCACTGGTTCGAATCCAGTATATCCCACTATTAAACAATTCGAGGTTAAGTTAAATTAAGTTATTGTACTTCCGTATAACCTAAATATATTCAAGTAACCTTTCCATTGCCATGCCTCTAGAGCCTTTTATCAATATAGTGCTTTTGGGTAATTGTTGATTTTTAAGAAAAATCCTTAATTCATCAAAGGTTTTGAATTTATCTAAGGTGCTATTGACCTTGCTGTAGTTTTCGCCAACCAAAATAGTGGTAAGACCAAGATCATTGGCTAGGTTGGCTATTTCTTGGTGTTCTTTTTGAGCGTGGTCCCCAAGTTCAAACATATCACCTATAAAAACCAGTTTGTTTTTTGCTTTCATTAAGTTGAAACTAACAAGTGCTTCTCTAGTGCTTGTTGGATTCGCATTGTAGGCATCCAATATGATTTTGTGACCATTTTTATGAACAATTTGAGATCTATTGTTGTCTGGCACATATGCCTCTAATGCATTGACGATTTGATTTTTAGCAACATTAAAATATTTTCCAATTACAATAGCGGC
>CBFIGW010000040.1:0-22850 GCA_965662155.1 Maribacter sp. | reverse complement strand
ATAAAGGCCATTATTAAATTCAAAAATTAAATATATGGAATAATACAATTTTACGTTTCTCTAACAATAAAATAAACCAGTACTAAAGCAACCATTTGTAATTTTGATAGCTCATATACAGGTATTATTAACTTCTGAAAGAACTTTGGTTTCTTGAATAGATTTTGCTTGAGATACATCTTACCATAATAAAGATTTAAAAAAAACAGATGAAATTTTTTTTATTGGCTATACTACTAACTCTTTTAATGGTTTCAACTACATATGCACAAGAGGATAATAGTGTATCGAATAAAGTGGGTGCCAACTTCAAGAATCAGTTTTCTACAAACATTCCTTATTTATTCTTAAACAGTTTAGAGATAAATTATGAACGTGTACTAGGACGAAAGTTTTCTATAGGAATTGGCTGGGCCACATATGGCAAGGGGTATGATAACCTAAATTTAGAGGGTGATGGTTATACCGATAGGATTAATTTTGAGATTAATCCATATGGTAGGCTGTATTTTAATGGTAATCAAAAGAAAAGTCATTATCTAGAAGTCTTTGCATCTATTAATGAAAGTGAAAAAAGCGACCAATTTGTACGTAATACGACCGACTCCGGTTATGGTGTATATGAGTTAGGTATTGAACAGAGAACCACCTTTGGTATGGGAATTGGATATGGATATCGCTTTTTGTTGGCAAACGACAGATTAGTGCTTGAGGCACAGTTTGGAATTCGTACTAACTTTGATTTTTATTACGGTATACCGGACCCTTCAATAGTGCGATCAGGCTTAAGAATTGGTTATAGATTTTAAATATAAATAGTATGAAAAAATTGAGTATTTGTCTGTTGTTAACAATTCTATTATATAGTTGCTATTCTGATGATTATAATGATAATTCCAGTATTACATTGGAACTTGAGGATGCTTTTGTTTTGGAAAATCAAGAGAATTATGTGATTGGGGACACCATTTTTGTTAATCTTAGTTTTAGTAGATACTTAGATGAAGAAGGTTATTCCAATTTATTGGACATTTATGAAAGTACAGGTACGGAGCGGTTTAATTACGATTTGGAATTAGAAAAATATAGTGCAATTTCTAATGATTATGTAAGGGTTTCTATTTCATCAGAATATGTTTTTGCCGAGAAAGGGGAGTATATTGCTGGCACATATGGCCAAGTTACCGCACTATTGAATCTTGATCAAGATGAGTATGAATCTCGAGTTGGAATTATTTTGGCAGAACCAGGAACCTTTAGATTTAACTTTGATTATACCTACATAGCTGCTGAATATGAATATGATAAGATTTATTTAGGGTTAAATCATAGATTTACAGATGCCAAGGAAGAAGATTTTATATTTGTCGTGTCAGAATAAAATTTAAGCATCCGCATTAATTTCTTGAATAAACATTATACATTTGGGCAATGTCTAAAATTCCCAAAAAATTACAAGTACGATTAGATAAAAGACATGAGGAGGATGCTTTTCGAAGCCTGGGAAAGTCAACCGGTCTAGTAGATTTTTCTTCAAATGATTATTTGGGTATTGCTCAGAATGAAACTGTCTTTTCCAAGACTTTTCAATTGTTGTTAAACCATAACATAGCATTTAATGGGGCTACAGGTTCGCGTTTGTTAAGTGGAAATCATGCTTTGTATACTATATTAGAGGAAAAATTGACATCATTCCACGATAGTGAAAGTGCTTTGGTATTCAATTCGGGATATGATGCTAATCTTGGTTTTTTTAGCTCTGTCCCACAGCGGGGAGACTATATCTTTTATGACGAATTTATTCACGCCAGTATTAGAGATGGCGTAAGCTTAAGCTTGGCTAAAAGCTTTAAATTTTCTCATAATAATATTGAAGCTTTAAAAGAAAAAATCCAGCAAATATGCAAAACAAACGAAAAAGGTACTGATTCAGAAATTTATATAGTTACCGAGTCCGTGTTTTCGATGGACGGGGATTCTCCCGATTTAAAGTCTCTCGTAGTCTTTTGTCATAAAAACGGATATCGTTTAGTAATTGATGAAGCTCATGCAGTTGGTGTTTTTGGTAAAAATGGAGAAGGGCTTTTACAAGAATTAAACCTACACAAAAAAGTCTTTGCACGTATTGTCACTTTTGGCAAGGCTTTAGGTGCACATGGTGCGGCCATTTTAGGGAACGACTTTTTAAAACAATATCTAGTCAACTTTGCCCGGAGCCTTATATATTCTACAGGTATGCCTCCACATGGTGTGGCGACCATAATTTCTTCTTATGACTATCTTAAGGAAGAAGGGAATGCGGAGCAAAATCAATTATCTAAAAATATTTTATTTTTTAAGGATCGGTTGAAAAAATTAAAATTGGAAGATTATTTTACAAAAGGAAATTCTCCGATACAATCTTGTATTATTGGTAATACGGCAAAAACAAAAAAGGTTTCCCAAAAATTGCACGACAAAGGTTTTAATGTAAAGGCCATTCTGTCCCCAACCGTACCAGAAGGACAGGAACGATTGCGTTTTTGTATTCACAATTACAATTCTAAGGAAGAAATAGGTTTGGTTTTGCATTTGGTATCAGATTATATTTAAGCTATGGATGATAAATTTTACCTGTTAGCATCTTTTGAGTATGCGGCCGATGTTCAAATAATCAAAGGTAAGCTTGAGTCTGAGGGTATTCCTGTCTTTCTTAGGGATGAGAACACCTTAAATTCAGACCCATTGATCAGTAATGCTATTGGTGGAGTTAAACTGCAAGTATATAGCAAGGATAAGGAAAGAGCACTTGAAATTTATAATGATGTAAGGGCGTATGCTGTAGATGAAAATAACAATCCTATAAAATGCCCTAATTGTAAGGCGGAAAAATCTGAGGCATATTATAACAGCAAGGGCTTATTTTATAAACTTTTTCCTTTTTTTGAAAAAAGAAAATATAAGTGCTTAAATTGTGGCATAATTACCAATTCAAATTAAGAATGCAAAAGATTTTTGTAGCGGGAATTTCAACCGAGGTTGGTAAAACTTTAGCTTCAGCCATAATAACCGAGGCCTTAAATGCAGATTATTGGAAGCCAATTCAATCTGGTGATTTGGATAATACGGATAGTAACACTGTAAATAATCTAATATCCAACGAAAAAACAGTTATACATCCTAGTAGCTATGAGCTTAAATCTGCGATGAGTCCCCATGCCGCTGCAGAGATTGAAGGAGTTCGTATAGATCGTTTTCATATTAAGGAACCCGAAACGGATAACCATTTGGTAATAGAAGGTTCTGGAGGTCTATTGGTTCCGTTAAATGAAGAGGATACCATGTTTGATATTATCATGCCCAATTACAAGATAATTGTAGTTTCAAAACATTATTTGGGAAGTATAAACCATTCGTTATTGACTATTAATTGGTTACAACATAAGGGTTACGATGTATCTGTATTATTTAATGGAAACCCAAATCCACAAACGGAAAATATCATTTTACATAAAACGGGCGTTTCTTTAGTAGGCAGGATTGACGAGGAGGAGGTAATTAACCAAACAGTTGTAAAGAAATATGCCGATAAATTTAAAGGGGTTTTGGAATCACTTTAATCTCTGGAGTATATCTGCATTTTCAACAGTATTAGCTACTTTGTAATGCTCCGCTAAATATGAATCTATATATTGGTTTGCCTCAATTTCTTTTTTATCAAATACACGTCTTCCTTTCCGAACTACTATGGTTTTAGGTCGTAACGATTCTAGAATGTGTTTTAACTCTTCCATGGAGGTTTTTCTTGGGTTCTCGAAAAAAGGAAAAAGTTCATCCCTGCAAATGTTACTCGGATGTGTTGATGCAACCGTTGGAGGAAGTGTTTCTAAATTCCAATAGCCAATATGGTAGCCAAGAAACAATATGTTTTTGGTTTCCAGTTTATTTTTAGAAATATATTGGGGAACACTGAAACCCTCGCCATTAAAAAAACTTCCCTTTTCAATTTTATGTTTGATTATATTACCATATTCCAAATAACTCTCAACAGGAATTAATAACAGTAAAAAAAGAACTTTCTTAGATATTTGATATTTATAATTGGAAATAAGCTTACCAATAGCGACCACAACCAGAATAATTAACATGGGATGTAATTGAATAAGATAATGTCCGTTTATTCTTCCTCCTTTAATAAATGACACTAATACACCTAAAATAGCAAGAAGTAGAATAATTGTGGGCCTATTCTTAGTTGAAAATATTTTCCTTTTCAAGCAATAGAACAGAAACAGTCCTACAACTATAAATGTGGGAGCTAACTTAAAGACAGTAAATCTCCTTGCCCCTGTATACTCCAAAGGCGCAAGGATAACAGATTGCCACCAAACTAGGGTTTGATTGTTGAGATAATAGGGTAGAACGGTCAATGCTATAACTAAAAGGATTCCCAACCCATAAAGGGTGAAGTTCCAAAGAGAGGTTATGCTTTTGTGTTTTATATAATTATAAAGAAGATAAAGTCCTAAAATAAGTGCCGGATACGCCATGTTTAATTTTACCATAACCGTTACCCCCATTAAAATACCCGCAATTAAAAACCAATGTGTTTGTTTTTTGGTGGCCATAAGATATAAGGACGGTATAAAAAACGCCATACAAATATGTTCGGACATAACACCTTGTAAGCTGCCGAACAAACTTAGAAGGAATACAGAGAATAGGGATGCCCATAATGCGGTTTGCTTTGAGCTAAAGCGTACGGCTATTTTGTAGGTGAAAAATGAAGTGATTATTACCAACAAAGCGCCAAGTGCCCTAATGGCAATAAAACTCTTGCCAAAAACGTAAATAATGGCCGCGAAAAAGGCGAAAGTAAGTGGAGGTTTTAAATCCCATAACTGGGTGTATGGCAGATGACCATCTACCCACGACTGGCCTAAAAGAATAAAGGTGCTCTCATCACGATCAATGTAATCCCTAAAGAAAAAAGGAAGCCTAATAAAAAAAGTAACCAAGGAAAGAAATAAAAAAACACTTCTGTTTTTTAATGGTAAATTGTTGTACAAAGCACTATATAGCTTTCTAAATACCATAAAGGGTTGAAGTTTATTTCCCATCTTTGCAAGATAGATAAAATGCGGATTTTTGAATTCTATGACAGGTAAAAATCTATCGGAAAGAGACAAAAAACATTTGTGGCATCCATTGACACAGCATAAAACGGCTGCGCCAAATATTGGTATTGTAAAGGCGAAAGGTGCATTATTATGGGATGAAGAAGGCAATGAGTATATAGATGGTATCGCATCTTGGTATTCGGTGATGTATGGTCACGGCAACCCTGTAATCATCAAAGCAATTACCGAACAGATGCAGCAATTGGATTTTGTTATGTTCAGTGGTTTCACCCATGAACCGGCCATAAAATTATCTGAGGAGCTATTAAAAATCCTGCCTTCCAATCAATCTAAAATATTCTTCAACGATAATGGGTCAACTGCTGTTGAGGCAGCTATAAAAATGGCCCTACAGTACCATCACAACAATGGGAAAAGAAGAGACACGTTAATTGCATTTGAAGACGGTTTTCATGGCGATACTTTTGGGGCTATGAGTGCCTCTGGTCTCTCATCTTACAATGGCCCTTTTGAAGATTTTTTGTTAAAGGTAGAACGTATCCCTGTTCCGCAGGAAGATACCATTGAAGCTATAATAAAACAGTTAAAGTCGATTATTAAAAATAATGACTGCGCTGCATTTGTTTTTGAACCTTTGGCACAAGGCGCTGCTGGGATGAAATTTCATTCGGCCAAAGGCTTAAGTTTGCTAATTGAAAAATGTAAGGAGCACGAAATTATTTGTATTGCCGATGAAATTATGACCGGTTTTGGTAAAACGGGTAAAAATTTTGCATCTGAATATTTGGAACATCAACCGGATATTATGTGCCTTAGTAAAGCATTAACTGCAGGAATGTTTCCTTTAAGTATAACCAGCACTTCCCAAAAAATATATGACCGTTTTTTAAGTGAGGAGGTTTCCAAAGGATTCTTTCATGCACATACTTTTAGTGCGCATCCTATAGGTTGTGTAGCTGCTTTGGCAGGAATAGAGTTATTGTCCTCTAAAGAAATTGTGGATAGCAGACAGAATATTGAGAGACTACACTCAGAGTTCAGAGACGATATTCATAACCATCCTAAGGTTAGTGATGCTCGTAATTTAGGAGTTATCCTCGCTATCGATTTAAATATTGACATTTCCCGCTACGGTAATACACGCGATAAATTGTACAAATTTTTCCTGAAAAGAGGTATTGTATTAAGGCCATTGGGTAATACCATTTATATATTACCTCCTTATGTTATAACGAGCAAACAGCTTTATAAAATTTATGGAGCCATTAAGGAACTTTTAGATACAATATAGCTATATGTTAAAAGATAAAATTTCTATATCGGCATTGACTTCTGTATCCCCTTTGGGAGACACGATGGTAAATGTGTGGAAGAGTTATCAAAACAAAGAACATTGTTTTAAACAACAAGAGTTTAATGGCAATTCTGTTTGGACGGCTCCACTTCTTGAGAAGCTCATTGACCAAATAGAAGCTATTAAAACAGCCGACAGTAAATACAGATACTTGGATAAATCAGTGTTGTTTGCTTTATACACATCAAGGAACGCCGTAAAAATGGCAGGGTGGAAAGCTGAAGATAATTTTGGAATAAATATAGGCTCATCAAGAGGAGCCACCGAACTGTTTGAAAAGTATCATGAGGAATACCTTAGGAAAAGGAAAACAGCAGCTTTAAGTTCTCCTACCACTACATTGGGAAATATATCTTCTTGGGTGTCTCATGATCTCCAGACTAAAGGTCCAGAAGTGTCCCATTCCATCACTTGTTCTACCGCATTACATTCTTTGTTAAATGGTATCGCATGGATAAACAGTGGAATGTCGCAAAAATTTTTGGTAGGCGGAAGTGAAGCGCCATTAACGCCTTTTACCATTGCACAAATGCAGGCATTAAAAATATATTCAAAAGCGAATGATTTGGGTATATGGAATGAAAGTATTAATTCGGATACTGAGCGTAGTGCTGATTTGGTAGCTGAGCGTAGTCGAAACTATCCATGCCGTGCATTGGACTTGGAAAAAACCCAGAATACCATGATCTTGGGGGAAGGCGCAGCTATGGCCTGTTTGGAAAAAGGAATCTCAGAAAATGCACTTGCAATTATAGAAGGTGTTGGTTTTGCAACAGAACCTTTGCAGCATAACGTTTCTATTTCTACCGATGCAGATTGTTTTCAGCGGTCTATGAAAATGGCAATGGGATCTACACAGCAAGATGAAATAGATGTTATCGTCATGCATGCCCCTGGAACGATAAAGGGCGATCAAACTGAAAAAAATGCCATTCAAAAAGTTTTTGGTAACAAAACACCTTTTTTGACTACTAATAAATGGAAAATAGGACACACATTTGGCGCGTCGGGTATGTTAAGCATTGAAATGGCCATACTTATGCTACAACACCAAAAGGCAATTAAAGTGCCATTTATCACCTATGAAAAAGAACCAAAATCTATTCGTAAAATTTTGGTGAATGCTGTTGGCTTTGGAGGTAATGCGGTAAGTGTAGTGTTGTCCAAAGCTACAGATTCTCAGATTTAAACCCGGTAATTATATTTTCTAGGTGAATTCAGCTATTTTTGAAAACTGTTAGAAAATAGATTCATGAGCGTAATGAGATATAACTGGACCAAGCAAGAAATACTGGACATATACAATAAACCACTAATGGAATTATTGTACGATGCTGCAACCATACATCGTGAACACCATGACCCTAATACGGTTCAGGTGTCCACTTTATTGTCCATAAAAACAGGTGGTTGCCCGGAAGATTGTGGCTATTGTCCGCAGGCAGCTAGGTACCATACGGATATTGAAGGCAATGATTTAATGACCGTTTCCCACGTAAAGGCACAAGCCTTGCGCGCAAAAGCTTCAGGAAGTTCCCGAGTATGTATGGGAGCTGCTTGGCGTAATGTAAAGGATGGTCCAGAGTTTGATCAGGTTTTAGAGATGGTACGCACTATTAACAAATTGGAAATGGAGGTTTGCTGTACTTTAGGGATGATTACAGAAAATCAAGCTAAACGTTTGGCAGAAGCAGGGTTATATGCGTACAATCACAATTTAGACACTTCAGAAGATTATTATAAAGATGTGATTTCTACAAGGGCATTTGAAGATCGTTTGGAAACCATAGATAATGTTCGTAAAAGTAATGTTACCGTTTGTAGTGGTGGGATTATTGGAATGGGTGAACAACTAGAAGATCGTGCAGGAATGTTGGTAGCCTTATCCTCATTAAATCCACAACCGGAATCTGTGCCTATAAATGCATTGGTAGCAGTAGAAGGCACTCCTATGGAGGAAATAGAACCTATTCCTATTTGGGATATGATCCGTATGGTAGCCACCACAAGAATAGTAATGCCAGAGACACAAGTAAGGCTATCGGCGGGGCGTACGGAAATGAGCAGGGAAGGACAAGCTATGTGCTTCTTTGCTGGTGCAAACTCTATTTTTGCAGGGGATAAATTATTGACCACACCAAACCCTGATGTAAACGAGGATATGGAAATGTTCAAGCTTTTAGGTCTTAATCCACAAAAGCCATTTACTAAAATTTCTCAACCAGAAACAGTGGAAGCAATAGATTCGCAATTTACCGATCAAGGGGAAAAGCCAAAATGGACAAGGCCCGGTCATAGTATTGAGCGAAATGAAAAGGCAAAGCAAAAGGCTAAAATGACGGAGTAGTCCTACATTAAGTCCTTTTTAGGAAGATAATTTATTTAGGTTAATTAACTTTGAGATTCTAAAAAACCTAAGCTCCATTGAAATTAGTTGAAATTCCAAGGGTTGATGCTATCACCAAGGAAGATTTTATAGAAAACTATTTTAAGCCACAAAAACCAGTGGTAATTACTAATGCAATTACCGATTGGCGAGCATTTTCCAAATGGGATTTGGACTATATGAAAAGTGTGGCGGGCGATAAGACCGTACCTCTCTACGACGATAGGCCCGTACAACACAAAGATGGTTTTAACGAGCCACATGCCACAATGAAAATGGGAACGTATATAGATTTGTTAAAATCTAAGCCTACCAAATACCGGATTTTTCTTTGGAATATTTTAAAAGAAGTTCCCGCCTTGCAGAAAGATTATATGCTACCGGATTTTGGGTTAAAAATAATGAAAGGATTGCCCATGTTGTTTTTCGGAGGTAAGGATTCCCATACTTTTATGCATTACGATATTGATTTAGGTAATATTTTTCATTTTCATTTTGATGGTGAAAAACAATGTATTCTTTTTCCACAGTCAGAAACCAAGTATTTGTACAAAGTACCTTATTCCCTAATAACACATGAAAGTATAGATTTTTCAAATCCAGATTTGAAAAAATGGCCCGCTTTGGAAAAGGCAAAGGGTTATTCTACAAGATTAAGACATGGTGAAATTTTGTATATGCCAGAAGGGTATTGGCACTATATGAAGTATATTACGCCAGGGTTTTCCATGAGTTTACGTTCTATGACCAAAAGGCCAAAAAATGTGCGTAAAGCTTTATATAATCTGCTTTTTATGCGCTATTTTGATATCGCAATGCGAAAAATAAAAGGTCAAAGCTGGATTGATAAGAAGAATCAAAAAGCAATAGTGAACACAAATAAAAATCTTAGAAAAACAATTTAGATTACTTAATTAATTCTTTTATTTTTTCATAGACCAAATGGCTTTCCCAGCCACGGTACAACAAATAATCGGCCAATTTTTTTCTTCTTTTTTCAATATTCGTTTCTTTTATTTGGCTAACTCTTTTTTCGGCAAGTGTTTGTAAAGTTTGCAAATAATCTTCTTCATTAATTTCTTTTAGGGCCGACTTTATATTGTATGGTGTAATATTTCGTTGCTTTAACTCATTCACAATTCGTTTTTTACCCCATTTTTTAATCTTGAATTTACCACGAGCAAAACTTTGGGAAAAGCGTTCTTCATTTAAGTAATTTTCTTGGATTAGATGTGTCACTATTTGATCTATAGCCTCCGGAATCATGTGCATTTCCTTTAATTTTTTAACCACATCTTGGTGACAACGCTCTTGATAGGCACAATAGCGCTCTAGTTTTTTGGTGGCTTCGGATAACGTAAAACTTGCTTTATACATAGGTTATAGATTTTTATGACCCTTTCGCATTTGTTTAGGGCCATACCAAAGCCAAAACCCGGTAATAGTGAATAGTAAGAGTGCCAAACCCATAATAGTGGTATACGTCAATTTTATTTGATTGTTGGTAGTACCTAGGTATTTGTCTAAAATTGAACCATCATGAATTTGCTCAATAAAATCTGATCGTCTTTTCTCAATTTTAAGAACGTTTCCGGTGGCGCCGTCTAGCTGTATTCCATAATAACTATCCTTAAACTTGAATTTCAATACTCCTTTATCTGGTCTAATGTCTATTCTGTCTATCTGTGGAGATATATTTGTGGGAATAGAATCTTTATAAATAGCAAGCGCCTTTTTGGATAAGGTTTCGATTGGCAGCCACTCACTAAGTTCTGTGGTTGTGCCTTGTGCGGTCTCTGCAAGAAGAATTCCGGAGCTATTTTTTTTCCAACCTAGCAGTAAACCTGTTATTGAGATAAATATGAAAAAGAAGAAAAGGAATGCTCCGGTCATTCGATGTACTTTTCTGAAATTACGTATGACCTTCGCTTGTTGAGCCCGTTTAGTTTTATTCATTAAAAATATTCTCTTATTTTATTGTAAAGTTAAATGAAGCGTAGATGTGACAAAAATGCTTAAATGTTTTTTATTATCAACTGATTTGTAATTGAAAATATAGTCTTATATAAACAAAAAAAGCGACTCCCTTGGAAGTCGCTTTAAATTGTAAATAGCCAATTAGACCTAATATATGGTTTTACCGTCTTTATTCTTAAAACGATATTCTAGATACGTATACGCATCCCTAGGTTGAATTTTAATCCATCTTTTGTGCTCCAAGAACCATTTGGTCCGGATAGATGGGAAACCTTTTGTGATGTAGGCTGCAATAAATGGATGTATATTTAGTGTTATACTGTTATCTTTTGCAGGGCCTTTTAATAATCGCTCTAGATCCACATTTATTTTATCAATTAAAACTATTGGAGCTTCTATTTCCTGGCCAATTTGGTTAGGGTTTTTCTCTGTAGTCTTAATATTCATTTCGGGTCTAACGCGTTGCCTAGTTATTTGGATTAGTCCAAATTTACTTGGGGGTAAAATTTTGTGTTTTGCACGGTCATCTTTCATTTCATCCCTAAGATGTTCAAAAAGTTTTTTCCTGTGCTGTGCTTTTACCATGTCTATAAAATCCACAACAATGATACCTCCCATATCTCTAAGACGAAGTTGTCTTGCGATTTCTGAAGCTGCCAATAAATTGACTTCCAAAGCGGTATCTTCTTGATTCTTTGCTTTGTTGGAACGGTTACCGCTATTTACATCTACTACATGTAATGCTTCAGTATGTTCTATTATCAGATAGGCACCTTTACTCATGGTGGCAGTTTTGCCAAAAGACGTTTTGATTTGTCTTTCTATCCCAAATTTTTCAAAAATCGGAACGGTATTGGTGTAGTGTTTTACGATGGATTCCTTATTAGGGGCAATCTCTGCCACATAGTCTTTTATCTCTTCGTATAAGGAATCGTCATCTACATAAATTCCGGTAAAACTATCATTGAAGATATCCCTCAAAATGGAAGAAGCCCTATTTAGCTCAACCAACACTTTTGAAGGAGTTTGTGCACGGTATAATTTTTTACACATTGCCGACCATTTGTTCAGCAAGTTTTCTAGATCTTTGTCCAGCTCGGCTACTTTTTTGCCTTCTGCAACTGTTCTTATGATTACCCCAAATCCTTTTGGTTTTATACTCTTAACAAGTCTTTTTAACCTGTCTTTTTCTTCCGTGCTTCCAATCTTTTGAGATACGGATACGCGATCGGAAAAAGGTACCATTACCAAATAGCGACCGGCTATAGATAGCTCAGAGCTTATTCTTGGTCCTTTAGTTGATATGGGTTCTTTAACAATTTGCACTAAAAGAGATTGGTTGGCCTTAATAACATCTGTTATTACACCATTTTTATCAATATCTTTTTCAAACGGAAAATTTTTAAGGGAGTAATCTTTCAATTTCCCTGAGCTCACTTGTTTAATGAACTTTAACATAGAAGAAAGCTGAGGTCCAAGATCATGATAATGCAGAAAAGCATCTTTCTCATACCCAACATTTACAAAAGCTGCATTTAGCCCTGAAACTGGTTTCCGGATTTTGGCTAAAAAAATATCGCCAACTGAAAAATTATTGTTGTCTTCTTCTTTATGTAGTTCAGTGAGTTTACCGTCTTTTAGTAAGGCAAAGTCAACGGCTTCGGAACTAGATCTTACGATTAATTCTCTATTCACCTGAATGTATTTGTATTTATCTCACAAAATTATATGTGGATAAATTGATTAAACAATGCCGTAAACAGATTTAATTTAAATCTGCCGAGGTTCTGCTTTGGAACCTCTATGTCAAGGAACGTAAAAACTGAAAAAGTAGTTTTAAAAACTACTTTTTCTTGTGTCGGTTAGCTCTTCTACGCTTCTTGCGCTTGTGTGTAGCTACCTTATGTCTCTTTCTTTTTTTACCACTCGGCATAAAGTTCTTATTTTAAGATTATTATTTTACTTGAACGTTGCTCTTAACTCCTTCAACAAAAACCTTTGCAGGTTTAAATGCTGGGATATTATGAGCGGGTATTTTAATTGTTGTATTCTTTGAGATGTTTCTGCCTGTTTTCTCGGCTCTCGTCTTAATAATAAAACTACCAAAACCTCTAAGGTAAACATTATCACCACTCTCTAGCGAAGTTTTCACTTCTTCCATAAAGGATTCTACTGTTGCTTGAACATCTCCTTTTTCAATTCCCAGTTTATCTGAGATCTTCGATACAATTTCCGCTTTCGTCATCTTGCAATATTATATTTTCTGAATTTTTTCGGGTTGCAAATATATAAATTAAATTCAATCTTTCTTTCTAAAGGGCTAATTTTAAGTATATAAACTGCTACTTTTATTGCTTAGTATTAAAGTAGATGAGTATTTCTGAAAAAATATTGACCTGGTACAATCATAATAAACGAAAATTACCATGGCGAAATACCCAAGATCCCTATAAAATTTGGTTATCGGAAATTATACTTCAACAGACCCGTGTGGTTCAAGGAACGCCTTATTATGAGCGTTTTATCTCTAAATTTCCTACAGTTCAAGATTTAGCGAATGCCGATCAAGAGAGCATATTAAAATTGTGGCAGGGATTGGGTTATTATTCCCGTGCGCGAAACTTACATGCATCTGCAAAAATGGTGGTAAATGATTTTAATGGAAATTTTCCGGATACCTATAATGAAATAATAAAACTTAAGGGGGTTGGTGATTATACTGCAAGCGCTATAGCGTCTATATGTTTTAACGAACCTCATGCTGTTGTTGATGGTAACGTATACAGGGTTTTATCGCGTTTTTATGGTATAGAAATACCCATAAACAGTACAGAAGGAATAAGATATTATAAGAATTTGGCGCAAAAACTCTTACATAAAAACAATGTTAGGGATTACAACCAAGGAATAATGGAGTTTGGGGCCATACAGTGTACGCCTAAAAATCCAAATTGTATGTATTGCCCTTTAAATGATGCATGTATTGCGTTAAAAGAAGGTAAGGTAGACGTATTGCCCATAAAGATTAAAAATATAAAAGTTAGAAAAAGATATTTTAATTATCTGGTGCCTATTTATTCGAACGGAACTGGAGATGCTACTACTCTGTTACAACAGAGGCAGGGAAAAGGAATATGGCAAAACCTATGGGAATTTCCATTATATGAAGCCAATAAAGAACAAAAACTAGAAGATATAGAGGCTGAAATAGAAGGTGTAGTACCTCATTTGGCCAACCCTTCTATTACCTTATATAATAGGAAAACAATTGTACATAAATTATCCCATCAACATTTATATACAAAGTTCTGGATAGTTGAATCTTCAAGTCCTTTATTAAAAGGAATATCCATAAAAGAGTTAGGCAAATATCCAGTACCAGTTTTAATCGCTGATTTCCTTAAAACATTTAAATTTTAGTACTTTTGAATATTAGACAATTGTTATGAGCGGTACATTAAATAAAGTGATGTTGATAGGGCATCTGGGAGATGAGGTTAAAATGCATTATTTTGAAGGAGGAGGCAGTATAGGTAGGTTCCCTATTGCTACCAACGAGACCTATACCAATAAACAGACTGGTGAACGCGTAACGAACACGGATTGGCATAATGTTGTGGTACGTAATAAGGCTGCCGAAATTTGCGAAAAATATTTAAGCAAGGGAGATAAGGTATATGTAGAAGGTAGACTTAAGAACAGACAATGGCAAGGGGAAGACGGTAATACGCGTTATACTACGGAGGTTCATGTGCAAGATTTTACATTTTTGACCACTAAAAAGGAAAGTCAGTCTAACAATGCATCTAGCTCTGCAACACCTCAACAAGCAAGTACGGAACAAAGAACACCGCCAAAAGAGCCTGCGCCATTAAACCAAAAGGAAGAGGATGATTTACCTTTCTAAGTATTTAAATAGAAACTATTGGACCCTGACCCTTTACGTTTAGTCTTAAATTTTATGGTGATGGATGGTGTATTTACACTTAATATCATTGTGCTTATGCTCTTGTTAATATGTTCTGCCCTAATCTCGGGTGCAGAAGTTGCCTTGTTTGGATTGTCACCAACCGAGGTTAATGAACTGCAAGAGCAAAAAACAGTTCAATCAAACATTTTAGGGAAACTTTTAGAAAGGCCAAAAAAATTATTGGCTACTATTTTAATAGCTAATAATACCATAAACATTGGTATTGTATTACTTTTTAATTTAATAGGAGACACCCTGTTTTCTAACGTTAATACGGTACTATTGAATTTTATTTCTGTTAGATTTTTATTAGAAGTGGTTGTGGCCACTTTTTTAATATTAATGTTCGGTGAAATTTTGCCAAAGGTATATGCCAATAGAAACCGAATGAGTTTTTCTAATTTCATGGCTTACCCGTTAAAGGTGTTAGACTTTTTATTTTCTCCTTTGAGTTTGCCAATGCGCTCTGGCACTATTTTTCTTTATGATAAATTGGGTAAAGAAAAGTCCAGTCTAAGTGTAGACCACCTTTCACAGGCATTGGAGCTTACCTCTGACGGTGATACTACTAAAGAAGAACAAAAAATACTACAGGGAATTGTTTCTTTTGGTAATACGGACACCAAACAGGTAATGTGCCCTCGTATAGATATTTTTTCCTTGAACGATCAAATGAAATTTTTGGAAGTATTGGAGGAGATTAAAAAAAATGGTTATTCTAGAATTCCGGTATTTTCCGAAAATATAGATAATGTTCTTGGGGTTTTATATGTCAAGGACCTTTTACCGTATTTAGACCGTAAATCCTTTAACTGGCTTACGTTGATACGTGAACCCTATTTTGTTCCTGAGAATAAAAAATTGGATGATTTGCTAGCGGAATTTCAGGAAAAGAAAAATCACTTGGCAGTGGTGGTAGATGAATATGGTGGTACATCTGGAATTGTGACTTTAGAGGATATTATTGAAGAAATTGTTGGTGATATTAGTGACGAGTTTGATGATGAGGACCTGATTTTTTCTAAACTGGACGATTTTAATTATGTTTTTGAAGGAAAAACGACCTTAAAGGATTTTTATAGGGTAATTAAATTGGAGGAAGAAGACCTGTTTGAGGATAATAAAGGAGAGTCGGAAACTATTGCGGGTTTTGTTTTAGAAATAGCAGGTAGTTTTCCTAAAAGAGGGGAAGAGGTTATTTTTAATAATTATAGATTCGTCATTGAGAGTTTAGATAAAAAAAGACTAAAACAGATAAAGGTTACGTTACCACATGAAGCTTAAATATCTATTTATCGGTATAGGATTATTTATGGCAGTTATATCATGCCAAGATGAAGTGCCTATTCCCAAGCCCAAAGCCCAAATAAGATTAGAATATCCTAAAGGTGAATTGGCATCCTTGGAAACAGAGGATTTTAAATTTAAATACAACCAATTTGCCTCTCCAAAAATAAATAAGGACAATGCCTATACCCTGGAATATCCAGAAATGAAAGGAGCAATTTTTTTAAGTTATAAAAAGATTGATGGCAACCTTGAAAAATTAATAAATGATGCTACACGGTTAAGTTACGAACATGCGGCTAAAGCGGATAACATTGTTGAGCAACCTTATGTTAATCCCACTAAAAAAGTATATGGCTCATTGTTTGAGGTGCAAGGGAATGCGGCTTCTCAATCCCAGTTTTTTGTAACAGATAGTACCGAGCACTTTTTAACTGGATCAGTCTATTTTTATACAAAGCCAAATTACGATAGTATTTTACCTGCCGCAGCATATTTACAAAATGACATCAGGGGAATAATAGAAACCTTGGCCTGGAAATAAAACGTATAAAATTGGCACTAAGCTTTCTATGAATAATCAACATATTAGTGCAGTTCTTTAGCACTAAAAATAGTCATTCATTTTTAAATGAAATTATTTAAATCAATACTGAAAAAAATGGCGATTATTATTAGTAGTATTATCGTGGTTTTGGTTATTCTCACAGTATTTTTTTTAAATATCAGTCCACAATTTGGAGGCACTATCACCAAAGCCCAAAAGGAAAATTATTCTAAATTTCAAAATCATCAAGAAGGGGTTTTTATAAACCAAGGTGGTGTGAAGATGAATATGGACTTTAGTAGTTTTATTAAAATGATGCGGGGATTTTTAGGCCCTCAACCCAAAACAAGGCCAGAATCAGATGTAAATGTTTTGCTTGTAGACTCTACACAAATTGCAAATTATAATGGTCCAACCCGTCTAATATGGTTTGGCCATTCTACTTTTTTAATGCAAATAAACAGTAAGAATATTTTAATTGACCCCATGTTTGGTGATGTACCGGCGCCACATCCTTTATTAGGTCAAAAACGATTTAGTCAAAAACTTCCCATTGAGATAGAAAAACTACCGTTAATAGACCTTGTATTATTTTCCCATGATCATTATGACCATTTGGATTATGGGTCTGTTCAATTACTTAAAAACAAAGTAGCAATGTTCTATACTCCATTGGGAGTTGGTTCACATTTAAGAGAGTGGGGTATACCTTCTAAAAAGGTAGTGGAAATGAATTGGTGGGAGGAAAGCTCTTATCTTGGTTTGCAATTAAAGTGTACGCCTGCCCAACATTTTTCTGGCCGAGGATTAATCGATCGAGGTAAAACGTTGTGGAGCGGATGGGTTATCTCAAGCGCAAAAGAAAATGTATTCTTTAGTGGTGATAGTGGTTATGGCCAACACTTTAAGGAAATAGGAGATAAATATGGTCCTTTTGATTTTGCCATGATGGAGTGTGGGCAGTATAATCAGTTATGGAAAGAGATACACATGATGCCCGAAGAAGCTGCACAAGCTGGATTAGATGTAAGGGCAAAAAAAATCATGCCCATTCATTGGGGAGCGTTTAAATTGGCAATGCACCCGTGGACAGAACCTGTGGAAAGAATTACAACCAAAGCAAACGTTTTGGGAATCCCTATAACAGTGCCAAAGATTGGTGAGCCAATTCTACTTCTGGATGAGGAATTGGTGATAGATACATGGTGGGCAGAATTTAATTAGTAGCGTCCAATAGAGCTTTTGCTTCCGCAATACTTGAATTAATTTTTTCTTTTACTTCTTTGATCTTCGCCTCTTCTTCGTCAAGTAATAGTTGTTTTTCTGGACTAAGTGCTTTGCCTTCCAAAATTTCCTCAGAATCAAAATTTTCGCCAAAGCCCTGCATCCATTCCATCATAGATTTATTGGCATCTTGTAAATCTTTCATTGCTTTTGCTGGTAAGGATTCTGTTCCTAAAGAATCTGCCATAGGTTTTAAAGAACCAACAAGTTTGCCTAGTTCACCCATTTTTGGCATTACCTCATCATGTATGGCCATTACCTGCTCCATTTGTGATGGGCCTTCTTCTTTTTTTGCTTCTTCTTTACATCCAGTGATACATAAAATACAAACAAGAAGGGTTGATAATAATAGCTTTTTCATTATTGATTATTTTATAGTGATGTTTTTAATAGAGTATTGATAATCTTTGACTTTTGTATCGATAATAATCTTTTGTATGGTTGTTGCTGATATAAGCTGTGCATCAAAAGAAATGATGGCCCTCTTATTTTCGTAACTCACTTCGGTTGTTAAGACACCATTGGCTGCCTCAAGGTTTTTATTAATTGCATCTGCACAGCCTTCTTGGCAGGCCATACCTTCAATTTCAATAGTGGCTAATTGTACATTGGATGTTGTTGCTTCAATATTGTCGGTAGTGGTGTCCTGTGCTATTATGGAAGTGGTAAATAGAAAGGTAATAACTACAAGTAGATAAAATTTATATTTCATCATTATTATTTTAAATGTTTTGGTTTTCAAATATTAAAGTATATACCCAAAACTTATGGTAAAGATACCAATTATAGAAAATGTTCTTAGTAACAGATTATAGAAATTCTAATCTTACAAAAAAACCCACTAAAGTTTAGCGGGTTTTTTTTGGATCAACAATAATTTTTACTTAAAATCTGCTTCGGAAACACCTTCGTTCACCTTAATGTCGGAAAAGATAAATTCTATATTTTGTGGTCCCATTTGCTGAGTTAAATTAAAAGGAAACATAATACCCGAAACTTCCTTGTAATCGTCGAGCACCATGGTCTGTTGCATGGTTTGTCCTTGCATTTCTAGAACATTTACCTCTTGGAGCTTAAGACCGGAGCCCACATCGTAGAAGGCAGTCTTATTTTCGGTAATTTTCACTTTATATGCTTTTTTGTCACCGACCATTTCGGTTCCCTCTAAGGAAATACCTCCTACAACCAGGTAGTTAAGTTCCGGAAAAGGAGCGGATTCCTCCTTTATTTTTGTTATTTCCTCTTCCGAAAAATCCTTTCGTTGCCCTTGTACCATCGCATAACCTTTGTCTCCGTCCAGTACCTGTTTGCTAACAGAATTACCCATCATGGTAATATCTTGCATAAACTGGTCCTTGGAAGTTTTCTTAAGCTCAAGGTTTAGCTTCATTCCTTGCATTTCAGCTTCCGCTGTCATGGAATAGGATGCTACTGCTTCCAATTTATCTTTACCACCAATGGCTTTTATATATTTTTCAATAACATTTACCGCTGTTAGACCTTCGGGAGTGTCTGCATTATAATCTGGTTTTTCTGTCTTTTCCGCCATTTTGGAATAGAAAAGTACAGGAAGCTGTTTGCCTTTAAAATTCACCTTTTGCAGGTTTTCCAAAACGTCACTTCCTTTGCCGGTAACTACAACACGCGCATTGGACGAGCTAAAGTATTTTTGAGCCGCATTTTGTACGTCGGCAATAGTTATTTTATCCAAACGCTCTAAATAGGTTTTATAGAAATCTTTTGGTAGACCCTCTTTTTCAATATTTAAGGCGTAGTTGGCAATAGTTTGTGGTTGTTCCAGAGCCATTACAAACCTACCGGCGTATTTTGCCTTTGTATTTTTAAGCTCTTCTGCAGTTACCGGTTCTGAAATAATTTTATCAATTTCATTTAGCATTTCTACAACGGAACTATCCGTAACGGCATTTCTAACACTGGCCATTGCATAAAATCTAGAGGGTTCATACTTGTCATTTCCTATTCTGGAATAAGAACCGTAAGTATATCCTTTGTCATCCCTTAGATTAAGAAACAAACGACCTTCGCCTCCACCGCCAAGAATTTGGTTGGCAATTAAAGCGGGTAGGTAATCATCATCATTCATTTTTAAAGACACTATATTCTGTACTACTATTTCAGACTGTACGGCATTGGGCATGTCTACAAAACTAATTTGTGTGTTATAAACATCTTTAGGTTTTGTATAGGTGAAAGTTGGTGGCGTTGCTTTAGTCCATGAAATAAAATGCTCTTCTACTAATGCCTTTACATTATCAAAATCAACATCGCCAATAACTACGAGATATGCATTGGCAGGAACAAAATAATCTCGGTAAAAACCTTCAATGTCTTTTAATTCAACATTATTAACCGTTTCAACAGAAGTAATTTCCCCAAAAGGATGGTCTTTGCCGTACGCTAAGGCACGTTGGACCCTACTTGCAATGGCGGCCACATCTTTTTCCTCGGTTTTAAGACCAGTAATCAATTTGTCTTTTTCTTTGTCAAATTCTTCCTGTGTAAAATTTGGATTAATAGCTGCATCGGCCATTAATTCCAATATTCTGGGGAAATACTTGGATAGAGAACTGGCAAATGCACTTTGGGAACCAAAATTCATCCGTGCCCCTAGAAAATCTATTTCTTCATAAAATTCATCTTTACCAATGTTTTTAGAACCTTTTCCCAAAAGTGCAGCTGTTAAACTGGAAACTCCTGCCTTTTTACCTTCAAGAATTGGCGGGTTGTCTATAGTTAATTGTATAGAAACTCTAGGAAGTTTGTGATTTTCCACAACCATGACCTTAAGTCCATTGTTCAAAGAAAAACTTTGGGGTTCCTCTAAGTTAATTTCTGGCGCTGGACCTGGCTTTGGCATAACGGTCCTATCTACTTGTGCTTGCACACCTATGGTGATGAATACACTTAAAAATAATATATATAACTTTTTCATTGTAGTGTTTAGTTAGCTGGTTTTTCTTCGGGTAAATAATCTATGGTTACACGCTGGTTTGGATTAAGATATTTATTGGCGACCTCCATAATCTCTTCCCTAGTGATAGATCTATAAATCTCAATTTCCTTATTTATTAATGAAGTGTTTCCGTAGAGCATGTAATTAGTAGCTAAAGATCCTGCAATACCTTCTACACTAGAATTGGAATTTACAAATCTATTCTCAAATTTGTTTTGCAGTTTTTTATAATCGTTTTCAGAAATTAATCCTGTTCTAGCTTTCTCTATTTCCTCTTCGATTGAAGTGTTCAACGTTTCCAATGTAGTTTCGCCTACAGGTAACGCAAAAACTAAATACATACCATAATCTTCTTGCCCAAGGTTAAATGCCCCAACCTGTAGGGCTTCCTTTTGGTCATCTACCATTTTCTTATATAACTTTGAGGTGGGTCCATCACTTAAATAAGTGGAAATCATATCTAAGACATAGGCGTCCCTTTCTTTAAAACCAGGTGTTCTATAGGCAACTATCGTTGCAGGAATTTGAATGTTTGGATCGTATGCCACTGTTTTTATAGCAGTAGTAATTGGTTCTTCCTTGGGATAGTTCCTAGTTATTGCTTCACCTTTAGGTATGGGGGCAAAATAATCTGAAATCCATTTTTTTGTTTTATCAATATCTATATCGCCAGCAACGACCAAAGCTGCATTGTTTGGCACATAGTATTTATTTTTATAAGCAATGAATTCATCTAAGGACGCTGCGTCCAAATCTTTCATGTATCCTATATTGGGGTCTTTATAGGGATGTTGTTTAAATAGATTTTCGGAAACGGTAAAAATAATTTTTCCATAAGGCGAATTATCGTAACGGAGTCTTTTCTCCTCTTTTACAACTTCGTTCTGTGTGTCTACCCCATCTTGATTAATTACCGGGTGGAGCATGCGTTCAGACTCCATCCAAAGCGCCAACTTTAAATTGTTTGATGGGAATACCTCGTAATAGTAAGTTCTGTCCTGCGAGGTATTGGCATTGTTTTTTCCACCGTTGGAGGATACAATTTCAAACCATTTTCCTTTTTCAATATTTTGGGTTCCCTCAAACAATAAATGCTCAAAAAAATGGGCAAATCCTGTTCGGCCTTCTGTCCTGTCTTTTCCACCTACATGGTACATAACCGCTGTAGTAACAACGGGTGCTGTTTGATCTTGATGAAGAATTACATGCAGACCATTTTCTAGGTCATACTCTTGGTAATTTACTTCTTGTGCAAGTGTAATGGCACCGCTAAGAAGAAAGGCCGCGGCCAGTAATAGTCTTTTTTTCATTTTTTAGTGTTTATTAATGATAGAATATTAGTATGCAATATATAAATGATGTTACATCAATTTAAGATATTGTAAGTTAAATTCTTACAAAATTATAAAGGTTGATACCAATTTGTATATCTATAATTTGTTAAGTTCACGCAACTTTTTGTATATTCTGACAAAAGAATTTTATGAAAAACTTTACTTTGCCTTTTCGTTTTGGGACTGCTATTAGTGGTAGTTTAATTGCTTATTTCTTGATTTTATCTCTATTGGATTTACATACGGAGGTATTTTATAGTCTGTTCAATGTCATAATAACAGGGTTTGGTATTTATGAGGCAATCAAATATCGAAAAATAGAAAAATCCAACTCCTTTACCTATATTGATGGTTTTAAAGTAGGATTGATTACAGGAGCTGTGGCAACACTGATTTTCACCTTATTTTTTGCGCTATACTCAACAGAGTTGAATCCAGGTTTTTTAGAAGTACTCTCCGCTCAATGGGCCAATGAATATGCTAGTTTTGAAGCTATCGTTTTTTTGGTTGTTGCTACAATGGGATTTAGTACTACATTGGTTTTGACCTTGTCATTTATGCAGCTTTTTAAATCTTCCAATAATTAAAAAAATAGGTCTAAATTCTAACGAAAACGC
>CBFIGW010000039.1:0-23112 GCA_965662155.1 Maribacter sp. | reverse complement strand
ACTGTTGCCAGTGGTGCTCCCGAACAAGATATTATTGAAAAAATTGATATTGGAGGCATTTCCCTAATTCGTGCTGCGGCTAAAAACTTTAAAGATGTCATTTGTGTTTCATCAATGGAAGACTATGACGATTTTTTAAACGTGATTTCTGAAAACGCTGGGGAAACATCTTTGGAAACAAGGAAGTTATTTGCTGCGAAGGCTTTTAATGTGTCCTCAAATTATGATTCGGCCATCTTTAATTATTTTAATCAAAATCATGATCTAGCTGCATTAAAAATTAGCGCTACAAATGGTCAAGTTTTAAGATATGGTGAAAATCCCCACCAAAAAGGATTTTTCTTTGGAGATTTTGAAGCGATGTTCAACAAACTTCATGGCAAGGAATTATCATATAATAACCTACTAGATGTAGATGCTGCCGTTAACTTAATGAACGAGTTTAAAAACGATGCTCCAACTTTTGCTATTTTAAAACATAATAATGCTTGTGGATTGGCAACAAGAGATTCATTACAACAAGCTTATGTAGATGCTTTGGCAGGCGACCCTGTTTCTGCTTTTGGCGGTGTATTGATCAGTAATAAGGCAATTGACTTGGCTACGGCAGAAGAAATTCACAAATTATTTTGTGAAGTAGTAATTGCACCTAGCTTTGCCTCAGATGCTTTAGAAGTATTAAAAGGTAAAAAGAACAGGATCATTCTAGTTCAAAATGATATTGCACTTCCTGAAAATCAAGTAAGGACTTGTTTAAACGGCTTTCTATTACAAGAGAAAGATGCCAAGACCGATGCGCTGGAAGACCTTAAAAATGCAACTACCAACACGCCATCGGAAAGTGAACTTGAGGACCTTTTATTCGCATCTAAATTGTGTAAGCATACAAAATCCAATACCATTGTATTGGCCAAAAACAAGCAACTATGTGCTAGCGGTACAGGGCAGACCTCTAGGGTAGACGCCTTAAACCAAGCAATACACAAAGCTGGTACTTTTAATTTTGATCTATCTGGCGCCGTTATGGCCAGTGATGCATTTTTCCCTTTTCCAGATTGTGTAGAAATAGCAGGCAAAGCAGGCATCACTAGTGTAATACAGCCTGGGGGCTCTATAAAAGACCAATTGAGCATTAATTATTGCAATGAAAATGGAATTTCAATGGTGATGACCGGCACACGTCATTTTAAACATTAATTTTACTACTTTTGTCGATGAAATGCACCCCCTAATCCATAAACAAACAAATATATATGGGATTTTTTGACTTCTTGACCGAAGAGATAGCCATTGATTTAGGAACGGCTAATACTCTTATCATCCACATGGACAAAGTAGTGGTGGATAGTCCATCTATTGTTGCCAGAGATAGAATAAGTGGCAAAATCATTGCTGTTGGTAAAGAGGCCAACATGATGCAAGGAAAAACCCATGAAAACATTAAGACCATTCGACCATTAAAAGATGGCGTTATTGCAGATTTTGATGCATCCGAAAAGATGATCAATATGTTCATAAAGAACATCCCTGCCTTAAAGAAAAAGTGGTTTCCACCGGCTTTGCGCATGGTTATCTGTATTCCTTCTGGTATTACCGAGGTGGAAATGAGGGCAGTAAAGGAATCTGCAGAACGCGTAAACGGCAAGGAAGTCTATTTAATTCATGAACCTATGGCGGCGGCCATTGGTATAGGTTTGGACATTATGCAGCCTAAAGGGAACATGATTGTGGATATAGGTGGTGGTACTACAGAAATTGCCGTGATTGCATTAGGGGGGATTGTATGTGACAAATCAGTAAAAATAGCAGGTGATGTTTTCACCAATGATATTATATACTACATGCGTACACAACATAACCTTTATGTTGGGGAAAGCACCGCTGAAGCAATTAAGATAGAAATAGGGTCTGCTACAGAAGACCTGCAATCTCCGCCAGATGAAAAGTCTGTTCAGGGTAGGGATTTGTTAACCGGTAAACCTAAACAAGTACAAATTTCATACAGGGAAATTGCCAAGGCATTGGATAAATCCATATTACGTGTAGAAGATGCGGTTATGGAGACCTTATCCCAAACGCCACCGGAACTAGCTGCTGACATCTACAACACAGGTATTTACTTGGCAGGTGGTGGTTCTATGTTACGAGGTTTGGATAGAAGATTATCACAGAAAACCGACCTTCCCGTGTATATCGCAGAAGACCCATTACGGGCAGTTGTAAGAGGTACTGGTATAGCCCTTAAAAACTTAGAACGTTACAAAAGCATTTTGATAAAGTAATGCCTCTTTTCACCATCCTTAAATTAAAAATTTAGTGGGTATTTAAAATAAGCGTAAGCATTTGAAAAATAGCAGTGCATGCAACAGATTATAAACTTTCTTATAAGATATAAGCTTTTTTTGCTATACCTTTTGCTGCTTTTTATTTCATTAATTTTTACCCTACAGACACACTCATATCACCAATCAAAATATTTAAATTCTGCTAACTTTTTTTCTGGTAGCATTTATAATTTATCAGACAATCTAACATCTTACTTTAATCTTATAAAAGAAAATAATGCTCTTTTAGAAGAAAATAGACAATTAAGAGATCAATTGTATAACAGACGGGATATAGACAGCAACACTTTTCCAACAGATAGCTCCAGCACATTTTCTGTTATTCGTGGCACAGTTGTAAAAAATAGTTTTTCAAATCAGCGTAATTATATTACTATAAATAAAGGAAGTAGGGATAGTGTAGCGCAAGATATGGGTGTAATTACAGATAAAGGCATATTAGGCATTGTAGAGAACACCTCTAATCAATTCGCAACCGTGCAAAGCATCCTGAACACAAAATCCAGTATCAATGCTAAAATTAAAAATTCCAATCACTTTGGTTCTTTGGAATGGAATACAAAAGACTATAATACGGTACAACTCGTAGATATTCCAAGATTGGTTAAACTTACAATAGGCGATACCATTGTAACAGGTGCAATGAGTAG
This sequence comes from Maribacter sp., assembly GCA_965662155.1. Classification (GTDB taxonomy): domain Bacteria; phylum Bacteroidota; class Bacteroidia; order Flavobacteriales; family Flavobacteriaceae; genus Maribacter. The sequence goes on along the minus strand of CBFIGW010000039.1, from coordinate 20,117 downwards.
TATTTTTCCAGAAAATGTACCCATTGGAACTATCAAAAAATTTGATTTGGACGCTTCTAGAAGTTTTTATTTTATTGATATTGCCCTGTTTAATGATATGACCAATATTAAGAATGTATATATTGTGGATAACATAAACAGAGAGGAAATCTTAGAATTACAAGAGGAAACCATAGCTAATGATCAATAATTCATTTTTAATAAATAGCATAAGATTTATTTTTCTAGTCTTGGTGCAGGTTTTGGTTTTTAACCAATTGAATTTTTTTGGGTATATCAACCCAATGGTCTATATCTTATTTCTGTATTGGTTTCCAATAAAGGAAAATAGAACAGTGTTTATTTTGATCAGTTTTTTCTTAGGGCTATGTGTAGACATATTTTCAGATTCCCTTGCCTTAAATGCAGCTGCTACAGTAACAATAGCCTATCTTAGACCTTTTTTAATGAGATTTGTATTTGGCATTAACTACGAATTCCAAAGTTTTAAGTTAAACAACTCCACCAAGGCACAACAAATTACATTTTTAGCGTTATTAATTGTAATACACCACTTTACATTTTATTTATTAGAAATATTTAGTTTGGGCAATATACTTCTGATTTTACAAAAAACACTAGTTGTTGGTTTGTCATCATTACTATTATGCCTTTTACTTAGCAGCTTATTCAGTACTAAAAAACAATGAGAAAAATACTTCTTTCATCAATCATTATTATCATTGGAATTACTTTCATAAGTAGGTTATCCTATTTACAGATTTTTAGTTTTTCTCCTGATCAGGTTATGGAAGATCCCGCTATTAAAGCCATATATGATTACCCAGAACGTGGATATATCTATGACCGTAATGGCGAACTTTTAGTTGGTAATGATCCTGCCTATGATGTTATGGTCATTCCAAGGGAGGTAAAACCATTGGATACGTTGGAGTTTTGTGGATTGATAGGATTAGATAAAGAAAAGTTTATTGAGAAATTAAGAAAAGCCCGTGTTTATTCTCCAAGACTTCCTTCGGTTTTAATACCTCAATTATCAAAGGAAGATTACGCCAGGTTACAGGAGAAAATGAGAAAATATAAAGGCTTTTATATTCAAAAACGCTCTTTAAGATATTATGATACCCCTAGTGCGGCAAACGTATTGGGATATATAAGTGAGGTAAATGAAAGTGATTTGGCCAAAAACCAATATTACGTACAAGGCGAACTTAAAGGAAGGACTGGTGTAGAAAGATATTATGAAGATTTATTACGAGGTAGAAAAGGGGTGCAATTCATTCAAAAAGACAGGTTCAATAGAGATATTGGTCCTTATAAAAATGGAACACTGGACACCCTTCCTGAACAAGGCAAGCAGATAAGTATTACCCTTGATAAAACTTTACAAGAATACGGAGAACAACTTATGGTTGGTAAAAGAGGTGGAATAGTTGCCATTGAACCAGCAACCGGTGAAATACTTTCCATGATTTCCGGACCTACATATGACCCCTCTTTACTGGTAGGCAGGCAACGTTCCAAAAATTACACAAAACTGTATAATGACACCATAGCAAACCCAACATGGGACCGCTCCATACATGCACAACAACCTCCCGGCTCTCCTTTTAAAACGTTAAATGCCTTAATAGCCTTACAAGAAGGAGTTTTGGATGAAACCACAACCATAAGATGTTATAATGGTTTTTATGTAGGCAAGAAGAAAAGGGGTTGTCATTGCGGAGGTGGACTTCGTAATTTAAATAGCGGCATCTATCAATCCTGTAATGCCTATTTCGCAGGTACGTTTCGTAAGATCTTTGAAAAATTTGAGACTACTGACGAAGGCATGGATGTTTGGGAAAAGCACATGAAAAGTTTTGGTCTTGGAGATTATTTAGGATATGACCTCCCTTTTGGTCAAAAAGGTAGAATTCCAAACAAAGAATACTATGACAAATGGTATGGAGATAATAGATGGAGTTCTTCTTTTATAATTTCAAATTCCATAGGTCAAGGAGAAGTGCTTGCCACTCCGGTTCAGTTGGCTAACATGACCGCAGCCATTGCCAATAGAGGTTTTTACTATACACCGCACATTTTAAAGAAAATTGAAGGAAAAGAAATTTCTAATCCTAAATATACAGAACCCAAATATACCACCATTGATAAAAAATATTTTGAACCTGTGGTACAAGGTATGGCAGATGTTTATAAAAAAGGTACTGCGCGATGGGTACAAGTACCAGGTATAGATATTGCCGGTAAAACAGGAACTGCTGAAAATTTCACAAAAATTGATGGGGTTAGAACACAGCTAACAGATCACTCTGTTTTTGTTGCTTTTGCACCGGTAGACAACCCTAAAATTGCCATTGCCGTTTACATTGAAAATGGATATTTTGGTTCTAGATATGCAGGTCATATTGCATCCTTGATGATAGAGAAATACTTAAAGGGAGAAATTACAAGAAAAGACCTAGAAAAGAAGATGCTGGAAAAAACCTTGGAACACGAATATGCTAAACCTTATAGCGGTGAGGAATTTAAAATAAACGAACGTGTTTGGTAAAATACTAAAAAGAATAGATTGGATTTCCGTAGTAATTTACTTTTCTCTAGTACTAATTGGCTGGACAAATATCTACTCCAGCACCTTTACCGAGACACAAGAATCTATTTTTAATTTTGGCACATTACATGGAAAACAACTGTTTTTCATTGGCGTGAGTTTCCTGGCAATAATCCTAATTTTATCTTTAGAGGTAAGCTTTTACGAACGATTTTCCTCTGTTTTCTACTTGATTTCAATGGTTTCTTTACTGGGATTATTTGTTTTTGGAAAGACGATTGCTGGTGCTACTTCATGGTATAGTTTAGGTTTTATGAATTTTCAACCTTCGGAACTAGCAAAAATAACTACTGCATTAGCTTTAGCTAAATATCTAAGTGATATTCAAACAGATATTAAAAGAAAGAAAGACCAGCTTATAGCAATTCTGATAATTCTTATACCAGCAATACTAATTATTCCACAGCCCGACCCAGGAAGTGCTCTAGTATTTTTTGCTTTAATTTTTGTCATTTTTAGAGAAGGCTTACCGCTATTTTACCTTGGTATTGGATTGGCATTAATTCTCATATTTATAGTTACCCTAAAGTTTGGTACTATTTGGTTAATTATTGGGCTAGTCTTGTTTACAATTTTGTTTTTTCTTTTAAAACGTAAAACACTAAAAGTTCCAAAAATTCCTCTTGCAATAACCTATGTTGTTGTTATACTCTTTTCGCTATCCGTAAACTTCGTATTCAACAATGTTTTTGAACAAAGACATAGAGATCGTTTTAGTTTATGGTTACGTTTGGAAAAAGACCCAAAAAAATTAGAGCAGATTAGACAATCCATAGGATATAATACCTACCAATCTGAAAAAGCGATTGAATCTGGCGGATTTTTTGGGAAAGGATTTCTGGAGGGCACTAGGACCAAAGGAGACTTTGTGCCAGAACAGCATACAGATTACATCTTTAGTACTGTTGGGGAAGAATGGGGATTTATAGGTACAGCTACAGTAATTATCCTATTTAGTCTATTATTTTTAAGACTTATATCCCTTGCCGAGAGACAAAAAAATGCTTTCGCAAGAATGTATGGATACGGTGTAATATCTGTACTCCTAATACATTATTTTATTAATATAGGAATGGTAATCGGTGTATTACCAACTATAGGTATACCTCTTCCATTTTTTAGCTATGGAGGCTCAGGATTACTCTTTTTTACTATTCTACTATTTGTTTTCTTAAAATTGGATACAAATAGACTAAAAGAGAATTTTTAAAAATCCCATCCTTTTTTATCAATGCCTTGCTCAATAATAGACTGGTCCTGTTTACTCAAATTCTGAAAAAAATCTATTCCGGACAAAGCTTCCACTTTGTCTATGGAAACCAGAAATTGTTGTAATGGTCTAGTTTGTTCTTTATGAGGCATTAAGAAACAAATTGCCTTGGCTTTCCCATTTACATTTTTCACTATAATCTTATAAAAATAATCCGGCACCGCTACATCCTCATCACCAATTTCTTTCAACCCAGGTTCTAATATTCCTCCTGTGATAACAAATAATTTATCGTATTTTTTGGCCCATTGCCTTGTTTTCATTTCCAACCTATTCCAGATTCCAGCATTAAAATCCCTTTCTTGAGGACTAATATTACTGGTATAAAACGTTTCATTATAGGCCTGTTCAGAAAAACGACGGTCTCCCGCGGGGCACAAATGTCCTCTGTCGTAACCAGAGCCTTTATAATTACGCCAATCCGCAGATTTAGATTCCACAAACGGATCTTCAATAAAGTATGGTCGTTTTCGATCATCGTAGGTTAAGTGTGTTTTACTTAAAACGTAGGCTACCCATTCTGCTTGCTCATAGTGCTCATTATATGATAAGGAATAATAATTATGATGTACAATTTCATTAAACTGGGAAGATGGTAAATAGGTCTCTGGAAAATCAGAACTTGTGTTTGCCGTTTTACTATCCGAGTAAGTATTTGGTGTATAAAAATTCTCAAAAGCCCAAAAACCAACCATACAAATGATTATTAATATGGAATAAATGGCCTTATTTTTACTGTAGTTACGCATTGACCAAATTTAGTTGAATTTTGTAAGAAACAAAGTGTAATTTCGACTAAGGAAACAATATTATAATCTATTAAGAAAAGGAAAATATATGGGATTGACTTGGAAAGACGTAATTCATTTTTCAGTAAATGGAAATCCAACACCGGATAAAAAAGTAGAAAAAACAGCAACCGAGTGGAAAGCAATTTTAACTCCGGAACAATATAGAATCACTAGAGAGAAAGGCACGGAAGCTCCTCATTCTGGGGAATTTTGTAGTACACATGATGCTGGTAAATATGAATGTCTTTGTTGTGGAACCCCTCTGTTCGACTCTACTATAAAATTTGAATCTGGAACAGGTTGGCCCAGTTTTACCCAACCTATTAAGGAAAATGCAATCAAGTACCACAAGGACACTTCCTTCGGTATGATAAGGGTAGAGGTAATGTGCAATACATGTGATGCACATTTGGGACATGTGTTTCCAGATGGGCCACCGCCTAGCGGCCTTAGGTATTGCATAAATTCTGATTCAATGAAAATTCAAAAGGAAGATTCAAATGGGTAATAATTTTGAAGTAGCCACAGTAGGTGGTGGTTGTTTTTGGTGTACCGAAGCCGTATTCCAAGAAGTAATTGGCGTTAGTAATGTGATTTCCGGTTATACCGGTGGCAATGCCCCGGGAAAACCTACCTATCGAGAAATTTGCTCCGGACTAACCGGCCATGCAGAAGTCGTCCAAGTTACTTTTGACCCAAGTGTAATTTCATATCAAGACATACTGGTTATATTTATGACCACTCACGACCCTACTACATTAAACAGACAAGGTGCGGATCGTGGCACTCAATACCGATCCGTAATATATTATCATAATGACAAGCAGCAACAGATAGCTAAAAATGTATTGGAGCAAATGCAGAAAGTTTTTGATAGCGCCATCGTAACCGAGTTAAGCCGATTGGGGATATTCTACGATGCAGAGGAGTATCATCAGGATTACTATATAAACAATTCAGAACAAGGGTACTGCCAAGTGGTAATAAACCCTAAACTTGCTAAATTAAGAGTGCTTCATAAAGATAAGGTTAAAGCCTCATAATAGATTTAACTAAAATCACTTTGTCCCAAGCAAACTACGGTTTATCTACAGTATCAAGAGATTCAGCTTTCATGGGCAAAAAATAATGTAGAAGTAAAATACTTTAGCCCTAAATATTTTAAAACCTACATTATGGAATTTAATAAGCTTACATATAGATTTGTTTTAGGTCTTTTTTCTATCGCCATTGTTGGAGCGGTAATTAACTCTATCATCAACTATGATAGTATTGTAATTACATTCAAAAAACTAGGGTATCCTATATATCTTATTCACCTATTGGGATTTGCCCAAATAACAGGATTGGCACTTATATTATTAAACAAGGACAACAAAATTTTAGAATGGGTATATGCAGGTTTTTTTATGAACTTTACTTTAGGAGCAATTGCCCACATAGCAGTTAAAGATGGCAATGGTGCATCTGCTGTAGTTTGTTTAATACTTCTATTTGTTACTTACTTGCAAACCAAAAAAAATCGAGAAGATGCTCAACAGTCCAAAACTTTGGATACCGTAAATATTTAATAAAAAAAAGCCACTCATAATATGAGTGGCTTTTTATAATTATCCTATTATGGCTAATTTTTTACACTACTGGCCAATTTTATATTTTTAATATTACTCATCTTTAAATCCTCCAAGACGTTCACAGCTTCTTCAACATAAACGTCTTTAGCAAGATTCTTATGCCAACGATTCCTTTTTTCTCTTAAAACAGAATCCTTTGTGAACAACTCTTCCTCATATTTTAAAGATTTAAAAGTTAATTTAGAATCATAATCAGCTAACGTTTTATAGAAATCCGATTGCTCCTTATCCTTAACTTTTTCCTCTTTGTACACATCATAATTTAGGGAAATCATAGTTTCATCCTGTTCTGCCTTTAACCATTTTGCATTCTCCTCTATTAATTTGATTTGTGGGTTACTCGCCATTCTTTTCTTACTATTGGCAATAGTTTTATCATAATCTATATAACCTTCCCAAACCTTATAATCCGCAGGTGTGATTTTATCCCATTTTAAAGGATTGGATTGATCTCTTTCACCAAGGTCTATATAACTATACTTGTCCGGTACAACAACATCACTCTTAACACCTTCTAATTGAGTAGACCCTCCATTAATTCTATAGAATTTTTGCGTGGTTAACTTTATAGCTCCTAAATCTCCATGTTCATTGGACCTTACAATATTATCCAATGGAATAACATTCTGAACAGTTCCTTTACCAAAAGTTTGCTTGCTTCCGATTACAATTGCCCTTTTATAATCTTGCATTGCAGCTGCTAAAATTTCAGAAGCCGACGCTGAAAGTTCATTAACAAGAATAACCAAGGGACCATCCCATTGAATTCTTTCATCTTTATCATCATAAATGTCTTTTTCTTTTCCACCAGAACGAACCTGGACCACTGGACCATCTTTGATGAACAAACCTGCCATTTCAACCACAGTTTTCAATGACCCGCCACCGTTATCCCTTAAATCCAATATGAGTCCTTCAGCGCCTTCCTGCTTTAACCTTTCTACTTCTTTAGCTACATCAGTAGCCGCATTACGCTCATTATAATCTTCAAAATCAACGTAGAATTTTGGCAAGTTGATGATACCAAATTGCTCGTCACCTTTTATGATATTGGCCGATTTGGCATAAGACTCCTCCAATTCCACCACATCCCTAGTCAAAGAAACCTCCTCTAAAGAACCATCTACTTTTCGTACAATTAAATCTACTATGGTGCCTTGCGCACCTTTAATCAATTTAATGGCATCATCCAATCGCATACCAACAATATTAATTGGCTCCTCTCCATTCTGACCTACCTTAATAATTTCATCACCAACTTCTAACCTTTGATCTCTCCAAACAGGACCTCCAGAAATAATTTCTACAATTTTAGCTCCTTCTGGCTTTTTCTGTAACCTAGCACCTATACCCTCAAATTTACCCGACATACTAACATCAAATTTCTCCTTATCGTCTGGAGCAAAATAAAATGTATGCGGGTCAAATTCGTCTACAATAGTATTTATGTATTGTACAAACCAATCTTTACGTTCTAAATCATCCACAAAATCAAAAAACTCGTTTAAAGTAGTTTCGGTAGATTTTCGGGATTCTATCTCAGCTTCCTCAGGTGTGTGGGCACTATGATCATGATCATCCGTAACATCGGCTTGATTCTTTTCCATATGGGAAATCTTAGAATCATAAGTACCTAGTGTAGCATACTTCAATTGTTTTCTCCAACGTTCTTTCAAGGCTTCTTTATCAGAAACAAAAGGCTCTTCATCATACTTTATACTTATACTTTCTTTTTCCGAGTAATCAAATGGTGTTTGCAATACTTCTTTATAAATGCTTTTGGCATCGTTCATTCGCATCATCAATCTATCATAGACAACATTGAAAAAAGTAATATCCGTGTTTTTTATCTGATCATCTATCTGGAATTTGTATTGTTCAAATTCCGCAATATCAGATTCTATAAAATATCGTTTAGTGGGATCAATGACATCGATGAAATCTTCAAAAACACTTACCGAAAAATCATCGTCTATATTCTTTGGCTCATAATGGCCTTTTTCTAGAACATAGGTTATTAAATCTAAAAGCAACTTATCCTTGTCATCATTTTCAAATGATTTATTGGTAAAACTGCAGGAAGCGACCGCTACCAACATTACCACTAAAAAATATGCTAAATTTCTTTTCATAAAATTATCTTTTATTCTTTTACTCAAAATATTGGAATTTGAAATTAACAAACATGATATCTACTTCACAATTCCCTAAGATAAAGAAAAAACCATGCCATTAAAGCCACACGGATTTAATTTTTTGTTAAACACCAAAATTTTCGAATCTATATAAAAACGTATTTTTGCTCCTTAAAGTATACACAATGGTAAAACCTTTAATTCTAGTAACCAACGACGATGGCATTACGGCTCCTGGTCTTCGTGCACTTGTGTCATACATGAAGGATTTAGGCGATGTTATTGTTGTTGCGCCCGACAGCCCACAATCTGGTATGGGCCATGCCATTACTTTGGACAGTACGCTGTACTCCAAAAAAATGAAAGTGGATTTAAGCGATGCCAATATAATCGAATATAGCTGTAGCGGTACTCCTGCCGATTGCGTTAAATTGGCATTGCAAGAGCTTTTGAACCGTAGACCGGATATTTGTGTTAGCGGTATAAACCATGGCTCCAATTCATCTATAAATGTGATCTACTCCGGAACCATGAGTGCGGCCGTCGAAGCAGGTATAGAGGGAATTCCTGCAATTGGTTTTTCATTGTGCGATTATAATTGGGATGCGGATTTTTCCCAAGCCGAGAATGAGATTAAAACAATTGTAAAGGAAGCCCTTGCCAATGGCATACCCAAAGGAGTAGTTCTTAATGTGAACATACCCAAAATAAATAAAAAGGAACTGAAGGGAGTAAAGGTCTGTAGACAGGCAAAAGCCAATTGGAAAGAAAAGTTTGACAAGCGTACCAACCCAATGGGAAAAGACTATTACTGGCTTACTGGGGAATTTGAATTATTGGACAAAGGTGAAGATACAGATGAATGGGCATTGGCCAATGGATATATTTCCGTTGTGCCCACTCAGTTTGATCTTACCGCCCATCATGCAATACAAGACATAAATAATTGGAATTTAAATGAACATTAAAAAAGAATTGGCCATAGGAGTACTAGTAGGCTTAATTGCAAATACAATTGGCACCTTATTATATATACTTTTATTCTCTGATTTAAGTATTATAGAAACCTACGAAGCAGCTGTATCACAGGGACATGTGGGTAGCTTACTTGCCCTTGGCGCTATTCTAAACTTGGTTGCATTCTTTGGTTTTTTAAGAATAAAACGTGATAACAGGGCAAAGGGTGTTTTGATTGCCACACTTTTCACGGCACTCCTTATTCTTTATTATAAGGTCTTCTAATATGAAAACCTATAATTTATATTTAATTGAAAAATGACAATCGATATAAATAACCATATATTGTATAGTTGTATAATTTTTTTGAATGAAATATTATATCATTGCGGGTGAGGCCTCTGGCGATCTTCATGGTTCCAATCTCATTAAAGCGATTAAGAAAAAAGATTCAGATTCAGATATTCGATGTTGGGGTGGCGACCTAATGCAGGAAGCTGGCGGATCACTTGTGAAGCACTATAAGGAAATGGCCTTTATGGGTTTTATTGAAGTGCTGATGAATCTAAACGCCATATTTAAAAACATTGCATTTTGTAAAGAGGATATCACCAATTTCAACCCAGATGTTATTGTTTTTATAGACTATTCCGGTTTTAACTTAAGAATTGCCAAATGGGCAAAAGAAAAAGGTTTTAAAACTAATTACTATATATCTCCGCAAATTTGGGCATCGCGAGAAGGACGAATAGAAAAGATTAAAAGGGATATAGATGCCATGCACGTCATCCTGCCTTTTGAAAAAGAGTTTTACGAAAAAAAACATGGATTTTCAGTAAACTTTGTTGGCCATCCACTTATTGATGCCATATCCCACAGAGCACCATTAGATGAACAGGATTTTAGACAATCCCATAATATAGACCCTTTTAAACCTATTATAGCTTTACTGCCGGGAAGCAGAAAGCAAGAGGTGCATAAAATGTTGTCCATTATGTTATCACTCACAAAGGATTTCCCTGAGCATGAGTTTGTGATCGCAGGAGCGCCTAGCCTGGACAGGGAGTTCTACACTTCCTTTATTAAGAATGAAAACATAAAATTTGTAAACAATAGAACTTATGACCTCTTGTCTACCTCAACGGCCGCAATGGTCACTAGTGGTACCGCTACATTAGAGACCGCCCTATTTAATGTGCCACAAGTAGTTTGTTATAAGGCGAACTGGATTTCATATCAAATTGCCAAACGCATCATTACCTTGGAATATATTTCATTGGTTAATTTGATAATGAAGAAAGAAGTTGTAAAAGAGCTTATTCAAACCGATTTAAATTACAAGAATTTAAAAAACGAGCTTATAGCTATTATTTCAGGATCCAAAAGAGAAGAAATTTTAAAGTTGTACAAAGAGCTAAAAGTAAAATTAGGAGGTATTGGTGCCAGTGAAAAAGCGGCTTCTTTAATTATAAAAAACGCCAAATTGTAACCAAAATATACTGGTTATAAAATATTTATATAATTTTATAGTTCAAGTAAGAAATACACCACTTGATATCTATGCGTAAAATTCCATTCATTTTATTTGCACTTCTTATAGCTTCCTGTGGTTCTACCAAGATAAATAAAGCAAATCAGGAACGAAGAATTTCGGTCGCTACTGCAAACAATTTACGCAGAGGTGATGCTTCAAGAGAGAAGGCTATAACTCCTACCACTACCAGAGTGGAGTCCAAAAATCTTTCAAAGGCCGATGAAGTTATAAATACGGCACTTACGTTTTCAGGTGTTAGATATAAGTTTGGCGGCACTTCCAGGAAAGGTATGGATTGCTCTGGTCTGTTATATATCTCTTTTGGAGAACATGACGTTAAATTGCCAAGAACTTCTATACATATGGCTGAAGAGGGAAAAAAAATAAGAATTAAGGATGTTACAAAAGGAGACTTACTTTTCTTTAAAACCAACAAACGTGCCAAGCGTATCAATCACGTTGGTATGGTAGTAAAAGTAGAAAATGATGAAATTAAATTTATTCACGCTTCAACTTCTAGAGGTGTTACGGTCTCTTCACTGCGTGAAGGGTTTTGGAATCATGCTTTTGTAAAGGCCACAAGAATCCTATAAAATGAAATTACTAGCGTTCGTTCCCATAAAACTAACGCTGTTACTTATTATTGGAATACTGATCGGTTACTATTTCCCATTCCATATAAATTGGTCATTAGCTATTCTTCTAACCTTCTTTATCATCTCGGGAATCTTATTCTATAAAAAAGAACAACATAATTCGGTTTTATTTGGTATTGCTGTAACCCTTACCACAATTTCTTTGGGTGTATTTATTAGTATTAATAATCAACCAAACCAGCATGATTCACATTATTCCCATAAGGATATGAATGGTTTAGTTCTTTGGAATCTTAAAATTATTGATGTCCTAAAACCAACGAACTTCTCTAATAGATATATTGCCAAAGTCCAATATGTTAACAATAGCTCAGCTACTGGAAAAATACTCTTCAGCACACCTACGGATTCCACTAAATCCCTACTTGAGGTTGATAATGAACTTACCATATATGCCAAATTAGCAACTATTAACCCTGCCTTAAATCCGCACCAATTTGATTATAAAAGATATATGAAACAACAGGGAGTGTTTCATCAAATTAGGTCTAAAACAAATACTTATGTATTGCATACATCCCCATCACGCACCTTAAAAGGATATGCTGCGAAAGCAAGGAACTATATGATTACCCAACTAGAAGAAAAGAATTTTGGCAAAGAAGAGTTAGGAGTTATACAGGCTCTGTTATTAGGTGAACGCTCTTACATTACCGATGAGACTTATACTGATTACAAAAATGCCGGGGCGGTTCATATTTTGGCAGTATCTGGTTTACATATAGGCATCTTGTTATTATTAATTCAGTTCATACTTAAACCTCTAAGCAATCTACCTAGCGGAAAAACAATAGTTTTGGTCCTATCTGTTTTACTGCTTTGGGGCTATGCTTTCTTAGCCGGACTCTCACCATCTGTTATTAGAGCATGTGCCATGTTTAGTTTTGTGGCTTATGCCCTTTATCTAAATAGACCAAGCAATCATTTTAATATCTTGGCCTTATCCATGTTCTTTGTTTTGTTATTTATAAACCCAAACCTCCTATTCCATGTAGGTTTTCAAATGAGTTATTCTGCTGTTTTTTCCATAGTATGGATATATCCACAGTTTCAAAAACTATGGTCGCCCAAAGCAAAAATATCACGGTATTTCTGGCAACTTTTAAGTGTGAGTATAGCCGCACAACTAGGAGTCTTACCCATTAGTTTATTTTATTTTCATCAATTCCCAGGCCTCTTCTTTGTTTCTAATTTATTAATTATTCCATTCTTAGGATTGATTCTGGTAGCGGGCATTTTGGTAATAATACTTTCGTTATTACAGGTAATACCCGATTGGTTAATTTCATTTTACAATACTCTAATAACATATATGAATTTAGTTGTGGAATGGGTTTCTGAGCAAGAACATTTTGTATTTAAATCCATTTCTTTTGATGGTGTACAATTGGTATTGACCTATTTATTTATAATCGCAGCCATTTTAACCACTTACCGCATCAGTTTTAAAAGAGTGGTTTTTTTCTTGGCTAGCCTACTTTGTTTTCAGGTTTGGACCTTGTCACAAGAAATTGTTACTAGCAAAAAAACCGAAGTACTGATTCCACATCAAACCAGAAATACTATTGTCATTAACAGGTATGGAGATACCATGGATTTACTAACAACACATAAGAACAAGACAGCATATGTGATTGATGATTATATGGTTGGTGAGCGTGTTGGTATCATAAGGCAAGAGACCTTGAAAAATAGCTATCATTATCTGGATCAACATATAACCATAATAGATAGCCTTGGCATCTATAATAACGACAACATGGGCACAACAGTAGTATTGACTGGGTCTCCTAAAATAAATTTAGACAGGTTAATAACGAACACAAGACCAGATCAAATAATTGCTGATGGCAGTAATTTCAAAAGCTTTATAGAACGTTGGAAATTAAGCTGTGTAAAAAACAAAATCCCTTTCCACTATACCGGTGAAAAGGGAGCTTATTATTTTAAGTGATTTAGTGAAAATATTTTACGTTACATCTCCCATCCATTTTTTGATAAACGGACTAGCAGCAAAAAATATTAAACCTGCACCCACGGAGACCCAAACTACATTTAAAAATATATTTGGCATTTCAAGCACGTTCTCAGGATCAAAATTACCTCCTATCAATCCTGCTATTAAATTTCCAAGTGCGGCTCCAACAAACCAAATACCCATCATCTGACCTAAATATTTTTTTGGAGATAATTTACTCGTGGCACTCAAACCAACAGGACTTATAGTCAATTCTCCTATTGAATGTAAGAAGTATGTTAGTATCAATGCAAACATGCCCGCTTTAGCCCCACTAGCCGCCACTTGCGCTGCTTCAACCATAACCCAGAAACCCAATCCCAATAAGATAAGACCTACCGCAAATTTAAACGGAGTACGCACGCTAATGTTTCTAGCAGCTAATTTTACCCAAAGGGCACCAACAATAGGTGCAAAAATGATTATAAAACCAGAGTTAAAGGATTGTAGCATACCAGCGGGCATTTCCCATCCTCCAATAAAACGATCTGTAAAATCCCTAGCAAATAAGTTCAACGATGAGGCTGCCTGTTCAAAACCAGACCAAAAAATTGCTATTCCAACAAACAATATAAAAATTACAGTTACTTTTTTCTTTTCAACCAAATTAAGGCCCCCATTAAATAATATATTTATAAAATACCCCATGGTAATAACCACGATAATTAGACCTAGCGCTTGCGCAATACCAGTAGCAGTAGTTACATCTATATATCCTAATACTTGTAGTGTGACCAATAAAACAAGGATAAGGGCAATTATACCATAAGTAACTTTGCTATTTGATTTCCCCGTTTTCTCAATAGATTTGGCTTTTGGTTCAACCCCGATTTCCTTTAAATATTTTCGAGCATAAACCTTATAGGCTATTAATCCGAAAAACATACCAATGGCAGCTAATCCAAAGCCCAAATGCCAGTTGTATTCCGCTAAAAGTGGAACAAATAGTTGCCCGAAAAAAGAACCTAGATTAATCCCCATATAGAAAATTGAAAATCCTGCATCTCTCTTAGCTCCATCCTCATTTTCATACAGCTCTCCTACTAGTGTGCTGATATTTCCTTTCAACAAACCAGTTCCTAATGCAACGAAGGCGAGACCCGTAAAGAATATTGCTGGCGAACCTGGAATCGCCAAGACTAAATGCCCTATCATAATAAGTACACCTCCGTAAAAAACTGCTTTTCGTTGCCCAAAAATATTATCGGCCAACCAACCACCAGGTAAGGTCATTAAATAAACCGATGCTGTATACAAACCATAAACGGCACCCGCAGTTTCCGTAGTTAAGCCGAGCCCTTCAGCGGCTATATCCGTTGTCATGAAAAGAATTAATATGGCACGCATACCATAATAACTAAATCGCTCCCACATTTCTGCGGTAAATAGTACAAATAAGCCTTTCGGGTGACTAAACTTCTTTTTACCTGTTGTTGAGTTTACTAGGTCTGACATATGATAGTTGGTTTAATTATAAGTTAGCTTTAAGAAAATTGGTCATTTTATTAAACAGATGAATCCGGGTATTTCCACCATATATTCCATGGTTTTTATCAGGATAAATACCCCATTCAAATTGTTTATTGGCTTGTATTAAAGCTTCTACCATTCGCATGGTGTTCTGCACATGCACGTTATCATCTCCAGAGCCATGTATCAATAAATACTTTCCTTTTAAAAGTTCTGGGTAGTTAAATGGTGAATTATCATCATAGCCATCAGGATTTTCTGACGGGGTCCTCATAAATCTTTCCGTATAAATAGTGTCATAGAACCTCCATGAAGTTACCGGTGCCACGGCGATGGCCATTTCAAAAACATCGTTACCCTTCAACAGGCAGTTGGTAGACATATGGCCACCAAAACTCCATCCCCATATACCGGTTCTATCTTCATCTATATATTCTAGTTCACTTAATTTTTTTGCTGCCGCTATTTGGTCTTCAGTTTCATACTTAACCAAATTAAGATATGTAACTTTTTTAAAGTCCCTACCCTTAAAACCAGTCCCGCGACCATCTACACAAGCCACTATATAACCATCCGTCACAAGGTTTTGGTGCCAATAATCCCTATCGTTCATCCAACTATTGGAAACATTCTGGGACCCGGGACCACTATATTGATACATTAGCAGTGGATATTTTTTTGAAGGGTCAAAATCTTTGGGCTTGACCATATACATATTTAAATCATTCCCATTAATGTTAATTGTAGAAAACTCTTTTGGGCTTATCGCATAGCCATTTAATTTGCTACTAAGCGCTTTATTATCCTTAATATCTTTAACTTTTTTACCAGTTAATGCTTCGTGTAACGTAAAAACAGGTGGTGTAGTAGCATTGGAATAGGTATTGATGTAATAGGTGAAATCTGAACTAAAGGAAGCACTATTGGTGCCTTCATCTACAGTTAGGGCTTTTTTCCCTGCACCGCTACTATCAATACTATATACACCTCTATTGATAGAACCGTTTTCCGTAGATTGGAAGTAAATCCTATCCTCGTTCTGGTCATAGCCATAATAATTGGTTACTTCCCAATCACCTTTGGTAATCTGATTCATTAATTCCCCATCTGTATTATACAAGTAAATATGGTTCCAACCATCTTGTTCGCTGGTCCAGATAAAGCTGTCATCTGCCAAAAAAGTTAGATTGTCCGTAATATCTACATATGCTTCGTCCTTTTCTTCCAACAACGTTGAGACCTTACCATTTTTGGCATTCACCAAATGCAATTTTAAGTGATTTTGATGCCTGTTTATGGTTTGCACACTTAAGGAGTTTTTATGGTTCATCCATTTAATTCTAGGAATGTAATAGGGATCTTTCAATTCAATATTTGAAACCGATTCAGATTTTATGTCATAAATGTGTAAGCTTACCAAAGCGTTTTCCTCGCCAGCTTTTGGATATTTAAACACATGTTGACTTGGATATTTTTCTGTTCCGTATACATCCATGGAGAATTCAGGAACATTGGTTTCATCAAATCTTAGGAACGCTATCTTGGTACCATCGGAATTCCACTCAAAAGCTCTTACGAAGGCAAATTCCTCTTCATAAACCCAGTCTGTAACACCATTTATTATTTTATTCTTTTCTCCGTCCAAAGTCAATTGAGTTGTAGTGCCACTCTTTAAATCCATTAAAAAGAGGTTATTATCTTTTACATACCCCACTTTTTCACCGTTCGGAGATAAGTTAGGTTCTTGTATCTTGGAATCATTTATTTTAATAAGTTTATTTGTTTTGATGTCATACACGTAAAAAACACCTAAAGTAGACCTTCTAAAAATTGACTCTACCTCTGTTGCCAACAAAATCTTGGTCTCATCCGCACTAAACTCATAAGAGCTAAAGTTTTGAATTTCCGGTAAATTATTTGATGCTACAACGGTTTCGACTTTTTCAAGAGTTTTATAATTGTACTTATCAATTGTAGTAGTACCATTTGTACGGTTCATATTTAAAACCGTGTACTGTGTACCGTTATTCATGGAACGGAGTACATCCATACCCTCTGTCCTATATTCTCCAGTGTAAATTTCCTCTATAGAAATCTGTTTTTCTTGGGCTATAGAAAATGTAAGAAAACCAATAAAAAAAAGAAAGGAAATGTGTAATTTTTGCATAAAAAGTTGAATATTGTTAAATCTTTCAAGTTTACTACTAATTCTGTAAAAAACCTCAATTTTACTCAAAAAAGAAGACAATTTTAACGATGTGCAATTTTTGATTTCGATTAGTGGCATAATTAGTATCTTTACCTCTGTAAGACCCTATAATCGTTACAATAGGCAATACAAGAATCCCAATAAACCTAAACAACTTTACGTAGAAACCCCATTTAAATGACAAAGCCGATAAAAGGTTTTTCAAAACTCACCAAAGAGGAAAAAATTAGTTGGATCGCCGCCCAATATACCCACAACCCCAAAGAAACCTTAAAAACATTACAAGCGTACTGGAACCAAGATACATCCTTACAAAAATTACACGATGAGTTCATTGAGAACACCTTAAGTAACTTGTATATGCCGCTGGGAATTGCACCTAACTTTCTTATAAATGACCAGCTTTATGCCATACCCATGGCAATTGAAGAAAGTTCTGTGGTAGCAGCGGCCAGCAAGGCCGCTAAATTTTGGTTGGACAAAGGAGGATTTAGAACTAGAATAATAGGTACTGAAAAAGTAGGTCAAGTACATTTCATTTTTAAAGGAACATATCAAAATTTAGAGCAATTCTTCACTTATATTAAACCAAAATTACTCATCGAGGCTTCTTCTTTAACCAGTAGTATGAAAAAACGAGGAGGCGGGATAACTAACATAGAATTAAGGGACAAAACCGGTGCATTGGAAAATTACTACCAATTGCACTGTACTTTTGAAACCCAAGATGCCATGGGGGCAAACTTCATAAATAGTTGCCTAGAACAATTTGCAGATACCTTTAAACGTGAAGCCTTAACTTATTCTCCATTTTCAGATGAAGAAAAAGAAATTGAGGTAGTAATGAGCATATTGTCCAACTACGTTCCTAATTGTTTGGTACGTGCAGAGGTAAGCTGCCCAATAGAAGAATTAACCATTTCATCCGATATTTCACCTAAGGCCTTTGCCGAAAAAATGGTACGTGCCGTTGATATTGCCAAAGCAGAACCTTTTCGTGCCGTAACCCATAATAAAGGTATAATGAACGGTATTGATGCTGTAGTGCTTGCTACGGGAAACGACTTTAGAGCTATCGAAGCTGGAGTACATGCCTATGCATCCAGAAATGGATCCTACAGTAGCCTAACACATGCCGAAATTAAGGATGGTGATTTTATATTTTATACGGAACTGCCCTTAGCATTAGGCACCGTAGGTGGTTTAACAAAACTTCATCCACTGGTAAAACTGAACCTAGAGATTTTACAAAATCCATCAGCGAGGGAACTTATGCAAATTATGGCTGTAGCAGGTTTAGCACAGAATTTTGCCGCTTTAAGTTCTTTGGTAACCACAGGAATTCAAAAAGGCCATATGAAAATGCATTTGATGAATATTCTAAATCAACATGGCGCTACCGATTCTGAAAAAGCAGCTATTACCGAGCATTTTAAAACACACACCGTAACGCATAGTGAAGTTATAAACGTGTTGAACTCGCTAAGAAAAAAGTAATGGAAACGTATTATAGTAACGGAAAACTGCTGCTCACAGGGGAATATGCTATTTTAGATGGTGCCAAAGGATTTGCGCTACCAACCAAGTTTGGACAATATTTAAAAGTAAAACCTTCTAAAACTGGTGTTCTGAATTGGCAAAGCCTAAACGAGAACAATACGGTATGGTTTTCAGCCGATTTTCAATTGGAAGACCTTAAACTTATTAGCACATCGGATGTTGACATCGCTGAAAGATTGAGTCAAATATTAAAACAAGCGAAAAACCTAAATCCAGAATTTCTTGTTAATTATGAAGGCTGTTTTGTAGATAGTGAACTTACATTTCCAAAAGATTGGGGCCTTGGGTCTTCTTCAACCTTAATTAACAACATTGCCAATTGGGCAAAAATAAATCCGTACCAATTGCTTGATGCTACTTTTGGTGGCAGTGGTTATGATATAGCTTGTGCTAGCCACAATAGTCCTTTATCTTATAGTAAAAACAATTCAGTTCCAGAGATTAACGAAGTAATTTTCAACCCTGATTTTTCAGTACAACTTTTTTTTGTTTACCTAAATCAAAAGAAGAATAGTAGGGACGCCATTAGTTCTTACAGAAACCTTAAGTTCAACAAAACAAATTTGGTGAACCAAATAAATACAATAACGGAACAGATTGTAGAATGCACTGAATTGACAGCATTTGAGACGCTTCTAAATACTCATGAAAACTTAATATCCAATACATTACAAGTGCCAACTATAAAAGAGCAATTGTTCAAGGATTATACGGCGGGCTGTATTAAAAGTTTGGGGGCATGGGGCGGTGACTTTATCTTGACTTCTGGAACGTTGGAAAGCATGCGTTACTTTAGTCAAAAAGGATTTGCCACTATACTGCCTTATTCCAAAATGATACTATAAAAAAAGCCTCCCTAAGGGAGGCTTACTACTTATCTTTTCATATTCTATTTCTTAATAGAAAACTGCCCTTTTATCCTCTATCTCAGCACCTTCTTTTAATGCATTATATACATCTAAATTAACCCTGTTGGCAGCATTACTTTTTAAAGTGTTAGCATATGTGCTATAGTTATCTAGTTTAGGAGCTTCTGTTCTTTTCGTTACTTCTATCATAAATATACCCGAATTACCTTCTAATAAACCAGATACGTCTCCTTCTTTCATACCAAAAGCAGCACCTACTATAGCTGGCTCACTTCCCGCACCAGGAATTGTTGGAGACTTAACCGTTAAGGCAGAAGCCGTTGAAACCGTTGTATTGTTACTTGATGCTATGGCATCCATTGCCTTACCTTGGTTAGCCGAAATAATTTGAGCTGCTTTAC
>CBFIGW010000038.1:0-23148 GCA_965662155.1 Maribacter sp. | reverse complement strand
CATGGTTTTACTGCTTTCTTACTAGTAGTTTTAAACTTAAATATTAAAATGATTCGCTATGCTGCATATACTTTTACCCACCGATTTTTCTGAAACTTCCTATAATGCAATTAGTTACACTTTAAAGTTATTCAATAAGGTCGAATGTAAATTTTACCTCCTCAACACTTTTACCCCTGCCGTTTACCATGCGGACTATATGTTGGTAAATCCTGAACAGTTTAGTATCTATGACGCTTATAAAAACGACTCGGAGACAAATTTAAAGGCTTTAAAGGAAAAGTTAGAATATGAACTGCCCAACTATAAACACGAGTTGGTCACCCATTCTATTTTCAACACATTAGTTGATGAAGTTCAAAATTTCGCCAACAAATACAAAATAGACTTAATTGCCATGGGTACAACCGGTGCCACTGGTGCAAAGGAAATTTTTATAGGTACCCATACGGTCCATATCATCAGGAAATCTAACGTACCGGTTCTTGCCATACCCCCAGGATTTGAATATGTACAACCTGATAAAATTCTTTTTCCTACCGATTATGAGATATCATATGGGCATGCTACCGTAAAAGCACTGTTGAATATTGCAACTGACCACACTTCCAGTATAGATGTTCTTCATGTGTCCTATGGCTATGACCTATCTGAAGAGCAGCAAAAAAACAAAGAAAAGTTGGAAATTGTCTTAAAAGATCTACCACATTTGTTTCATATGTACCCAAACCAAGAGGTAATACAGGCCATCACTAATTTTCAAAAGAAAAACGAAACACATTTATTGGCCATGGTCAAAAATAAACACACCTTTATCGAGCGCTTATTTATAGAGCCGATTATTAAAAAGATTGGTTATCATATTACTACACCTTTCTTAGTAATGCCTGATGTGGTTTAGTTTTATTAACACAATTGGTTTTTAACCATACCTTTTACAAATTAAATACTCATCATAGAGTATTTCTTTTGGCGATAACTTTTCTAAAGCTATAGAGCCAGATTACTCCATTACCTTGTAACCAAGGTTGATAATAATTGCGCTTTTATATTTCTAGGATGGGTTCTAGTATCTTAGCCTAAATCTCTATAAAAACTAATTCGTGATGTTTGCCTTTCTTTTTTCTAATGCTTGCCTTATTTTACCAGCACGCTCTTCGGTAACGTCATAATCACGCATTATAATCATGGCAATAATTGTTCCTAAAACCGGAAAAAAGCAAAAGAATGCATGTAAACCGTCTACTGCTGTCTGTTGTTCGGTTGTGGCAAGCTCAGGATTAAACCCTACAATAGCTATAAAGACCCCACTTAAGGCGCCCGCAATAGCAAAACCAACTTTAACCATCCACCAGTAAATTGCCCCAAAGATTCCTTCTCTTCTTTTACCTGTATTCAACTCATCTATATCAATAACATCAGCGGTCATCGACATCATAATTGTAAATAAACTACCTATTCCAAAAGAAAACAATGGCAGTGCTATAATGTACAACCAAGGCTTTCCTGGAACAAAAAGAAAATACAGCATGGAATACCCAACAATAGAAATACTTTGGCTGATCATAAATGCTTTTTTCTTTCCTATCTTTTTTGACATCCAAGCAACAACAGGGATAACAAAAAAAGTGGTTCCAAGTGCTCCTAAGCAGCCAAATAAAGAAACCCATACGCCAGTAGCCTCTACATCTCCATTAAATAGTTTATAAACGATTACAAAGAATGTGAGCGATGAGACTGCCATAAATGCATTATAGATTAAAAAGGTAGCACCGCAGAGCTTTCTAAATTCCTTCATTTTAAAAGCTTCGATAAAACTTAAGAATATCTTTAAAAGGCTATTACCAATATTAGATATATTAAGGGGTTCATAATCTTTATTTACCGTTGATTCTCCTTTTATAAATAATGCCGGTACCATAGCACAGATAGCACAAGGTATAGCTACCCATACTGAGAGTTGTCTAACGGCCACTTCTGCAGATGGGAACCAATCAGGGTCGTACATGATAACCCAAAACCATGGTGCAATGACCCATGCCCACTGCCCTATCCATTGGGCTATTGCCATTATGTTCGTACGTTCATGAAAATCATCACTCATTTCATAGCCCATGGCCACATAAGGCACGCTAAAAAATGTAAGTCCCAAATAAAATACGAGTGACCAGATAAAGAAATACCAAAAATTAAATTCTAAAGAGTTCTCCTTAAAAAGTTGCCACATAAAAATGTAAGCAACACCCATTATAATTCCACCAATTAACACATACTGCCTACGTCTTCCCCATTTTGATTTGGTGTTATCTGAGACGAATCCCATTATCGGATCGGTTATAGAATCAAAAATTCTAGGAAAAAAATAAATTAGTGACCACATCCAACCCGGAAAACCTAAATCTTGAACAAGTACGACCATAAATATTCCCAATATGGCCGGAAACATTTGATTGGCGAACATACCAACTCCAAAAGCTATTTTTTGCCCCATGGGCACCTTATTTGTAATAAATTCACCCATTTTTTTTGGTTTTAATGGTAATTTGGCCAACTATAAAAGTTGAATATATATGTTTGATTTCTAATACTTTGTATATTTATTCTTAACTATATTATAGGTTTCCTTTTTATTTCTGTCTATATCAACAATACCCCAGAATTCTTCATTAGGGGTTCCGTCATATGGAACACCACTACTATTGGGTGCCATTCCGCCTATGTTTTGCACACTATTTTCTCCTGCTTTCCACCAGCCATCCGTAAAGGAAAATAAAGCGACACCTGTACAGATATCTTGATTTTTAAATACTTGGTCAAGAATTTTGGCATTGGCATTGGCCTGGGCTTTTTCATTGACCCCTTTTTCATATCCGTTTTTGGTTATGGTCATATAACCATCTCCTCCAGCTTCAGAAAGGTACATAGGTTTGTCACTGATTTTCTCCCATTGTTTAAAAATTGATTTCGGGTTATCCCATCTATATACATTCATCCCCCAAACATCAATATTTGGGCATTTTTGTAATGCCAAAGAATCTGGTAGCTCACCATGAGCGGTAGCTACCTTATGACCCCCATCTATTTTTTTAATGGAAATTGCTGCATTATCCATAGCTACATACCAATTTTTAATGTCTCCTTTGAACCATTCAGGGTGGTAGTTATATTCATTTCCGAGTTCCCACATTAAAATTGCGTCATGATTTTTGTATTTCTCCACGTAATCCAGATAACTTCCTGATTGGATATCATAAATTCCTTTTTGATCATATCCAAAACCAACAATTACCTTAATTCCAAATTTTATAATATTATCTAAGACCTGCTTGTCATCAATTGGCTCGTATACCCTTATCGTGTTAATACCGGCCTCTTTCATTAATACCAAGTCATGTTCCAAATTTGTAAAACTTCTCTTATCACTTCCTTTGGGAACAGGATGATAGCAAATTCCTTTTATAAGGTAAGGCTTACCATTAACCTGAAGTTTCCTGTCAACTATTTCTATGCTATTTTTAAGCCTATAAGCATCTCCACATTGGGCTAATAGAATAAAACACAATAAAATTTTCTTAATACCGAGCATTATATCCTATTTTATTGATTCTTTGATGTATGTGCTAATTTTCAACATTATATTATTTCATGACCGCTACTTGGATAGCTTTTATTTCACCTGTTCTTTTGAATAATTTTGCGCTCACTTCCCTACTCAAAGATGGTGAAGCATTAACATAATTAGTACCATTTTTGAATACGACCGTAATACCTGTTTTATCCTTGATTTGATATTTTATTGGAACTTGGCAATAGGTAAAGGCCAACTCACCTTTTTTTATATCCATTTGCTCGGTTTTACCATCTAACGAAATGTATGTAAAGGATTTAGGAGTATCTAAAAATTCTTCTTTTAACAATAATGATGGCTCAAAGTAGAGTTGTCCGTTTTTAACAAAAACACCCAATTCCCCAAAACGACTTAAAACGTCTTCCTTCACCTGTCCTGTCATTCCTGGTTGTTGTGCACCTTTACCCCCTGGCGTGTGCGAGTAAGGGTCAGTTGGAAAAGCCCCATAAAGTTGTGGTGATTTATGAACTCCTATACCCGCATTAATTTCATAATAATGTTCCAAAAGCCTTCCTATAATTTCTTTTTTCTCACTGTTATCAATTGCCATTAGGCAACACTCTTGAACAGCTAATGATAGTTTAGAAACCATATGCCAATAAATAGAACCTAATCCTTCATACCCATAAAACGTGCCCGAACGACCAGTAAAAGCTTTATGATTAAATACATGCTCAAAAACTTGCAGAAGTTGAGGCATTTCTTCCTTTACCATTTTATCATATGAAGAAGGTAGGTTTTTCAATGCGGTCTTTAAACTATTGACATTATTAAAGCTACCATTAAAGTGATATCCTCCATTAACGTCCTCTTCTATAATTTGCCTATTACCACTTTGCAATAGACTTTGTAACAATTTTGAGTTTTTCACAGCTTGTGATGATATATTGTTACGCTCTGTAAAACGAGGCAGTTGTTTATTTGGATATAAAATATAACTATACTGATCTTCCCTGAACAATGCAGATTTTTTTAGTCCATCCAACACAGACAGGCATTCATTTGGTGTTAAATATCCGGAACTAAGCACAGCGACTTGTCCTTCTAACATTTCACTGAGATAAGTAATGGATACTTTTTCGTTTTTTTCTACGGTAATCAAATTGTAAGCGTGGTAAAGACCATCCGGCCTTTTATTTACAGAAATTGAATAATCTAAAATTGCTAATGTCTTTTTAATAAAGTGTGCTAAATCTTCTTTGGCAATGCTTTCCTTCTTAAACGAAAAACCATGTTTGTAGATTTTAAAACGATAATTACTTACCGCAACGCCTAAGCGGTCCATTATCGCTTTTCTATCTGTATCGGAAAATCCTTGTGAAATAGATAACTCTGCATTTTCAAAAACCTCCACTACAGTTTTAAAAAGTGGTTTTAACTCTGCTGAAACTTTTACACTATCCAAGACACTATTTGACACCAAAGTCTCAAAGAATGTAAAAAAACGTCTCATGTAATAAAGTGTTACCATAGAAACCCCGTTACCAACAAGTGCATTATTTGCATCGTTCCATTCTGGCCTTTGGGTATTCATCCAAATTCCGGCTTCTGGTATTAAATTAGCACATTTGGCCAAAAGGGTAGCTAATAATTTTTCTATCAGGTTTACCTTATAAATTTGCCCATTACCATCATCTAACAGAGCTCCATCTGCTCCTAATAGCGATCTCTTTTTACGTATTTCTTTATCCAATTCCCGATTAAAGGTTATTGTATCTTTTGAGTTTTTTAATATATCCTTATAATCTTTTATAACATAAGGCACATTGGCATAAACAAAAACATCTTCCTTGAAGTATTTCTCTAGTGTTTTGGGGTAATGTTTTTCTATAAATTCTAGAAACTTAAGCAAATAAATTATTTGGTGATCGCCCCAATAACCAATGTAGGACCATGGGTCATCTGGTTCAATTACTTCCCAATCAAAACCACTCTTTGTTACCCTATATGGATTATATCCGTCAAATGTGGTGGCGTTTAGAAACTTATGAATCATGCTCTCCATAAACTCTGGATAAGAGTGCGCCAAAGCCTCCCAGTTTTGGAAAATATCTCGCCAGTTCCCTTGATAATCCAAAATTTTAGAACCATCAATTTCACTTCTTGTATTAATTGAAAATTTATTCCAAGGCCTACTTGGATCACCGTGCCTCCTGCTAAATTTTAAAGGAAGGTACTCCATACAAAGTCGAACAAAATCCTTGTCCGATGATTTATTGGATAGTTCTTTAATAAATCCAAGATCAAATACTTCGGGGACTTTTTCTAAAACAAGTCTACTTGATGTATAAACTTTTTTGTTGGCTTTATATAGGTATTCCGTAAAATCCGCTTTTTCTATTTTGTAGTTATCATCAAAAATACCACCACGCATAATGTTGAACAAAACATTGGAGTAATGTCTTGTATTTTTTCTTTGGTCTGAGGTGCACTGTAATCCATCAGCGGCAGAGGTCAAGCTAATTAAGTTTTTTGTGCCTAGTTCAATGTCATCAAGAACTTTGTTTTTTATGTTTTCAGACTTTACTATTTCCTCTGAGATGTTAACTACATCTGAAGGTCCCTTACTTACATCGGCTATGATAAACCACTCTTTGGACACACCTGTATCTATATGAAAATTGGACATCACGAAATAAGCCCCTTTTTCTGCTCTAATATCTTCTTCTTCCTCTATATCTCCTTGTTTTCTGAATCTATCCAGTTGTAATGATGACAATAGATGCTTTGGTTCCTTAAGTCCAAATGACCATACAGTATTTGCCTTTAGAGCTTCACTTGGCTCTGCCTTGTCCACAATCATGGCACTTAAGGTAAATATACCCAAGCCGGATGGTTTCAGAAGCTCGCTCTTTTTATAAGCATCCACCAGATTACTGGCAGATTGTTGTAAATTTGGATCAACACCATAAGGCATTACGTTTTGTATACCATCTAAGACGGTAACTTTTTGCACATTTTTGGAATTGTTTATTAGACAACTTTTCTTAATAAATCCATATGCGTTACTGGAATTCCAATGACAACGATAAACCAATGCCAAATCATGGTTTATTTCTTCAAAAATGATTTTATTACCATATTCGTTCTTGTATAAATTTCTGGAGTAATTGTATACTCCTGTATATCTATTAGAAAAAGGTTCCCATACCTGCCTTCCATTGGATGAGTCTATTATAAAAATAACCTTGCTACCGGTAATCTCACATGATTCTGTAATTTTGTCATCGGTATAGTATGGAAAAAGAGCATGCTCATTGTTTTTTCTTCCTGCCGTAAGGCCACCATTACTTGATATGAACATCCAATGATTAGAATCACTTACAATACTCATGAAAAATGGCCTTAATTCATCACTATTCGTAATTTCGTAATAGCCTTCGCCCTCAAATTCCAAATAGTTCATCTCTACACTACTCTTTGACATAGTCTTTATAAAATATTATAATCAGCATAATTTCAATTCGTTACCCGTGCTTGTGTTATTATTTAAAATACTGTAGTACAACTTATGTGAAAAAACACCAGATTAATAGTTTACCTATTAAAATGAAAAAATGCAATTAAAAAATGTCTACTGATACAATCTGATATAGTCAACTTCCATAGCAGATGATGTGAAGGCTGGATCAATTGATCCACCAAAAGTTCCCCCCATGGCCACATTCATAATAAAGAAGAAATCTTTATCAAATGGCCTGGAAGGGTCATTTGAAACGCTACCATATAAATTGTTATCTACATAAAAACTTATTTCTGTCGGCGTCCATTCCATGGCATACACATGAAATTCATCAGAAACACCCGTTACAGTTGTCTCAACACTTCTTGCATTACCTGCAAATGCAGTTGGGTCATGCGTTGTGCCAAAAATTTGGCCTTGTTGGTTACCTACATGCTCCATAATATCTATTTCACCTGCCGCCGGCCAAATATTTGTTTCAAAATCCGAACCTAAAGTCCATATGGCTGGCCAAGTACCACCACCTGTCGGCAATTTGGCGCGTGCTTCAACTCTACCATATGTAAATTCAATTTTTTGATATGTCTGAATTCTAGAAGAAGTATAGGAACTACCTTCAAAATCCTCTGCGATAGCGGTAATTTTCAAAACACCATCTTCTACAATGATATTTTCTGACCTGTTCGTATAGGTTTGCAACTCATTATTTCCCCATCCATTGTTACCTGTACCCAAATCATAATTCCAAAATTCTGGGTTAGGAGCGCCATCAACATCAAATTCATCAGACCAGGTTAAGGTATCAAAATTTAAGTCTATATCATCCGTAGATTCAGAATCTTCAGGCACAAATGTACTATACCAAGCTAAAGGTTCATCACCATTAAAGGGCATGCTTATTCCTCTTAGAACAAGCCTATCGGCTGATAGTTCAACTATTTGATATTGTCCTGGTACAACCGCAAAATAACTTGCAAAACTATTACCTATATCTAAAGTTCTACTACCATCCTCATTGTCCAGTATACTGAATGAGGTTTGAAAAGGCACTTGATCCGTAATGTCTCTACACTCATCATTAAACTGTTGTGGGGTTGCATCTGGAAAAAATCGATTCACATCTGTCCAATTTATAAAACTAAGATTATCTGCACCTGGCAATAGCTCATAGCTGTAGTTATCATTAGCATCATAACTAAATACCAGAACATCATCGTACAAACAATCATTTAATGAATTTGGTCCTGCGCTAAAGAATTCAGGGAAAAAGTTAGTCAAAGGTCCAACACCAAAATGACCTGCTTCAGTTTGGTTCCAAACCCATCTTTTACTACCATCGCCAGCAATCTGTTGCAAAGTTGCAGGATCAATGAACAAACGAACGTCCATATCTAAAAATACAGTAGTACTAGAGCTTATGCCACCCGTACCATAAGCTACCACGGTAACTGGTGCCTGATATTGTCCTGATATGGTATATCTAAAACTTGCTGTTTCACCAGGAGATATCGTTACTGGGTCTCCGCCCGGATTAAAAAACACTTGAAAATTTAAAGCATTTTCTGCTGAAGGCGTTACCGTTACGTTTCCGCTTTGATCATCCCTTACTACAGAGTTGACCTCCAAGTTGGTGGGTACCAAAAGGGTGTCTAAAGTAGGTTCTTCTTCTTGACAAGAAGAAAGAACCAATATAAATCCGAAAAAAATTAAAATTTTATACGCTTTTATCATTACAGCATTTTTATTGTTGTTCAATATCATCAATGTAGAAAGTACCTACAGTAGTACCTGGTCCATCTACGAACATAGTTAAATTTAAATACTGACCATCGGGAACAAAAGGTTCCCCTACTCCTTGATTGCCATCAATGAAACTTTTAATGGCATCTGTGCCGAAATCAAAGGTTAGAATTTCCCAGCCTGTTCCTCCATGGGAGGCCACAACTTCTGTTTGTCGTTCCTCATTAACTCCTCCCTCAAATTTGACCAAAACTGGGACTGCTACATTCGACCAAAATTTCATAGAGATCGTTTTATTAGTCCCGCTAAAATCTACAGGTTCATCTAAAACGAAGAATCCACCCTCAAACTGTGCGCCAGAATTAGTGACTGCAGCTACATTTGATATTACCGGATTAGCTCCAGTAGCATCTGGATTAGCTACAACTTCATACGAAGCTCCGTTAAAAGTTGTCATATTATATATAACCCCTGCTTGGTCAAAGGTCATAGGCAACTTAAGAGATGGACCCGTTTGAACTATGTCATCTACGTAAAACGTTCCTGCTGAAGTTCCAGGACCATCTACAAAAATCACTAACGTCGCATACTGTCCTGTTGGTACAAATGGCTCACCTACACCTTGGCTGCCATCAATAAAACTCTTAATGGCATCTGTACCAAAATCAAAAGAGAGTTCCTCCCAACCTGTTCCTCCATGGTTTATAACCACTTCTGTTTGGCGCTCATCATTAACTCCTCCTTCAAACTTTAGTAATATGGGAAGACTACTAGTAGACCAAAAGTTCATTTTTATTGTTTTATTATTTCCCGAAAAATCTACCGGAGTACCCAAACTAAAGGCCCCGCCCTCAAATTGGTTACCTGAATTGGTGATTGCCCCAACTTTGGAAGGAATGTTGTTTGATCCTGAAGTGTCAGGATTATCAACTACTTCATATGATGCACCATTGAAAACCCCAAAGGAATAATCTACTCCAATAGTGTCAAAAGTCAATGGTAGTTCTAGTGGAGTTACCTGCAATACAGGTTGTTCAATATCATCTATGTAAAACGTTCCAGCACTTGTTCCTGGGCCGTCTACAAAAATCACCATGGTGGTATACTGTCCTGTTGGCACAAATGGATCACCAACACCTTGACTACCGTCAATAAAACTTTTAATTGCGTCAGTAGCAAAATTAAAAGTAAGTTCTTCCCATCCTGTTCCTCCATGGTTTGCTACCACTTCTGTTTGGCGCTCACCATTAACCCCTCCTTCAAATTTTAATAAAACCGGCAATGATGATTGTGACCAAAATTTCATGGTAATGGTCTTATTATCACTCATAAAGTCAACAGGGGTATCTAAGTTAAAAGCACCACCTTCAAATTGTGCGCCAGAATTAGTTATGGCACCGACTTTTGATGCAACTGTATTTGCTCCTGATGTATCAGGATTATCAACTACTTCATAGGAAGCCCCATTAAACACATTAAAAGCATAATTAATGTCCGGCATGTCAAACGAAATAGGTAATTCCAAGGGAGCGGTTTGCAGAGCTGTTTGTGCAAGATCGTCAAGATAAAAAGTTCCTGCTGTAGTTCCCGGGCCATCAACAAAAATTACAATTGTAGAATATTGACCAGTTGGAATAAAGGCTTCACCAACGCCTTGATTACCGTCTATAAAACTTTTGATTGCATCTGTGGCAAAATTAAAAGATAGTTCCTCCCAACCTGTTCCTCCATGAGTGGCTACAACCTCAGTTTGACGTTCATCGTTTACTCCACCTTCAAACTTTAATAATACCGGTAAGCTAGTAGTAGACCAAAACTTCATGGTTATGGTTTTATTATCTCCGGAGAAATCAACCGGAGTACCTAAATTAAAGGCGCCCCCTTCAAATTGTACACCAGAATTGGTAATTGCGCCAACTTTAGATGCTTCTGCATTAGTGCCACTTAAATCTGGATTATCAACCACTTCAAAACTTGCTCCATTAAAAGTACCAAAGGCATAATTTATAGTTGTATCATCAAATGTAATTGGCAATACTATTGGAGCTGTAGCGCCTAAAATAGTAATAACCTCTGATACTTCTACCGTTGCGGCTCCGGCTCCTCTAGCAACTACTCTTATGGTATATTCACCTGCTTCAGCATAAACATGTATAGCTGATTCTCCATTCATTATGGTTGTAGCTTCCTCATTTTCTACGTCTCCAAAAAAGACATCGTAAACGGCAGTATTATCAGCAGTTGGGGTTACCGTTAACTCAAATGGGTTTGTAGTAGAAATTGAAGTATCTAACGTTAAATTTTCCGGTGCAGCAAACGAGATGGTTACGATACGGCTTAACTCACTTGTTAAACCTGTTGCCCCAACAGCTATGATTCTTAAGGTAAACTCTCCTTCTCCATATATGTGATTTACAGTCTCCCCTGGGCTAACCTCAGTAGAAGTCTCACCATCTACATCTCCAAAAAATACTCTAAATAAAGATGCGCCTTCACCCGTTGGTGTAACCGATACTTCACCGGAATCGTCTTGAGCAATGTCAAAAACAGCATTTACGTTTGTTGGCGCAGAAATTTCTTGAAGTGCAAAGGACACCTCTTCATCTTCTATACATCCTACTAAAAGACCTACTGCTAAAAAGAATATTAACCAATTTTTCATTTTTTTCATCATTACAATTTTTAACTTTTAATAACCTGGATTTTGTGACCAACGGTTACCCGCTAATTCTATTTCTATGGTAGGGATCGGAAACAATTCATGTTTGCCTTCTTGGAAACCATCGATTTCTGTTGCTGCTCTCCCCGTTCGGACCAAATCAAAGAAATGATGGCCCTCGCCTACTAATTCTACTCTCCTTTCTTGATATATTGCTTCTGTTAAGGCATCTCCTGCTGCCGTTACATCTGATAAACCAGCTCTTGTTCTCACTCTATTCAAATAAGTCTGTGCTTTGTCATCACTTATTCCGCCGCGATTCAGAGCCTCTGCAGCCATTAATAGTACATCTGCAAAGCGAATAGATCGATAATTATTTGGATTTGTTAAATTAGCGTCACCCGTATTTAAATCTCCTTGACGAGAAATATATTTTCTGTTATAATAACCGGTATGTTCAAAACCCTCTACATAGCTTACCCCAGCTCCGTTGTTAAATTCTGTATTGGCAGCAGCAAAGGCTTCTATATCCAAGATGGCAATATCTCTTCTAACATCACCAGGCTCAAAGGCATCAAACACTTCTTGAGTAGGAACATTAAAACTAAAACCAGATTCAAACAAAGGTCCGGAATAGTTACGTATACCGTTGAAACCAACAGCTACATTACCCTCGCTACATTGTAAACAATCAAAACCTGCTCCCTCGACATCAGTATATTGTACTTCAAAAACAGACTCAATGTTATTTTCATTGTCATTTTCGAACATCGTACTATAATCCACTAAGAGGTCATAGGTTCCAGAGACTATCAACTCTTCCAATACGGTAGCTGCTTCATCAAACTTATTTTGATATAGATAAGCCTTTCCCAATAGAGCTTGTGCCGCTCCTTTAGTTGCCCTTCCAGTCTGTGAGGCCGAAACGGGCAGGTTGGCTGTTGCAAAAAGTAAATCTTGCTCTATTTGTGCATATACCTCCGACTTTTGGGTACGTTCGACCACATCTTGATCACCAAATAATAAGCGTTGATCAACAGCTAACGGCACATCACCGAACCATTTTACCAGTTCAAAATAGTAATATGCGCGTAAAAAAGTAGCCTCCGCCAAAACGACATCCTTACCTGAAAAATCGGTTTTATCCTTGAATTCTAAGATGTAATTGGCTCTATTTACCCCTGAGAACATCCATGACCAGATACTCCTTAATTGCGCATTTACCGGAGTATGTCTCATATCATCTATCTCTTGTATACCAGGTGTATCTGTAGCACTTTCACCACCTGCCAACGTATTATCTGAGGCAATTTCCCCTAACATTACATTTAAATAACTGGCCTGTAAAAGATCATACGCTGCCACCAAAGCATCTTGATAATCTTGTTCTGAATTGAAAAAGTTTTCTGTGGTTTCGTCAAAAGCCTCAACATCCACAAAATCGTCTGTGCAGGCTATTATCACTATTGACAATAATACAATCCCTACACCTCTTTTTAAAGTATCTATATTCATATAATTCTTCATTACCTTAAAATTTTAAATTTAGTCCTAGTAAGTATGTTCTAGGTACTGGATAAAAACCTTGATCGATACCGCCACCAATTGGTGCCCCGCCAGAAGCACCACTTGCGTCATAACCTCGATATTTAGAGAAGGTATAAATATTATTTACCGAGGCATATATACGTAATTTGTCAGCCCCAAATCTTTCCATTACAGTATCAGGAAGTGTATACCCAATCTGGGCATTTTGTATTCTTACAAAGGAACCGTCTTCTACAAAAAAGTTTGAAAACAAATCGTTAGAAGTTGCTCCGGTAGTTACCCGAGGCGTATCTGTTGAAGTACCTTCACCTGTCCATCTGTTTAGCGTATAAACTGAACGATTTACCAATTGTTGATTACGCTCATAATTACGAACTATCTCGTTACCAACAGACGCAAAGGCATAGGCGGTAAAATCAAATGCTTTATAATTTAATGAGAGATTTAGGCCCATGGTTACATCTGGTATTGGGTTTCCAATATCTGTCCTATCATCTTCGTTAATGATACCATCCCCATTTTTATCAACGAAACGTAAGTCTCCAGGAGCCGCATTAACTTGAGTTGCATGGCTATCTACTTCAGCTTGGCTCTGAAAAAGACCATTCGTTTCTAAACCAAAAAAATAGCCAATGGGCTTACCAGCCTCCATTCTAGAAGGAGGTTCTTGGCCTACGCCAAAAGCACCACCTTGTAAGAAGCCTGTTCCGTTATTAACGGAAATCACCTCGTTATCCAAAAAAGTTGCGTTGTAGTTTATTTTAAAATTAAAGTCATCTGAAGGTCTAAAATTGTAACCTATGGCAAATTCAAACCCACTATTCTTTATCTCACCACCATTTACAACAGGAGGTTGCGCTCCAGGAGCATTAACACCTAAAATACCAGAGGTTTCGGGCTGTAGCAATAATCCATCGGTTGTTTTGGTAAAATAATCCGCAGTAATATCAATGGCGCCATTGAAGAACTGTAAATCTGCGCCTATATCTAAGGTTTTTTGCTCTTCCCATTGAATTGCCGGGTTAGGTAAAACGCCAACGGCTCTACCAAAAACTCTATTATCATTTAAAACATATACACCTTCTCCGTTTAAGATTCCTCTAAATCCATTACTTGCTATACGGTCATTACCAAGTATACCGTAACTGGCTCTAAATTTTAAAAAGTTTAAAACGTTATTGTTATTTAAAAACTTTTCCTCAGAAACTATCCATCCTAAGGAACCAGATGGAAAATATCCAAACCTACTATTGGGTCCAAATTTAGTAGAACCATCACGTCTTATGACGGCAGATAATAAGTATTTACCTTTGTAATCATATTGCCCACGAATGAAATAGGACAGTAAACGCTCATCAAACTTTCCACTTAAACCACTTTCAACCAAGTCATTTCTCCTATCCACCGCATTTTCTAAGTCTGCACTGGCAAAAGAAACTTGGTTTTCAAAGAAACCTATATTTCCACCTGAAAAAACACCCTGTGTTCTAAAAACAGACATTCCCAATGTTCCTTTAACATTATGATTTTCACCGATGGTCTTCTGATAATTCAAAAAAGAATCAAAGGTATAATCCTTGAAAATATCCTTGTTAGTAACCAAGTTTGGCCTGTCCTCATTGTTGAAAACCTTACCGGAACCATAAAATACCAATGGTGAAAATGTTCGTCCTTGAACCTCTGAATAATTGAACTGCACACTATTTTCAAATGAAAAATTTTTCCAAAAAGAAAAGTTTAAACCTATTTTACCAGCAATTTTTCCAATATCCGTACTATTAAAAGTATTGGCTATTTGCGCAAGAGGATTCACCACCTCGTTTCCTAAACCTTCTGATGATGTAAAGGCTCCATTAGCATCTCTAATACTAAAAGTTGGCGCATTATTTAACGCGTTAAAAAGTACCGAACCAATAGCGTTTTCTGGTAAGGTTCTTCTATTGGTACCTGTATAAATAAGGTTTGTGGTTAGCTTTAGATTTTCAAGAATATCATAATTAAAATTTACCCTTGTTGTGAATCTTCTAAAATTTGCTTTGTTACCACCCACAATACCATCTTGGGTCAACAAGGCAGAACTGGCAGAAAATCTATATTTTTCTCCTCCTGCACTTGCAGATATGTTATGGTTAAAAATTGGTGCCGTTTGAAAAACCTCATCTTGCCAATTGGTACCCATACCCAAACCGTTCAGGTTAGGATAAGGAACGGCTTGCCCTCCGGCCGCAAATGCTTCATTTACAAGAACCGCATATTCGGTAGCATTTAAAACCGGAATTTTACGTTCTGTTTCTTGATAACCAGCATACAAATCATAATTGAATTTTAATTCAGAATTGAACTTCCCAGTCTTCGTAGTTATTATTATAACACCATTGGCTGCCCGCACTCCATAAATTCCTGCAGTGGCATCTTTTAAAACATTAATGCTCGCAATATCACCCGGACTAATAACACTTAAATCCTCTATCACATTACCATCTACCAAAATTAAAGGTCTGCTATCACCATTTGTAGAAATGCCACGAATTTGAATATTAGAAGCACTACCTGGTGATCCTGACTGTGCCGAGACATTTACTCCAGCCACTTGACCTTGCAACGCCTGCTCTACTCGCTGAGGATTAAGTTCCTCTATGGTTTCTACACCAACAACACTTACAGCACCCGTAATTTCCTTCTTAATTTGTGAGCCATAACCAACTACTATTACTTCATCTAGGGCATTTACATCTTCAACCAACGTAATGTTCAAAACTTGATTGCTTGTTGTACCAAGCTCCTTCGTCTTAAATCCAATATAGGAAAACACCATTATATCTCCGTCAGAGACATTGGACAATGAATAATTACCATCAAAATCTGTTGAAGTGCCGTTTGTAGTTCCCTTAATAAAGACGCTAACACCAGGTAAGGGCTCTTTACCTTCATCATAAACGGTTCCTGTAATTGAATACTGTTGTGACCATATGGGAATGCTGAATAGTACGCAACCCAATACTACTAAAATCTTCTTCATACAATTTATGCTTTGTAGTGGGCAAGTTATATAGTGATTTTGATTAATTAAAAAAATCAACCTATACAAAAAAACTACATTGATAATTTTAAGCGTAAAGTATTAGGAATATGATAATTTTTTGAGCATTAAATGAACAAAACAAGGGTTTTTAGAAAGGAATTTCTTTTTGTATTTTTATTGAAATAATCTGTATGTATAGGTAATGTAGTGTTCGTTATTAGAATTGTATAGGTTTATAGGGATAAAATATAATCAGTTAAACCTGCTTCATGGGCTAAATTCATTTTTTTACGCAAACGATATCTTTTAACTTCAACGCTCTTTATTGAAATATTTAATAAAGGGGCAATCTCCTTTGAAGAAAGATTAAGTCTTAGATAAGCACAAAGTCTTAAGTCATTTGGTGTTAATTCCGGATGTTTTTCTTGAAGGGTTTGTAAAAAATCTTTATCCGCATTGTTAAACGCTTCTTCAAAAAATTTCCAGTCATCCTCATTTTCAATATTACTATCAATTGTTTTAATAATTGATTTTATATTATTTGACATTTCTTCTTTGTTCAATTGCTCTTTAATTGCATTTAGAAATTGATTTTTCTTAACAATACTCATAGTAGAAATAGCTAGCTCTCTATTTTTGGAGTCTATTTCGCTTTGCAGTTTTTCATTTTTAAGTTGAATCAACTGTTTCTCTGTCTTTAATTTTTTTCGTTTAAGTTTCTTCTTCTCTAAATCTAATATTCTATTCTGCTTTTTAGTATAATAAGACTTATATAACCGATGAATACTTAAAAAGACTAGAATTAGCCCTAAGGAATAGAGCATGATGGCCATAACGGAGAGATACCAAGGTCTTTTGATGGAAAAACTAAATTGGGGATCATTCTCTGTTAAGGTGTGACCAACCTTAGCCCTAACCTCAAAGGTGTAGTCGCCATATTCCAAATTATTGAAAGTGTGTGTAGGGTTGGTACTCCAACCACTCCAATCATCTATTAATCCCAACAACCTATATTGATAATTAACTTCAGAGTATTTATCATATTGAGCTACAGAATAATTAAAAGAAATTGAGTTTTGATCATATTCCAGTTTTTGGTTTGACTCGGTGAGCGCCATTTTTTTTGTACTCTCCAAACCATTGCTATGCATTACTTTATTAAGACCAACGGTATAAGAAGCCTCCTTGGTCTTTGATAAATCCAATTCAACAAAACCATTCGAAATTCCTATTAAATACTTATTCTTGCTAACTTTAGAGATGTTCTCAAACCCTGATACACCTAAACTTCTCCTGAAAAATTCTGGAATTGGAATGGTATTAAGTGCTAGGCCTGAACCTAAGGTCTGTGGATTTACATAGGACAGACCTTGTTTAGTAAAACACCACAACCTATTACTTTCTTTGTCTGGTAGCATTATACTCGAAATACCACCTGCTTCCTTAAAAAATATGTTTATAAAGGTAGTATCAGGTTCAAATACCAAAGCATTCTCTTTCTTTGCAAACGAACCATCCAGCGAACTATAAAGAATTTTATCATTATAATTTACAATGCTAGAGCCATGACCCATAATCGGGTGGGTATCTACTCTTTCGACCTTGGTAAACTTACTATCTATTTTAAGGTTAAACAGTCCTTTATATTCATGGTTAACCAAAATTTCGTTATTCTTCAAAATCTCAAAAAACCGACTTGAAATATCAAATCCTATAATTTTGTTTCTAAAGGTCCATTTATTATTTTCTTTCTTTAACACGGACAACCCATCAAAATTCCCTTGTAACAAAAGATTTGATCTACCTTTTATGGGCTTTACATTCCAAGTACCTGGCAGTTTTGAAATTAACTCGGCGTTATCTTCATCTACAATAAAAGTACCTCTATTATGTCCACAAAAAAGAGTCCCCTTTATATCATTCAAAAACCAAACCTGACCTTCAGTACCGTTAATCATTTTAAATTTAAGATCTTGATCAACAGGCTTTACAAAAAGTCCTTGATTGGTACCTAGATATAAATTTCCATTAAACAACTTTGATGCATAAACAAGGCCCAATCTACCCGAGGTATCTACATATTCATTGAAAGGCGAATTCATATTAAGAACACTAAGTCCGTTATCCAGACCCAACCACAAATTATCATTAATGTCTTGAAATAAAGATAGTACCGTATTGTTGTTCAATCCCCTACTTTGATCAAATAGCTTCAAAAACCTACCACTACTATCCAAATGGTATATACCCTTGGAAATTGTCCCTAAAACTATAGAACCATCTTTAAGTTTTGTAGTAGCATAAATACTTAACCCTTTTAGTTTATCACTATCGGGCAATATCCAAGGTATTACACCGTCATCTGTTATTGTAATGAATTCCGCATTCTCTAATATTGTAATTAATTGATCATCAACCCTATACATACCAACCACATTCTGATCCTTGAGCTTATCAGAAGAAATAACTAATTCCGGCGTACCATTTGTAATTTTAAATACCCCTAAATCTTGATCTTGAAAAAATATAGTATTATCAACTTTATAGATATGTGCCTTGGTAGATTTTACCTTAAGTATTTTAAACTCTCCCGATTTTAAATTATAACTATATATCCTATCCAATGAACTAAATAATACCCAATCATCTAAAGTGATTATACTCCAAAACTCTTCATCCTCGATCATTGGTTCTTGTAGTTTTTCAGAAATTGAAGAGTAGACCATTGTTCCAAAACGATCTTTGACCCAAAAGCCAAACTCCATATACTGTCCTGTAAAAACCAAATCATCCTTAACACAAACAGATCTAAAAATTGAAGCGTTTGGTGATTTATATGTTCGCCAATTCACCCCATTAAACTCTAGGAGGTATTGATTATTAGCAATATACATATGTGCATCTGAACCTTGGGCTATTGCCCAGTTTTGGTTTTCACCATTATAATCTATGGGAGTATAATTTTGAATAGGTGGAAGCTGCTGGCATTCAGCTGAGAAGGCAATTAAAAACAAAATAGCAAATAACCTCAAAAGATTTTTTTTCTAAGATAACAAGTTTTAATCATTTTTAATCCATGTTTATTTGCTATATTAAAACATCTTAAGATTACCAAAACCAATATAAATAAACTTTAACTAACTTCCAGTTTTAGAACTAATGCCGTAAATTGGTAAAAAAAACATGAAGTCGATTTTAGTGAAGTTATTTGCCATATTGGTGTTATTTTACTCATGCAGCTCAGATGATGAAGGCAATAGCAATGAATTGGAAGGTGAAGCGTTTATCGGCACTTGGCAGCTGACTGCTATTAACGTAAGCTCTGCCGTTGACGGTGATAATGATGGGGATACTTCAACTAACCTATTGGATGAAGTTGATTGCTTGCAAGAAACAATTACTATTAATGAAACACTCACATGGTCTTCTAATGCGGTAAACATTCTCACTGTTACCAGTATTACCGGAGACTTTTATAATGTAGCCTGTACAGACCCCATTTCTATAAATGGCAATTGGGGTATTGAAAATGGTATCCTTTATTTGGTATCCAACAATACAAGACAATTTTCATTGAATGGGGAAATTTTAAGAGAAACTATAGGTGATGACCTTCCAGGTATTCAAAGTCTTGAATACCAAAAACAATAGTCTGACTTTTCGAGATTTGTGTTCTTTTAAAAATCAAATCTAGTTTTGTTAAAACCTAATATGGAACAATTGGGCTGATTGACTACTTTTAGATAGATTTTAATTTAATAACTACAACCATATACCTTAGCTTCAATATTTAAGCAATCATAGGATTTAGAGAATCCTTATACTTACCTAAAGTTGCAAATGGAAAGGTAAAGCTGTCACTTGCCACTTTTTTTTAAGCTATCACCAAAACCCTGTCTTCGACATTCTTAATAACAAAAAATGGTTTACTCTCGTAAACCATTTTCCGTTCAGTCGGGATGACAGGATTTAGACAATCCTCTTACATCGCATAGGTTGCAAATTAAAGCTAAGCTTTAATTTAAGTCAAATGCAAAAAACTCTCTTTAAAAAATTAATTTTCTACGAGAGCATTTCTGCTTTAACTTGTCGGGATGACAGGATTTGAACCTGCGACCACTCGACCCCCAGCCGAGTGCGCTACCGGACTGCGCTACATCCCGAAATATAATTTAAACCAAAACAGGTTTGCTTTGCAGTTTTTCGACATAAAACAACCGCATCGTTGTGCAGTATATTCTGTGCGTAGTCGAAGGGCTACATCCTGAAATTGGATGTCAAAAATAAAAAAGTAAAATCGATTACCTTCTATCTTTTTATAAAATTTAGGGTTAGCGTAAACTTTCGATCCATTCAAACATTCTTCCCGTCCAGCCACGCAAATGAATATCTTTTCTTGCTAAAGAAAATCCATGTCCTCCTTTCGGATAAATATGCATGGTAGCGGATACGCCATTATCCTTTAGCGCCTGATAGAATAACAAACTGTTTTCTACAGGTACAGCTTCGTCATCTGTAGCATGCATTAAAAAAGTCGGTGGCGTATTAGATGTTACTTGTTTCTCATTTGAAAAATGTTCCTCCATTGCTGATTTAGGGTTCTCCCCTATTAAATTCATTTTTGAACCACTGTGCGTAGAAGGTCCAAAAGTAACAACGGGATAACCCAAAGCCATAAAATCTGGTCTTGCACTAAATGCATCGACCTCATCAACCGGATGGTAAACTTTCTCCTCAAAATGAGTACCTAACGTAGAAGCCAAGTGCCCACCAGCTGAAAAACCAATTATTCCAATCTTTTCAGGGTCAATATGATACGAATTAGCTTTACTTCTAACCAACCGCATTGCTCTTTGTGCATCCATTAATGGGACAAAATGCTTTTCTTTCTGAGATACATCGGACGGTAGTCTATATTTTACAACGATTCCCGCAATACCCTTACCATTTAGAAATTTCGCAATATCAGTCCCTTCCCAATCGTAGGCCAATACGCCATACCCACCACCAGGAAATATTAACATAGCTTCCCTTGTGGCATTTCTTTCAGCAGGTAGGTACACCTCTATAGTGGGTTCTTGAACCTTGCTTATTATTAATATACCTTCATTTCTATGGATTTCCTTTTCGTCACTTTTTATGTGATTAGGTATTCTTTCTTTTGGCCATAATGGGATAATCGTGTCCTGTGCCAAAACAAAACCACTCATAAAAAATAAAATAACAGCTAGTATTTTCATCATCCCTATTTAAAGTTAATTGCAATTCCATTTAAAATCGGCAATCTTCTCATTAGAAGCAGCACCAAGATTATAATGCCACCATTCCGTTCTTATAGACCAAAACCCATGTTTTTCCATTGTTTCCTTTAGAAGCATTCTATTATCCAAAATTTCCTGTGGCAAATCTAGATTGTCATGATAGGCCCGCTTACCAAAAAAATCAAAATCGGTTCCCATATCTAACTCCTCGCCTTCTAACGTGACCAGGGTAATATCTACCGCCCCGCCCTTATTGTGTATAGAGCCCTTTACCGGGTTTGCTACGTATTGTGGATTAGGAACTATTTTCCACATTTTATATTGTACAGAATTGGGCCTATAACAATCATAGAATTTAATTTTCACCCCTTTCTCCATAAATTCTTTATTAGCGGCGATTAAGGCTTTTGCTGTTTTTACCCTGGTATAACATTTAGCACAATCATAGACCTTAGCCTTTAGAAAATTGTTCTCTGTTGCATATCTCATATCATAGGCAAAATCATCGCTGAAATCTGCTAATCTAATAAATGTAGTGTCCGCTAAATTTGTAAAGGATTGTAATTTAATTTCTTCGTTTTCCATTAAAACCTTTGGTTCGGTTTCTAGAATAACTGGCTCAACAGGCTCCTGATTCACTCTCTTTTCCTTTGTTCCACAGGAGAACAATAAAAATAAAATAACGCAGTAAAAAATAGGTCTCATAGAATTATTTGTTGCGATTAAAATACATCTATTTACATAAACTTCCTAAACGTCTGAGTGATCACAGTTGCTTTTTAATTCTAAACCTCTTGTTATGATGATTAATTCTTACCTTACCTAAATACAATATAAAAACTCAAAAATGCTTTCAAGAATTCTTTTGATTACCACCCTGGTCGTTTTTAGTAGTTGTAAAAACAAACTTGAAAAATCTCAAAAAAAGGAACCAGAAACTACATCTAAGTGGATGTTGGGCTTTAAAAAAGCGGATAAAAATCCAATCATGACTGCAGATTCCGCGTATGTATTTAATGATCCAATTACAAAAAATGAGGTGCAATGGCAAAAGGCAGATGTTTTTAACCCAGGCGCTATAGTTCGTAATGATACTGTTTTTCTTCTTTTTAGGGCCGAAGACAATCCAGATGCTATTTTAGGAGGTCGCACTTCAAGAATTGGTTTAGCTTATAGTACCAATGGAATTGATTTTACTAAATATCCAGAACCTGTATTTTATCCTATAGAGGACAAATTTAAACAATGGGATTATCCTGGCGGTATGGAAGACCCTCGCGTTGTAGAAACGCCAGAAGGAAATTATTTAATGTATTTTACCAGTTGGAACAAGGATGTTGCTCGTTTGTCCGTAGCTTCTTCTGCTGATTTAAAAACTTGGACCAACCACGGCCCCATTTTTCAAAAAGCCTATAACGGTAAGTTTTTGGATATCTGGAGTAAATCTGGCTCTGTGGTCACCGAATTAAAAGGTGACCGTTTGATTGCCAAAAAAATTAACGGAAAATATCTTATGTACTGGGGTGAACTTTTTGTAAACCTTGCTGAAAGTGAAAACGGAATTGATTGGACCCCTATGGTTGAAGATAATGAAGAACTTCTACATGTTTTTAAACCAACACTTAATGAGTTCGACAGTCATTTGACCGAACCGGGGCCACCGGCCTTATATACAGAAAACGGTATTTTATTATTGTACAATGGAAAAAATTTATCTGGGGAGGGTGCAACACAAAAATATCCTGAAGGAACCTATTGTGGTGGACAAGTACTGTTCGACAAGGATAATCCTTCCAAAATGTTGGCAAGATTGGAAACTCCATTTAT
>CBFIGW010000037.1:0-23978 GCA_965662155.1 Maribacter sp. | reverse complement strand
GAGGAAAAAATGCAGTATCTGAAGTTTCAATAGTATAATTAACAGCAATTGTATATGGATAACTTGTAGGTGTATAATTATTATAAAGAAGACGGTCATCTGTATACAAAGAGAAACCATCCGCAGCACTTACATCTTTAAAGTCTTTCTTTTTAAGATGTTCAATTTCCATACCCAGGGCATTATATACATATACATCAAGTACCTTGATTTTTCGTTCATTATCATAACCCACCCTTATATTAGCGAAACTGTTACCCTCTTTATTAAGGACGGTTGTTATTTGATTTACTACATATGACATTTTGTTCGTCGCGGTCAGATCAATTTTCATTTCATCCAAGCGTACAACGGCATTGGCATTTTTAGTAAGATTGGCATCTAAGGCAATTGCTTGATATGGACTTTGAGCACTGGAAACAAAAAAAAGAAAAAGGGAACTTACAAGAAGAGGTATGCGCATTGGTTAGGTTTGGTGTTTAAAATTAAACGGCCAATAAAGGTATTTCTTACATAAATTGCAAAATAAAAAGACTATTCACGATTTTTTGTATCGATGATAATAGTAACTGGACCATCATTTAACAACGCTACTTTCATGTCCGCACCAAAAACTCCGGTCCCAACTTTTTTACCCAAACCTTGTTCTAGAACAGTAACAAAATTTTCATATAAAGGAATAGCAATATCTGGTTTTGCAGCCTTTATATATGAGGGTCTATTCCCTTTTTTCGTAGCCGCATACAAGGTAAACTGACTAACCACAATAGCATCGCCATTTTTATCCAAAAGTGAATTGTTCATGACGCCTTCTTCATCACTAAATATCCTAAGATTCAAAACCTTTCTGACCAACCAGTGAATATCTTCAATAGTATCTTCATTAGTAATACCCAATAAAATAAGCAAACCATTTTCTATGGCTGAAATTTGATTGCCATCAACAGTTACGCTGGCTCTAGAAACCCTTTGAACAACTGCCTTCATTTCTTTTCCCCATATATATCGGTTCTATAGTTCTCTTCTTCGCCAGAAATCATTTGTACATAACTTTTATACCTACTCCAGGAAACCGTACCATCTTCCAAAGCGTTTTTCACGGCACATTTAGGTTCATCCAGGTGTATACAATTGTTAAACTTACACTCTTGTTTTAATTTGAAAAATTCAGGAAAATAATCGCCTATCTCCTCCTTTTCCATATCTACAATACCAAATCCTTTAATCCCTGGCGTATCTATTATTTTGGCATCAAAACTTAAGTCGAACATCTCAGCAAAAGTAGTGGTATGTTGACCTTGAAGATGTTGTTCGGAGATTTCGGCCGTCTTAATTTCCAAATTTGGCTCCAAAGCATTTATCA
Organism: Maribacter sp.; assembly: GCA_965662155.1. Classification (GTDB taxonomy): domain Bacteria; phylum Bacteroidota; class Bacteroidia; order Flavobacteriales; family Flavobacteriaceae; genus Maribacter. Next base: position 22,615 of record CBFIGW010000037.1, on the reverse strand, counting down.
AAGTAGATTTCCCAACACCAGAATGACCAGAAAACATTGAGGTCTTACCTAACATCCATTGTTTTATTTTATCTACATTTTTTCCTGTTTTTGCGGAAATTCCAATACAGGTATAACCTATATCCCGGTACAAAGCAGCTAAATATTTAATCTCTACTAGCTCTTCCTCGTCGTAGGTGTCTATTTTATTAAAAACAATGACAACAGGTATATCGTAAGCCTCAGCGGTAATTAAAAATCGGTCTATAAAAATAGTATAGGTAGTTGGATTGTTCAGGGTAACCAACAAAAAAACCTGATCTAAATTGGCCGCTATTATATGTGTTTGTTTAGAAAGGTTAACGGATTTTCTAATGATATAATTTTTACGATCGTTTATTCCATCTATTATTCCAATAGTATCATCTCCTTTGGTTTCCACTTCAAAATGCACCCTATCCCCAACGGCAACTGGGTTGGTACTTTTAATACCTTTAATCCTAAACTTACCTTTAATTCTACATTCGTAAAAATCCCCCTCATCTGATTTTACAGTATACCAACTACCCGTAGATTTATAAACAGTTCCTAACATATAAAATAACTCCTTGCCTCCATATCTACAAAATAACAACTTTTTGAACGATTCTTGAGGAGATTACGCGCTAGCATTACCAAATACTAACTAATAAAAGAAATAACAGTGTCAAGATTGACTAAAACTTATGGTTTATCTATATTTATTAGCAACAATCATTCATTCACTATTTTTTAAAACTTAAATATGAAAAAAATCATTTTCGCTGTTTTTGTGTTAGCCACAATTACGGATCTTAGCGCCCAACAATATAAAGTAATTACAAGTGTAGAATCTATTGTTCCCAGTGGAATGGGCCGATCTAGAATAATTGATGCCCAGGAAGATAAAGATTTTGCTGCCTACACCTCTGAACAAACTGAAGAAGATAATACAAGAAACAAATCAAAACGAAGCGATATAAGGGTAAAAAACTTTGAAGAGACCAAACTCTTAAATTTTTATAATATTGCAGGCATTCGTTTTCAAAATATAGCAGCTAACGATGCATTGATAAGTTCAAAACTTAGCGCAATGGCTGCTGATGGTTGGGAATTGATACATGTTGTAAGCGGTGTGGAAAGTGATGCCGGTGATAAAGATGGTCAAGGAATTTTTATTACACGGTATATTTTTAAAAAGTAACGAAAACACAACATAAAAAAACCCCGGTTAAACCGGGGTTTTTATTAATTAACCATTAACTATTTTCTCTTGGTGATTTATAGATTCTTGGTGTATGGCCTTGAACATACGAAGCACAAACTCCTCGCTAAGTCCTTTGCTTTCACCTTCCAAAATCATGGCGCCTAAAATTTGGTTCCATCGGTTAGATTGCAAAACAGCGACGTTTTTTTGTTTTTTAAGCTCTCCGATTCCATCAGAAATCTTCATTCTTTTCCCTAAGGTATCAATTAGTTGATTATCTATAACATCAATCTGTGCCCTAAGGTTACTTAATTTAGAATTGTATTCTGCTTCTGGATCCGATTCCTTTCTAATTTTCAAATCTTTCATGATCTGAATTAATTTTTGAGGCGTAACCTGTTGTGCGGCATCACTCCAAGCATTATCAGGATCATGATGTGTTTCTATCATCAATCCGTCAAAATTCAGATCCAAGGCTGTTTGTGAAACATCAAATATCATATCACGCTTACCGGTAATATGAGATGGATCGTTTATCAACGGTAAATCTGGGAATTTATCTTGAAATTCGACAGCCATTTGCCATTCCGGTATGTTTCTATACTTGGTTTTTTCATATGTTGAGAAACCTCTATGTATCGCACCCAATTTTTTAATACCAGCAGTATGTAATCTTTCAATACCTCCTAACCATAAAGCCAAATCTGGGTTTACAGGGTTTTTCACCAATACTATTTTATCGGTTCCTTCCAATGCATCTGCTAATTCTTGCATAATAAATGGACTTACCGTAGAACGGGCACCTATCCATAATAAATCAACATCATGTTCCAACGCTAATTCTACATGGGCTCTATTGGCAACCTCCGTGGCAGTTTTTAATCCTGTTTCCTGCTTAACCTTTTGTAACCATTTAAGACCTAAAGCACCAACTCCTTCAAAATTTCCTGGACGGGTTCTTGGTTTCCAAATACCCGCTCTGTAATAATTTACATCGGTATCCTTTAATTCATGGGCAATTCTTAATACTTGTTCTTCCGTTTCAGCACTACATGGCCCTGCTATTACTAGTGGATGGTCTAAACCCATATCATCCAACCATGTTCTCATTTCTTTACTATTTTCCATTACTTTTTGTTTAGTGGTATTCCCTTTAATATTGATTTAATTTTATTGGTGTTATTCATTTCATTATAAATACCTTCAAAGTCATCCTTTAAAAGCAATTCTTTAAAATCTGTTAAGTTTTGAATGTACTCATCCAAAGTTTCCACGACATTTTCTTTATTCTGTTCAAAAATAGGCGCCCACATGGCCGGGGAGCTTTTTGCCAACCTTACCGTGCTTTCAAATCCACTGCCCGCCATGTCAAAAATATCGCGTTCATTTTTTTCTTTTTCTATAACCGTCTTTCCTAACATAAAAGAACTTATGTGTGACAAATGCGAGACATAGGCTATATGTTTATCGTGCGCTTTTGGATTCATATATCGTATACGCATACCCAATAATTGAAAAATGGCCAAGGCCTTTTCCTGTAATTGAAAAGCAGTCTGCTCTACTTCACAAATGATATTGGTCTTACCCTGATAAAGACCATTAATAGCTGCAGACGGTCCAGAAAACTCCGTACCGGCAATTGGGTGACATGCTAAAAAGTTTCTTCTTTTGGGATGATTCTCCAATACATTACAAATTAATTCTTTCGTAGAACCAGCATCACAAACCACACAATTATCATGTACACTGTCCAATATTTTTGGGAGCTCAATCAGCATTGCATTTACAGGTATACTTACCAATACAAAATCTGCCAAATGCAAATCTTCGTAGCTAGATTTTACATCAATAAGATGTAATGCAAGGGCCTCATCCAAATGAGAAGCATTGGCATCTATCCCATATACGGTAGTATTGGGCATTTTTGCCTTTACATCCTTCACAAAGGAACCTCCAATTAACCCTATACCAACTACAAAAATATTCATCCTAAATTATACCCTTTCTATTGCTTCTTTAATCTTATCCTCTGTTACACAAAGTGAAAACCGGATATATCCTTCGCCATTACTTCCAAAAATGGTCCCAGGTGTAATGAAAATATTCTTTTCATACAGAATGTTATCTATAAAATCCTCTGCTGATGCTGCCCCTGCAGGTAATTTTGCCCACACAAACATCCCAACTGCGTTTGAATCACATACACAGCCTAGCTTCTTTGCAAGTTCAAAAACCAGTTCCCTTCTTTTTTCATAAACGTTGTTCAAGGATTGAAACCAATCATCAGCACTCTCCAAGGCGGTTATGGCACCTTTTTGAATACCATAAAACATACCGGAATCCATATTACTCTTTACTTTTAAAACAGCATTTATATGATCCGTACTTCCCAACATAAAACCAACGCGCCAACCGGCCATATTAAAAGTTTTGCTCAAAGAATTGAGTTCCAGACAAACATCTTTTGCACCCTCTATCTCTAGTATACTTTCCGGAGAATCATTTAAAACAAAACTATAAGGATTGTCATTGACCAATAGGATATTATTTCGTTTGGCAAAAGCCACAAGCTCAGAAAACTTTTCTTTGGATGCGGTGGCACCTGTAGGCATATGGGGGTAACTTAACCACATTAACTTAACTTTTTCCAAGTCTTGGCTTTCCAGTGTTTTTAAATCTGGAAACCAACCATTTTCCAATGTTAAATCGTAATATTTTGGTTTTGCCTCAACTAGTTTCGTAACCGATGTATATGTTGGATATCCCGGATTTGGAATCAATACCTCGTCACCAGCATTCAAAAAAGCCATACTTATATGCATAATACCCTCCTTTGACCCCATAAGAGGCAAAACTTCGGTACTAGCATCAAGAGCTACCTTAAATTTTTTAAGATAGAAAGATGCAATAGCTTGGCGCAATTCCGGCAAGCCTTGATAACTCTGGTATTGATGTGCACCTTCCTCTAAAACAGCATCTTGAATGGTTTTTATTACCAAAGGCGATGGTGACAAATCAGGACTGCCAATGCCCATATTAATGATTGGTTTGCCTTGTGTCATTAATCCACGAACTTCCCTTAATTTCTTAGAGAAATAGTATTCCTGTACCGACTGTAACCTTTCTGCCGTCTTGATCATATCATGGCATTTTTATATTCCCCTAAAACTTTTATATCCTCTAACATGATATTCAACAGTGATTTTGCTTTTTCAAAATCTGCATAAACCCCAAAAGTAACGTCCACAAAAAAGGCATATTTCCATGGTGTTTCTATTACCGGAAGCGATTGAATCTTGGTTAAATTTAATCTGCAATCGCTCATAACATTAAGCACAGTCGCTAAACTACCGCGTTTATGGTCCGTTATAAACCTTAATGACGCCTTGTTTATTTCCTCCTTTGGAAGCTCTTTATTTTTTGTTTTTACAATAATAAAGCGAGTACTGTTATTGGTAATGGTTTGTATATTATCCGCTACGATGTCCAAATCATATAATTGCGCCGCAACCTTTGGAGCAATGGCAGCAACCCCCTTTAAATTTTGCTTCTGAATTCTTTTTGCTGTTTCCGCCGTATCCACATCTTCTACTAATCTAATATGAGGATATGCTTTAAAAAATTCTTTGCATTGCAGTAACGCCATTGGATGAGAACTTACTTCCTTTATATCCTCAAAACTCTGTCCCTTTAGAACCATTAGGTTGTGATGAATATTAAGATAGTGCTCACCAATAATGTGCAAATTATTATGATTTACCAGTGCATAATTGGGAATTATAGAACCCGCGATTGAATTCTCAATGGCCATAATCCCCTTATCCGCCTGTCCGCCCAGCAATTGATCTACCAAAGCATCAAAAGAAAGACACTCCTTTAAATCTATGCCTTCACCAAAATAATCCATGGCTACTTGATGATGGTTAGAACCTTTTATTCCCTGTATGGCTATTTTTAATGACACGTTTACTATTTTTCAAAAAAAAAGCCCCGTTTTATACGGGACTTTACTTGTTTATATTTTTAATATATACTACAACAGTCCCATACCTCTCTTAAAAAAGAAGTAAAAATAAAAACCGTTCCAGAAATATTGTTTAGTCATAATCTTTAAAACTTTGGCTAAAGTAATAATTAAATTTAAATACAGTAGCGCTTAGTTATTTTTTTTGATTTTTATTAAAAATCTAAATAAGTTATGAGAATAATAAACTAAAAATAGGATTATGCTACTAATTCTTTAAAACTTAACTGCCAAGCCAATACCACTTTCGGATGGAACCAACCTGTAAGTTGTGCCATCCAAGCCATCATTAAATTCTAAAATAGCATTCTTTTTATTCTTATTGGCCAAACAGTAGAAAATTGAGCCTACTACCGCCGTACTTGCAAAACCAATTATAGGAGCTGTTGTACTATTATCATTATTTTCATTCACCAGATACCATATACCAAAACCTAAGTTGGCGGTAGCTGCCGCAAATGTAACACCAAATTGTTTTTTGGATTTTGACCAATACACTTCCGATGTGGGATTAGAATCCATTGCCATTCCAAACTCTTTCCAAGACATTTTTTGTTTGTCTTGATAAAATTCATCTCCCCACATGCCTTGAAAAACGGTTATTTCTTGGGCAAATATGGTAGATGTGCCAAGAGTAAATAAAATAATGAGCGTAATTTGTTTGACTATTTTCATGATTTTTTTTGTTTAAAGTTAATCAATAACTATTAAACATATTTGAAATTAACCTTGATCTAACACTATTCAGAACTATATGTTTAGCAAAATGGTGGTGTTTCTTATGAGTCAATAGAACGAGTATATTTAAATTACAGCTGTAAAAAAAGAATTGACCACTTCATCCAATTCAGACTGAATTTTAGGATTTGTACAATTTGTTAAAATAGTAAAAACCATTCTTTCATCGGGATAAACAAAAAAGTTGGAATAGCCCCCAACACCATTTCCTATATGCCCATAAAAATTTCTGCCAAACTTATCCATACTAACCTGCCAACCTAAACCATAATAGGTTAATTTACCTTTTACAGTTCTCATTTTTAGAAACTGATTTTTAAATATGTTGTGATTAAAAGTTTCATTCAAATACGCTATACCAAGTTTAGTTATATCCGATACTGTGGATAAATAACCACCTCCTGCTAATTTGTAATAATTGTTGACCGGACTAGCCTCCCTGAACCCTAACCTATTTTTAGAATAAAAAGTAGTGGCACCATCAATCTCCAAATTGGAATTAGGTTGTGGAGCAAACGTATGGTTCATAGCCAAAGGGCGAAGCACTTTTTCCTTTACATATTGCTCAAATGGTATACCACTTGCCTCTTCCATAGCAAGTGAAATTAACACCCAATCAAAACTATTGTAATGATATGCTGTTCCGGGTTCAAACAATAAATCATCATCCTTAAATATTTCAATACTTTCCTTAATGGAATAAGGTTTATTGAGGCCATATTCCATTCCCTCGTACCCTCTAATTCCTGCAGTGTGGTCCGCCAACTGTCTTATAGTAAAATCCCATTTCTTTTTAGGAAAATAAGGCACATAATCATAAAGTGACTTGTCCAAATCTATAACACCATCTATCACCATTTGGGCCAAAGCCGTAGCTGCTATAGGCTTAGAAACACTTGCTATTCTAAAGATAGATTTTTCTGGAAGTATGGGTTCCTTCGTTTCCAAATTGGCATAACCATACCCTTTTTCAAATATAGTCTCACCATCTTTCCATACAGATATGGCCAGTCCAGGTACTTTTTTATCCGCTATTAAATTTTGAAGCAATAAATCAGCATTATTTGGTACTTTATTCAACATCCTAATTTTTACTTTTTTTCGATTTATATAACCCCCTAAAGTATTTCAAAAAAGTATTCATCAGTCAAATATAAGCCTACGATTAAAAAGTTCCTCAAGACCAATTTAAAGGTCCTATCACTTAACTGATAAAAAATCTTAAAAAAATAATAGTCTGGACTGCGATAAGTAGACTAAAATAGTATGTTAGAATTGTTATTCTTGACCAATAGTAAAAGACTTCGTACCGCTAACGGTTCTTCCGTCGGCAGTTATACCCTCAACCCAAATCAAAAATGTGCCATGGTTGTCTCCGGTATAAAATTTAAATTGAGTTGGCTCTATATCACTTAGGTTAATATCTGGCACCCAATACAAAGTGGTTCGAAAATCAGGTTTTTCCACATTAGTTTTTGCCATTGAATAATTGGGAGAATAGAATTCTCTAGCACTATAGAAACCTGAAAGCGTATAATTCGCAATATTGGTTTTTTTTTCTTCAACGAACTCGTAATTTTCACCTCTATCTGTATACATTGCAATTACTCCGTTTGCTCCACGAACCCCATATTGCGCTATCTCACCTGCACTTTTAAGCACATCTATAAAAAGCACCTCTCCGCCGAACATATTTTGAGCAAAACCAGAACTTACGGGTATGCCATCTAGTAAATACAATGGATCTTTAGGATGTTCGGAACTTAACCCCGATTTATCAATAATAGCATTTCCACCAAAATGAGGCCGCAACTCTATTCTTTGATTCGGATATTGTCCAAAAATTCGCACACCGGACACATTACGCTCAATAAGATCCATAACACTCATGAAGTCGCTATCTAGAATGGAATCAGGTATTATTCTGTTCAATGCCTGACCATACATCGTCCTTTCATTTAAGGCTTCATTAATGAGTTGTTTTTTTGTTTTAAACTTTCCCTTTCCAATAGCTTCATCCAATTGTATCACCTTGGGGTCGTATTTAAAATCCTTATTTTTCCTTTTTGAAACTTCCTCCTTGTAGGATGGTTCAATTTTATTGATATACTTTTTCTTTTGTAAACGAAGTGAATCTTTAATTAAAAACTTTGGGAAAGTAGGCTCCAAGTAAATGGCTATATTTTTACTTTCATCAGCAGTAGAGGCGGTAATTATTGCACTTACACTATCTCGAAAAATCATTGGTCCAAAACTAAATTTACCTTGCAAATTAGTGGAAGTCTCTTCTTTGTAAATATTTGGTGGAAGAATCGTTAAATCAACGGAACTCATAAGGGGTTCTTGCCTATTATCTAATTCAACAGTATAACCATTAATTTCTAATCCTTTCTCTGGTAGAAACTTTAAAGTAGCAGGTGTACCATTTGTTTGTAATTCCTTCCAAACAAATCTTCTCCAGCCATGGGTCATCATTAGTATATCCAATAGATTTTTGCGACTTTTCGAATCATTTTCGAAAAAGTAGTTCGGATTTTCTACAGTTCCGCCCAAATCGGAGTTTAACAGCAACCAACTTTTGATGTTTTCTGAACTGTTTTTTATTGCATTTTGGGAAACGACACTCATGGCGAAATTTCCGTTAAGTGGCAAACCCAATTCATCTAATACAGAAAGGTCTATAGTTATCTTTTGCCGAAGAGAATAACTCGGTGCATTTGTTTTTACCTCTAGTTCAACAGGGTTATTCGGGTTTTCGATGAAAACAAGGCGTTCACAAACGGGTTCTCCATCTGATGTAAATAGGGTGAAAGTGGCGACACCATCATTTAGTTCAGCGGTTGAAAGTTTTACTTCATAGCTATTTTCAGTTCTGTTTTTAGCTACATAATTCAATTCGGGAACTCCTCGAACATGTCCAAATAAAACAGAACCATTGAGTCCGTTCGTAATTGTAGTGCTCACCCTAATCTGTAGATATTCGCCCCTGTTACTTACTTGTAAAACATATCCTTTGGGTAACGGTTTTGAAATTTCATATTTCTCTACTTTGCTATCTATCTCAATTTCTGTGAAATAATCGGTGTTAGGCTCCACTTTAAATTGAACACGTCCCAAACCAAATTCAGCCGTGCTGAACATTGAAACAAGCGATCCGTTTTCGTTGGTTATTTTTCCAGTTAAAGAAATCCCCTCTCCCTTAACATCAGTAATTTTAAGACCAAGAACATTGGCGAGGCCGGTCACCAAATTACCGCCCTCTGGAAAAAATTGAACATTGGTTTTAGGAGTTACTTTTTCAAGAATATCATCTTTCCTACCTTCAGTAGCCCTCTTATTTTTAGAAGTCTTTTCAGCATTCTTTTTTGAATTTATGGTATATGTCCATATCGGGATTTCCTTTTGAAAAAGAACAGGTTCCTTTTCGTTCAACATATATTTGGTGTAGGCTCGTAAATAATAAGTACCCTTTTCAATGTTCTCTGCCAATGCAATATCGCCAGAACCACCTTCAAATCCTGTATATATTTTTCTTCGTTCAATTACTTCCTGTTCTGAATCTGTTAATTCAACATGAACTACTCGGCTTTTTTCGCTTACGGTATGCGAAATTCCATCAAGGATGTAAGTTTTAAACCAGAGGGTATCCCCATTAGTATAATAGTCCTTATCGGTTTGGAGATATACTTTTTCAGGCACATCAGTTGTAGTATAGGTATTCAGTTTCTCCAATAACGAATTGAATACAGTATTATCTTGGGCTCGTAGCTGAAACACCGAACAAAACAAAACTATACCAATATAAAAAAGGTATAAACTATTTTTTATCCCATAGAAACACCTCATATTTTTAAGATAGATTTCCTACAAGATACTACTTTAACAAGCATAGGACAACGAATTTAACTTTGGCAAATTCATTTTAGAATGAGTCTCCTTGCCAGTTGGGAGACCTTGAATTTTGTTTAATGCAAAGGCAATCGATAGGGTTAATTACTTCTCTGCAGCGGAGTATTCATCCAATAATCCTCAAAGTTGTCGGGTCTGTGTATGGGCTGATTTTCGTAAATAGGTTTGCGTTTGTCCATGAATGGATAATCTGTTGGTAGGGTATCATTTACGCGTATTTCTTGAACGAAAAATTCTCGAAACTGATTGTAATCTTTGTATTCGCCAACATCTAACAAATTTCCATCTCTATCTTTAAGACCTCTAATCCGAACTTGTAATGTACTGCCTGAAGCTATGCTTTCCTTACTTAAGGCTGCCAATTCGCGCATCATATTTTTCAAGAGAATAGAATCCATTTTAGGAAATAAATAGACGGTACTATCATTAACAACTCTAATATTGTCAAATCTAATTCTTTGCCCCTTGTATTTAAAGTTATACCAACGTTTCTCAAATTCTTTTGCTTCGCCTACATTACGCTGTATATCATCACCAAAGCGGGTACCTACATGTGCCAATGGATTGTTGAATCGCACTGCAAAAGCTCCTCTATCCGGCAAAATAATTACATCCTTAACAACAAAACTGGGAGGCTCTGCCAGTCTAAATTTATTATGAAATGAAATATAATTCAAAAACATTTTATCGTCCTGACCTCTTTTATATTCAGTAGTCACTTCAAAAGTAAGCTGTCCATAAATTCCTTCATTCCTTAACAAAGGATTAGCGTTTAACTTGGAATTATCATAAAGTGCATACTGAAATTTATGTATCGCATAGTCACTCTTAGAAATAAAAACCTTACCCCTGGCCGTAAAGTCCTCTTTAGTTCGGTTCATACGTAGAACAAATAAGTTTTCCCCATCAGATTTGATATCTCCAAGTTTGTAAAAAGCATGATACTTCAAAATATCACCCTTATTCATATTGTTTACAAAATCGAAAGCATTCAATTGATAATTACGAATAGCGTCATGCGCACGCAGAATTTCGAATTCATTACCACCACGGCTTGCCAAAATAGCATTTTCTATTACTTTTCCACGAGTGTTATAATTGTAAGGGTCGTCTGCCAATGAGTCTCTTCTAAAACTTTCATTCTGCACATAGTCATAAATACGAATTTTAGAGGTTAGCAAATCTATTTCATCGAAACCTGCATCAAAAACTTCTAATAGTGCCTCGTTTAGGTTTAAATATCCCAAACTATCTAATTGGTAATCACGATAATATCCTACCGTAGAAAACGACCGAATGGGATAATTGTTTGGAATGTTTTCAATGGCCTTTTTCACTATTCTTCTAGCTGATGGCAATCGCTTCTTTTTTGCTTTTACAATAGCCTCGTCTAGCTCCGTAATTGATGGCTGCAGATAGATTATAGTAATCCTATTATTTGAAAATTCAGAAATCAACAATTCACGTTTATCATACCCCATAGAAGAAATCCCTAGGGTATCACCAAAGATTTTAAACCTTTCCGGTAAGCTGAAACTCCCGTCAAGATTTGAAATTACCCCTTTCGCTTTACCTTTAATGGCAATGGTTGCAAAGGCTATTGGCTCTTTTGTGTCAGCATCAAGAATTTCCCCTTTGAGCAAGCCACTTTGTCCAAAGGCTTGGAAAGAAATAAGAAACAGTATTAAAAATACTTTTGACATAAACATTATTCGTAAACACATTAAGGAGCATTCCTCACTTCGCCATATATCCAACTACAAGATTCAATTATCGAGTCGCATATGCACACTAGCTAGATTAGGATTTTGGGTCAACTTTAAATGGCAGTTCATATAAAACTACAGAAGAAATATTTAAAACAAGGCAAATTTAGAAAAAACACATACTCTGAATTTTTCTATAAAATCAACCCTAATAATATGAACTATTTTCAGAAAGCATAAAAAGCCTCATTACTTAAATATAAGCCTACCATTAAAAAGTTCTTCAACATCAATAGTTTCTGGTCTATTAAATGAGATAACATCGCCTGTACCCCTAATGACGCCGGTAATAGAAGTCTGTGGGTTGACCAAAATATCGTTGGTGCCCCTGTGATTTAGATTAACGTTTTCAACAATTAGATATTGGGCCTCTATCCGCGAATCTCCAGCAGCAATATTTATGTTAAAATTCTCTACTGTTCCTTTTAATTTTAAATACGCGATACCATTAACCGTTACACTTATATTTGATGCATTTACTTCCAAATTAAATTCACCATCCGTTGTTTCAGTTTCTGGCACCGTAAAACTTTCTGAAAAAAGACTAAGTTGTGAATAATTAAGCACCCCATCACTGGTAATGGGCAAACCGGTACTACTTCGTATTTCATTTATATTTGGTGATGTAACATAAACTGTGGTAACCCCGTAATCCCTAAAAAAATTACATCCGTTTTCGTTTCGGAGAATTAATCTATCTCCTTCAACCTCTGCAAACACCTCAGCAATTAAAAATTCCCCACTTTCTATTTCCACTTTTTGCGCATCGCCTTGTTTCAACACCAAAGCAACCTTCTCAAAAACAGTAATTTTAGTGAAGTTGGGCAGCGAAATCTCATTCCTTACCAAATCCCCAGAATTCTGAAAACAATCTGATACATTTTCTGAGTTACACCCTAAATACAATAATGCTATACAAACAACCAGTCCAAATCTAGCAACCTGGTATTGACCAAATGAAAACCTATGTAGCATTGCTTTTATCATAACCTAATCCCTATTCCAAATTCTACCGCCTCCGCAGCTGCTCCGTGAGATTTTAAGGTAATTGCCCCAAATACCTTCTCTCCAAAATAGCGTTTTAATCCTACTCTATTATACACTTTACCTTCAAAATCAAACGGATAATATACATAATACCCCAACTGTGTTATGACACTCATTCTATTGATAAATAATTCATGTCCTAAAAAAACACCTACTCTTTTATAATCATCATCCAAATTCACATCCATCTCTGGAAACGAGGTTGCCTGAAACCTTATTAGCTCTTTTAAAAAGTTTGAGAAAAACACATCCGTTCCCAACTGTATGGCACTTTTTCTACCCAAACGCTTATCGGCATAAGCAGACAAAATAACAAATCCGTATTGCCCACTGCCGATCACATCACTTTCATTAATACCACTTCTAAGGGCAATATTATACTTAAGGGGTTCCTTAACTTTTTCTGTGGCCAACTTAGGTATGTAGTTTAATTCCTTACCCCCATCCAAATCATAGATAAACCCTGCATTAAGAGCGAAGGTATTTGTAGAGGTATTGGGTGCCCTAAAATTAGCGTTGGAATAATGCACAAGGGATATCCCTGTCTTAAAACCCAGACCTTTAATCAAATTTTCCTTATGATAATTGAGCATGAGATAGGTAGAACTTAAGAAATCCGACCCATAGGCGTTATTCCTGAAATTGACTTCTTTATCATATGCATTGGTAGTATAAGCAATACCCTGACCAACCCTAAATTGTATATTTCGTTTTAGAAAATAGAAATTGTAATGGGCGTATAGTCCATAATTCTTCCCCAAGGTCTCGCTATTCATATCCTGATAGATAAAAGATGCTCCATAATCAGGATAATTATAAAGGGATTCCCACGCTTTGGAACCGTATGTTTTCCTATTATAGCTTAAAATGACCCCAGCCGGATGGTTTGTTATTAAATGAGAAATATCAGGATTATGCAACAGTACCGAGCCATAAAATTGGTTCGCATCCAGCGTATGTTTTTTTATCTCGGCGTCATCTTGAGAGAAGCAAAACGCAAAAGAAAGAATAGAACAAATGAGTAATCTCAATTTCATGCAGGGCAAAAATAAGCATTAAACAACGCAACCAAACCATTTTACTACTAGTTAGGTCAAGTGAAATGAATAATCAAATCAAAATAATTCTTTGGCTATCGCCTTAATATTATCAGATTTTCCCATGGAATAATAATGTAATACTGGCACTCCAGCTTCCTTTAATTCCCTGGATTGCTGAATGGCCCATTCTACACCTACTTGACGCACCTCTTTATTGGATTTACAATCATCTACCGCTTCAATTAATTCCTGTGGTAAATCAATTTTAAAAACCTGTGGCAATAGCTGCAAATGTCTTTTCACCGCAATAGGTTTAATGCCTGGGATTATAGGAATAGTAATTCCTAAATTTTTGGCCGCTTCCACAAACTCAAAATATTTGTTGTTATCAAAAAACATTTGGGTTACCACGTAATCTGCTCCAGCATCTACTTTTTCCTTCAACCTTTTTAAATCAGTTTGTAAAGATGGGGCTTCCAAATGCTTTTCTGGATAACCAGCAACTCCAATACAAAAATTTGCATGTTCATCTGACTCTATGGTTTCGTGTAGATACTTCCCAGTACTTAAATCACGTATTTGCTTTACTAAATCTCCTGCAAATTCATGCCCACCTTCTGTTGGTTTAAAATACTGTTCCCCCTTCATGGCATCTCCGCGAAGTGCCATGACATTTTCAATTCCCAAATAATGGCAATCTACCAGTACATATTCTGTTTCTTCTTTGGTAAAACCGCCACATAATAAATGTGGCACCGTATCTACTTGGTACTTATGCTGAATAGAGGAGCAAATACCAACCGTACCAGGTCTCATACGTGTTACCTGTTTATCCAAAAGACCCTCCTTTCTAATATAAACATACTCCTCACGAGATGTGGTCACATCTATAAACGGAGGCTTAAACTCCATTAGCGGGTCTATATTATTATATAATTCCTGTATGCTCTTTCCTTTTACAGGAGGGATAATTTCAAAAGAAAACAATGTTTCCCCTTTAGCTTGGTTGATATGATCGGTTACTTTCATTTGTACTTTTCAATAAATTAATCCGCAATATTTGGTGCGAGCCATTTTTCGGCCTTCTCATAGGCTATTCCCTTTCTTTTGGCATAATCTCTCACTTGGTCCTCATTTATTTTACCCAATCCAAAATAACGAGCTTCCGGATTACCAAAATAATAACCGGATACCGAAGCTGCCGGCCACATGGCCAAACTTTCGGTAAGTTTCACACCTATTTTTCCTTCTACATCCAACATTTCCCAAATAGTCAACTTTTCCAAATGGTCTGGACATGCCGGATAACCCGGTGCTGGACGAATACCCTTATACTTTTCTTTTATTAATTCTTCATTGCTAAGCGTCTCACTATTGGCATAACCCCAATGTTTGGTTCTCACTTCCCTATGTAAGTATTCCGCAAATGCTTCCGCCAAACGATCGGCCAAGGCTTTGATTAGAATGGAGTTGTAATCATCTAATTTTTCTTTGTAACCATCGGCTAATTCGTCGGTACCAAAACCGGTCGTCACACAAAATACACCAATATAATCATCTTTACCTGTTTCCTTAGGAGCGATAAAATCTGCCAAGGCATAATCTGGCACACCCTCTTTTCTTTGTAATTGTTGACGTAAAGTTCTAAATATGAATTTTTGATCGTTTGAAATTACTTCTATATCATCTTGATTGATGCTATTCGCTGGAAACAAACCAAAAATCCCTTTTGCCTTTAATTGTTTTTCCTTGATGATTTTTGCCAACATTTCTTGGGCATCGGCAAATAGGTCCGTCGCCTGTTCCCCCACAACATCATCGGTTAATATATCTGGGTATTTACCATGTAACTCCCAACTCCTAAAAAATGGTGTCCAATCTATATATGGCATCAATTCTTCTAAGTCAATATTCTCTAATACCTGTATTCCTAATTGGTTAGGTTTGATAATTTCACTTTTAGCCCAATCTATCTTGAACTTATTTTCCCGTGCTTTTTTAATGGATTTGTATTCTTTTACCACGGACCTTTTTAGGAATTTTTCACGAAACACATCATAGTCCTCTTTTATGGATTTCTTGTACCTTTCCGAACTATCCTTCTGCAAAAGATCACCAACTACAGTAACTGCCCGTGATGCATCATTTACATGAACTACAGCCTGACTATATTGTGGGTCTATCTTAACCGCAGTATGCGCCTTACTCGTGGTTGCTCCTCCTATTAACAAGGGTACTTTAAAATTTTTGCGTTCCATTTCTTTAGCCAAGTGTACCATTTCATCTAAGGAAGGTGTAATGAGTCCACTAAGCCCAATAATATCCACACTATGTGCTATAGCTTCCGCAATAATTTTTTCTGGCGGCACCATTACCCCAAGATCTACTATTTCATAATTATTACATGCCAACACAACACTCACAATATTTTTCCCTATATCATGAACATCACCTTTTACAGTAGCCATAAGGATTTTTCCATTGCCCTTATCATCCCCAACTTGCGGATTCCTTAATTTCTCTTCCTCGATAAATGGAAGTAAATACGCTACGGCTTTTTTCATGACACGTGCAGACTTTACCACTTGGGGAAGAAACATTTTACCACTACCGAATAAATCGCCAACTACGTTCATTCCGGTCATTAAATGACCTTCAATAACTTCAATGGGTTTTTCAGATGCTTGGCGAGCCTCTTCTACGTCTTCAACAATATAATTATCGATTCCCTTGACCAAAGCTCTTGTAATCCTATTTTGCAAAGACTCTTCCCGCCAAGATAAATCCACCTTACTTTCCTTCGCCTTTCCTACTACCGATTCCGCAAATTCCAATAATCGTTCCGTAGCGTCATCCCTACGATTAAACATTACATCCTCAACATGCTCCAAAAGGTCTTTTGGTATGTCATCATAAACCTCCAACATTGTAGGATTTACAATACCCATGTTCATACCCGCTTTTATGGCATGGTATAAAAAAACCGAGTGCATGGCCTCGCGAACTGGATTATTTCCTCGAAATGAAAAAGATACATTACTAACACCGCCACTTACACTGCAATGAGGTAAATTCTCCTTTACCCATTTGGTAGCTCTAATGAAATCCAGTGCATTTAATTTATGCTCGTCCATTCCAGTAGCTACCGGGAATATATTTAAATCGAAAATGATATCTTCGGGCGGGAAACCAACCTTGTCCACCAGAATATTATAGGAACGTTGGGCTATTTCGATGCGACGCTCATAATTATCCGCCTGTCCAACCTCATCAAAGGCCATTACTATAACAGCTGCACCATAACGCTTTATTAGTTTGGCATGATGGATAAATTCCGCCTCCCCCTCCTTTAAACTGATGGAGTTTACCACGCATTTACCCTGTACGACCTGTAGACCCGCTTCAATAATCTCCCATTTAGAACTATCTATCATAATGGGGACGCGGGCAATATCGGGTTCGGCAATCACCAAATTCAAATACTTGACCATAGCTTCCTTGCCATCAATAAGTCCATCGTCCATATTAATGTCAATGATCTGCGCACCGCCTTCTACTTGGTCACGGGCAACATCTAAAGCTTCTTCAAACTTATTTTCCTTTATTAACCTTAAAAATTTTCTAGAACCTGCCACATTGGTACGTTCACCAACGTTTATGAAATTAGTTTCAGGGGTGACCACTAGGGGTTCTAAACCTGATAGTTTTAAGTATTTTTCTTTTTTCTCTTTCATTTATTCCTTTTCTTCTAAAATCGGTCTTGGCGAGAAATTTTTAACCAACTCGGAAATAGCCGTTATATGTTCTGGCGTAGTACCACAACATCCCCCTACAATATTTACCAAGCCTTTTTCCACATACTCTTTTATTTGCATGGCCATTTGCTCCGGTGTTTCATCATACTCTCCAAAAGCATTGGGCAAACCAGCATTTGGATGTGCAGAAACAGCGTGATCGGTCTTGTCCGCAATAGCTTCTAGATGTGGCACTAGCTGACTAGCACCCAATGCACAATTAAAACCAACTGAAAATATGGGTATGTGGGATATAGAAATAAGAAACGCCTCCGCAGTTTGCCCGGACAATGTTCTACCAGAAGCATCGGTAATAGTGCCACTTACCATTATAGGCACATCTATGTTACGCTCTTCCTTTACTTCTTCAATAGCAAAAAGCGCTGCTTTCGCGTTTAAGGTATCAAATATGGTTTCTACCAACAATAAGTCTGCACCGCCATCCAATAAAGCTTCTGCCTGTTGTTTATATGCTATACGAAGTTCATCAAATGACACAGCCCTAAAACCAGGGTCATTTACATCTGGTGACATACTTGCTGTTTTATTGGTGGGCCCCATACTACCGGCAACAAATCTTGGTTTACTTGGATCTTTAGAAGTAAATTCGTCCGCCACTTGTTTTGCAATGCGTGCAGATTCATAATTAAGCTCATACACCAATTCCTCCATTTGGTAATCTGCCATGGCTATGGTGGTTCCAGAAAATGTATTGGTTTCCACGATATCTGCTCCTGCCTCAAAATATTTAGCGTGTACCGCCGCAATGGCTTCTGGCTGTGTCAAGGACAACAAATCGTTGTTTCCTTGCAACGGTGTTGGCCAATCTTTAAATCGGTCACCTCGAAAATCCTCCTCGGTAAATTTATACCGTTGCAACATGGTTCCCATTGCACCATCTAAAACGAGTATTTTCTCTTGTATTATATCCTTAATGTTCGTCATTTGTTCTTGTTCTCGGCGTTAGGGATAGTAGCGTCATCTTTTTAGACCATAGTCTAAAAAATACAGCGGATAGCCCGACCATTTTTCATGGTAACGCGCAAAATTTAATATCAAGAATTAGGTAGATTTTTACTAGTTATTTTGGTTATCTGCCAAGATACTTTATCCTAAATTTGGGACAGCACAGGTAGAATGTAGCACCTTCTTAGATTCCGATTACAACGAGAAAAACCAAGGGTTGCTAAGGCTTCACCGGGTCTAGTCCCTCTGCCTTTCTTGATAACGATTTCAATGTTTATATGAACTAGGGACAAAGAAACAGTACTGCCCGTTGAAAACCAAATTATAGGTTCTTTTTTTAACTTGCCCATTTGCATAAAAAACCCCACAATCTTGAAGACCGTAGGGTTTTTTTTGACTAATTCAACTACACTATTTAAGAGATGCTTTGAACCACCTCTTTTTTAGCTTCTTTTTTGGACCCATCGAATCCTTCAACACCACCCACGGTTGTATACTTCATTACGTAACGCTTACCTGGATTAATAATTTGATAGGCAAACTGACACACTACCGCAGCTTCATGGAAACCGGAAAGTATCAACTTTAATTTACCTTCATACGTGTTTACATCGCCAATGGCAAAAACACCCGGAATATTGGTTTGGTAATCTTTGGCATTATTTACCTTAATAGCGTTCTTCTCTATCTCCAAGCCCCAATTACCGATAGGTCCCAACTTGGGCGAAAGTCCAAATAAGGGTATAAAGTTGTCCACTTCTAAATAAGTCTCTCCTTTATCTTCCTCGTTATGTTTTATAACAACTGCTTCTAGTTTTTCGTCACCATATAATTTTTTAACCTCCGCTTTGGTAAAGAGTTTGATTTTTCCCTGTTTTGCAAGTTCAGAAGCTTTTTCAACGGAATCCAGAGCCCCTCTAAACTCATTTCTTCTATGAACCAAACTTACTTCTGAAGCAACATCTGCCAAGTAAATGGCCCAATCCAATGCGGAATCCCCTCCTCCTGCGATCACCACTTTTTTATTTCGGTATACCTCGGGGTCTTTTACCATATAGGCAACACCTCTATCCTCGAACTCAGCAATATTCCCAATAGGCGGTTTTCTTGGCTCAAAAGAGCCCAATCCTCCCGCTATGACTACCACAGGCGCATGATGCTGAGTACCTTTATTCGTAGTAACAATGTAAGAACCGTCCTCTTGCTTGTCTAAGGTCTCTGCCCGTTCACCTAGTGTAAAACCAGCTTCAAATGGCTTTATTTGCTCCATTAAATTATCCACCAAGGTACCTGCCAAAATCTCCGGAAAGGCCGGAATATCATAAATAGGTTTTTTAGGATAAATTTCCGAACACTGACCGCCTGGTTGAGCCAAAGCATCTATTAAATGGCACTTTAGTTTTAAAAGACCCGCTTCAAATACCGTAAATAAACCTGTTGGTCCCGCTCCAACTATAATTATATCTGTTTTAATCATTTGCCTTGACTTAATTCCAATTGATTTTCTAATATTTCTAACATGTTCGTCCTATGATTTACTACCTCACCAATAATAATGATAGCAGGGTTGGACAAGCCCTTTTCCTTAACTTCTTTTTCTATAGTACCAATAGTGCCTATTCCTAATTTTTCATCTGTCCGAGTACCATTTTGTATAATAGCAATTGGTGTTTGTGATTTTCCTGCAGCCGTAAAAAGTGATACTATCTGTGACAATTTGGACATTCCCATTAATATTACCACTGTGGCATTGCTTTGTGCCGCCAAACGAACATCATTGGAAAGTTTATGTTCCTTGGTGGTTCCTGTAATGACCCAAAAGCTTTCTGCCGAGCCCCTTTTGGTAACCGGTATATTTTGTGAAGCGGGAACAGACAAACAAGATGATACTCCAGGTACCATGGCAACTTCTAAACCATACTTGGCAGCATATTCCATTTCTTCTGTTCCACGGCCAAAAACAAAGGGGTCGCCTCCTTTTAATCGAACCACATGACCGTGTGATATTGCCCTACTTACAATAAGCTCGTTTATTTGTTCTTGCTGGTACGAATAACATCCTTTACGTTTGCCTACAAAAATATGCTCTGCTTGTGTTGCGTATTCCAATAATTTTGGATCTACCAAAGCATCATACAATACAACATTTGATGCTTGCAAAGCTTTAACGGCCTTCACTGTAATAAGTTCCTCATCCCCTGGGCCGGCGCCAACAACTGTTAGACGAGCTAAGTTTGAATGATTTTCTGCCATCGTATAACTGTGCAGATTATGTTGTTCCTCTCTACTCATTATACTTATGCTTCTACTAATTCTTGATTTCTGTAATCACCTACTTTTTGTAAAAACCCCTTCGCATCCTCTAAATAGGATTTTGCAAAAGCAGCGGAAGGCTCATTTTTATTTAATTGCAATACCAATTCTTCAAAACTCCTACCAAGGTCAATTCTATTGGATGCTATGAAAAATGTATCAAAATCCTTAATGATACTGTTATGTGTATTTACTTTGGTCTTTTCTGAAGTCAATAGTGCCTTGGCGGAATTTACCATAGATGCATACGAATGATAGATACTCGCGGCCCATTTCCCTTCATCTAAATTTTCCTCTGCGTTTTTAATTTTCTCATCGCTTTCGAATAACAAGGTGGCTATTAAATCTATTACGACGCCAGCACACTCACCTACTCCGATTGCTTTTTCATAACGCTTCGTACTTCCCCAATCCATAAAGTCTTCTGCCGTAAGATTAGTAACATCGGATAATGGTGTCAAGAAATCATAAAAATACATTTGGCCTTTTTCTTCATAATAGTCCGCATAGGACAAGCCATTACCATTGGTATCAAAATCATCCAAAATTAGGCGAAGAGCCTCTGGTCCTCTTTTACTTGGTACTTTAACCACTTTATCGGCAAACCTTCCATTACCATTACCATCATTGCCACCACCCAACAAAACTTGTAATGCAGGTGCAACCAATTTGTCTTTGGTGCGTACACTCATACCCTGAAATCCTATATTGGCCATATTATGCTGTCCACAGGCATTCATACAACCACTTATTTTAATAACCACATCTGCATTATTGATGTACTGTGGATATTCTTCTTTGAGTATTCTCTCTAATTCTTCGGCAATACCCGTACTACTAGCTATTCCTAAATTACAAGTATCTGTGCCGGGGCATGCCGTGATATCCAAGGCCTTATTATAACCAGCCTCTACAAATCCCAGTTTTTCCAATTCCAAATAGAAAAATGGTACAGCCTCTTCCTTTACGTATGGAATTAATATATTTTGACGTAATGAAAGGCGCATTTCCGATGCAGCATATCTGTCTACCAAATCGGCCAATAATCTTGCTTTATCCGTGTAAAAATCACCCAACAACACTTTAATTCCTATAGCTACAAAACCGTCTTGCTTTTGGGGTATGATATTGGTCGATTTCCATTTTTCAAACGCTTCTTTATTTTCAATTGTTACTAGTGGAGCTTTTTCTTCTGAAACTTTGACATTAGGATACGCCAATGCATCAATTTGGTATGAGATATGTGGCACGGCTTTTTGCTCTTCGGCCAATAACTTTTTAAATCCATCCAAACCAACATCCTTTAGCAAAAACTTCATCCTTGCCTTAGCCCTACTTTTACGCTCACCATAACGGTCAAAAACACGAATAACACCATCCATTAAGGGAATAATTTTGTCCGATGCCAAAAATTCAAAAAGCATATCCGCATGTCTAGGTTGAGAACCCAAACCACCACCAAGCATTACTTTAAATCCCTTTTCACCATTCTTAACTTTAGCGATAAAACCAAGATCATGCATATAAGAGAGTCCGGTATCGGCATCACTTGATGAAAAAGAAACCTTGAATTTCCTACCCATTTCCTGACTTATGGGATTTCTTAAGAAATACTCAAATAATGCTTGTGCATACGGTGAAACATCAAAAGGCTCATCCACATCTATACCCGCAGTTTCACTTGCTGTAACGTTACGTACCGTATTCCCACAGGCCTCGCGAAGTGTTACCTGATCTTTTTCCAACTCCGCCCAAAGTTCTGGGGTACGGTCAAGATCTACATAATGAATCTGGATATCTTGTCGTGTTGTGAT
>CBFIGW010000036.1:0-24066 GCA_965662155.1 Maribacter sp. | reverse complement strand
CCGTGTGCTCATGTCGTTGAGGTTTCTATTGTTGACAATGAAATTAAAGTGCATAAAGTAACCGTTGCCATGGACCCCGGACTGGCTGTAAACCCCGATCAGATTCGAGCGCAATGTGAAGGTTGCGTTATCATGGGTATGAGTGCTGTATTATATGAACAAATGTTCGTGGAGAATGGTGAGTTAACACCAACCATTTACGGTCCGTATCAAATGGCATTAATGAAGCATGCCCCTAAAGAAATGGATGTGGTGTTGCTTCAAGGAAAAGATACTCCCGGTGCGGTAGGTGAACCACCATTGGGGCCTATTGGCGCAGCCATTGCAAATGCCGTTAGACGTTTGACCGGAAAACGGAGGACCGAGCTGCCATTGAAAATTTCTTAGGTCCTTAATAATAGGGTTTAGGGTTTAGAGATATTCCTAATCATACCACCAAAAATAAAATAATGAAAAGGAACAATGCTATACCAATAGAGCCTACCTTTTAAACCACGGGGCCTAAATGTTGCAGTCTGGTGGAGTACATTGTCCTCATCTATTTTAAATTCTAGCCAAGCTTCACCTGGCAGTTTCATTTCGGCAAACAATAAAAGACGACGTCCTTTTTTATCTGCTAATAATACCCGCCAGAAATCGAGGGCATCACCTGGATAAATTTTGTCTGGATGGGTTCTTCCTCTTCGCAGCCCAACACCACCTATTAACTTGTCTAGAAATCCTCTTATTTTCCATAACCAGTTACCATAATACCAACCATTTTTACCTCCAATTTTCCAAATATTCTCCAATACTTGTTTTGGATTGTCGACCTTTTGCTTCTGTTCGTCCTTTAAAACACCATATTTTGGCACTTGAATATATTTTTCCAGATTTTTATTGAACCGGCCACTCACCATACTGTCTTTCCAACTGCTGATTACTAGGTTTTGTTCAATTTTTTTAAAAGCCATATCAATGGCCTCCTTATAGGTATGGGGTTGTAATTGTAGAATTTCTGCCAATCTATTGTCTTTGGCAATAACCTCAATTTTCATACTGTCCACCAAATTAAGTGCCAATTTATAGGAGGTGGAGGTGACAAAATAGAGCCAATACGAAGAAAGTTTTGGGGTCATTACCGGTACGGTCACGATCCAATTCTTAAACCCCCTTTGTTCCGCATATTGATGTAACATGTCTTTGTAGGTAAGCACATCCGGACCTGCAATATCAAAGGAGTCATTATAGGTTTTTTCATTCCCCAACACTCCCGTTAAAAAAGAAATAACATCCCTTATGGCAATAGGTTGTGTTTTGGTCAATACCCACTTAGGGGTAATCATAAAGGGTAGTTTCTCACACAAATCACGTATAATTTCAAAGGATGAACTTCCCGAACCTACTATTATCCCTGCGCGCAAGACGGTTAAATTAAAATCTCCTTCATATAAAATTTCTTCTACGTTTCTTCTGGAGCTAAGATGTTTAGATAGGCTTTCATCGTTAACAATACCACTTAGGTAAATCACTTGTTTTACCTGTGTATTTGCCATGCAAGCATTGAAATTTCTTGCTGTTTTTGCTTCCAAAGTATCAAAATCGGTGGTAGAAGAACTCATGGAGTGGATTAAGAAATAGGCGGCATCTATATCTTTGGGTATTTTATTTTCAATCGTAACTTCAAGAAAATCAATTTCTACAACTTCAATCTTAGAACGTGTTTCCTTATCTACAGATAACCTGGCGGCATCCCTTACGGCACAAATTACGTCATGGCCATCTGACAATAGCTGAGGTAACAAACGCATCCCAATATATCCGTTGGCACCGGTGAGTAGTATTTTCATAAATCTTCTATGGATGTTGGTGCATTATCAGCCTTTTGCCCCAGAATTTTTTTAAAGAATTTTTGCACCGCTTTAGTGTCCGATACCACCTTGATAAAATGGTTGTCCTTATAAACCGAATATACTGAAGCATCACCCTTGTACAAGGTTAATTTGTAATATGGAATCACTAGGGCAAAGGTCTCTAACAAGGACCTGAACCTCACAATAATGCCTTTGGGCCTTAATTCTATATTACACACATTGCGGTTGTTGTCCAAAATAAGTAGGTTCCATATTTCAACACTTGTCTGGGTAATTTCCAGTTTAGGAGATCCGATACCGCCCATGGCCCAACGCTCCTTTAGTGGAAATGGTTTGCCTACGGCATCATTTATTTTTTTGGTTACCTGCTTATTATTGTAAGATACGTTTACGAGCATATTATATGAATTGTCCAAATTTTATCATGTTACCATCTTCATCTAAAATGGCAAATTCTCGCATGCCCCAAGGCTGATCTTTTAGTGGTCCGTTTGGGTGCACAACACCGGCATCTTGCATTTCTTGGTGTAATTCCTCTACATTATGCACTTGAATATAACAGCTTGTGTTTTCTGGGTGTATTTTATTATTGCATTTCCAAAAGTGGATTTCTACATGGTCCCGGCCCATTACGGCGTAGTTTTCGTCGTTCCAACCAAGCTTATTAAAACCCAATTTTTGTTGATAAAACGATACTGTTTTTTTAATATTTAAGGAGGCCAGTACAGGAATGGCCATTTTTAGATAATGCATACAGCACTTTTTCTTTAAAGTTAAGAAAAAGCATTAGGAATTCTTTGTTTATATGCCAAAATGGGTGGATAATGATGTATTTTAAAGCTTCTCTTAACCCTAGCAATACTTTTGAACAATCTCCTTAATAAATTAGAAAATGTTTAGGGTATAATACTAAAAAAGATGAATAACCATTAATCGATGAAAAATTTCCGTCAATATGGAACACGACATCAGCAATATGGAAAAAAATCGCAGATTTTTTTGACAACAAAAGAAAACTTAGGACCAATGTATGGTATTGTTGTTGGAATTATCTATTGAAAAAATGAAAAACAACTTTTAATGGTTTAACTTATATTACTAAAACTAAAATAAGCAATACTTAAAATTTGAATCTCTCTGATTACGTAAAAAAAAGAAATGGTGTGCCGTTAGGGGCAGGTGAGTCACTGCGAAATATGCTAGTGCGTTCATTTGGAGCTGGTACGTTTTCAAAATTTTGGAGGTATTGGAACCCCATATGGAGTTACTATTTGGGGAAATACATATTCAAACCGCTTAAAACTGTTTTTCCGTCTGCTTTATCACTACTAATGACATTTACCTTTTGTGGCTTTTTACATGATCTGGTCGTCATGTTCATTCGTTGGGATTTTGTGTTTCTATTATCTCCTTGGTTTTTCCTAATGGGCCTATGTGCGCTTATTGGTGATTTTGCTAAAATTGATTATTCCAAATTTCCTTGGATGGTACGTGCGGTCATAAATATCACTATTATTTTAAGCTGTTTGTATGTAGCATATCAAGTGCGTGTCTAAAAATAAACAGGTATTACAAAACTGAATGGTATTGATAGATAAAAACGCATTGTACTAAATTTGAAAAATAATGTTGCATATATCTATTGCCATGCTTGTGTATACTAAAAGCCCAAAAATTACGTAGTTTTGCAGCCTTAATTGCAGGATGATGAATATTCAAGAAATTCTTGAGAAAAAAGTAAAAGAAGCTATTTTAGATACCTATGCCGTGGCATTGCCAACAGTAGAGTTTCAACCTACACGTAAAGATTTTGAGGGAGATGTGACCATAGTCGTTTTTCCTATGCTTAGACATGTAAAGGGTAATCCCGTACAAATTGGCGGGCAGTTAGGCGTCTACCTTAAGGAACATGTGGCTGAGGTTTCCGATTTCAATGTGGTCAAGGGCTTTTTAAATTTGGTAATATCGGATGAGTATTATCTTGACTTTTTCAATGGAATAAAAAGTGATTCCAGTTTTGGTTTTGTGCCTGCAGGTAAGGATGCCGTAATGGTAGAATATTCTTCCCCAAATACCAATAAACCACTGCACCTAGGCCATATTCGTAATAATTTATTAGGCTATTCGGTGGCCGAGATTTTGAAGGCATCGGGTAAAAAGGTCTATAAAACTCAAATTATTAACGATAGGGGTATCCATATATGTAAAAGTATGCTGGCATGGCAACGTTTTGGTAATGGAGAGACGCCTAAAAGTACTGGTTTAAAAGGGGATAAGCTCGTAGGCAACTATTATGTAGCTTTTGATAAAGCGTATAAAGCGGAAATTGCCCAATTGGTAGCTCAGGGAATTGAAAAAAAAGAAGCCGAAAAACAAGCACCGATATTATTAGAAGCTCAACAGATGCTCTTAAAGTGGGAAGCAGGTGATGAGCAAGTGGTACAACTCTGGAAAACCATGAACGGATGGGTATATGAAGGTTTTGATATCACATACAGGGATTTAGGTGTAGATTTTGATACCTTGTATTATGAGAGTGATACCTATTTGCTGGGAAAGGATGTAGTTGCCGACGGATTAAAAAAAGGTGTTTTCT
Source organism: Maribacter sp. (assembly GCA_965662155.1). GTDB lineage: Bacteria > Bacteroidota > Bacteroidia > Flavobacteriales > Flavobacteriaceae > Maribacter. The sequence goes on along the minus strand of CBFIGW010000036.1, from coordinate 19,617 downwards.
TTAAAAAGGAGGATGGTAGCGTTTGGATAGACCTAACCGATGATGGTCTTGATGAGAAAATTGTACTTCGTTCGGATGGTACAGCAGTATATATGACCCAAGATATAGGAACCGCTATACAACGGGTTACCGATTATCCTGATGTAAACGGAATGGTATACACGGTCGGAAATGAACAGGATTATCATTTTAAAGTACTGTTCCTTATCCTTAAAAAACTTGGATTTACTTGGGCAGAACAATTACATCATCTAAGTTATGGGATGGTAGATTTGCCTAGTGGTAAAATGAAGAGTAGGGAAGGTACCGTGGTAGATGCCGATGACCTAATGAACGATATGACCCAAACTGCTGCCACTATTTCGGAGGAATTGGGTAAGCTAGAAGAATATTCGGTAACCGAAAGGCAAGAGCTTTACAAAATGATTGGGCTTGGTGCCTTAAAATATTATATTTTAAAGGTGGATCCTAAAAAGAGAATTCTTTTTGACCCCAAGGAATCTGTGGATTTTCAAGGCAACACAGGACCTTTTATTCAATATACCTACGCAAGGATACAATCTATTTTACGAAAGGCAAAGGAAACTAATGTAGATAGTTCTAAAGTAATTAAGGGACAAGAACTGGATGCCAAGGAGAAAGAATTGATCAAACAGATACAAATATTTCCAGAGACCATTCAACTGGCGGCGGAAAATTATAGTCCAGCCCTAATTGCCAATTACACCTATGATTTGGTAAAGGAGTTTAATTCCTTCTATCAGCAAGTTTCTATTTTAGGAGAACAAGATGAAGCTAAAAAAATCCTACGTGTACAATTATCGCAGAAGGTAGGGGAGACGATACAGTCGGCTTTTAAACTTCTTGGGATTCATGTTCCGGAAAGGATGTAATTATAATATAACCCTGGTTTAATTAGAAAAGGTTTTAGATTTATTGAAAAGAGTTTAAATCGCTGCCAAATTCATCATTATGATTTAAAAATTGCTTTATAAAAAAAAGATCGCCGAGGCGATCTTTTCTTTAGCAAATACTTATCAACTAACATTCTAAGTTACTGTGCTATTTCTTTTGATGAGTTAGCATTAACGGCTAAATTATATACTACTAATCCGAATCCTATTTTATTTATAGCGTCGCCTATATTGTACACCACATCTAGGTTAAGGCCACCAAAAATACCATCATACCATCCAGGGGTACCTGCCATATAGCCAACCGGGTAAATAGCCCATCCTACCAATACGAACCAACAAAGCATTTTATGTGCAGAAAGTACGGCACCTCCGGCCTCCACAGCTAATTTTTTCGCTTGCCCAATCCATATATCATAAACTATTATAAAATAAGCCGCTCCTGAAATAGCTCCCCACAAGGCTGCTTGGTCTCTATTTAAGGTTTCTCCTATGTAACCAGTTACAAGCATTATTACCGATAGGATAATTAAGCGCCACATTAAAGATTTCTTAGCTCCAGCTACTTTTAAGATTAAGAAAAATTCAACGCACATCAGAGGTACCGTTAAAATCCAGTCTACATACCTAAAGAATGTAGGTGATTCACCCACAGTGGCCCAATAGTCACGCATGTACCAATAATGTACAGCAGCAATAAAGGTAATTAATCCCGATACTAGGATTGAAGTTCTCCATTTTTTGTCAAAGCTGTTCATTGACAAAAAGAAAAAAGCCGAGGCTGCCATCATGGCCATACAGCCAACAAAGAAGGTAAAGCCAACATAATCGTCTGGTAACATCTTGGTTACCAAAGCAAAAGAAGTAAATAAATTAATCATATCCTTGAAGTTTATTAATTGTTTAAGTAAATTTACAAAACATTAAACAATAAATGTTTAATATTTTCCTAAAAAAATTAAACATTATGAAAAATAACTATATAAATTCTACGAACTTGAGAAGTTTGATGGTTGTGGCAACCTTTTTTTCCCTTTGGTTGGCTTCGCAATTGGAAGAGTCTGTAGAAAATATATTAGCTTATGTACTCATACTATCCTTTGGTATTGTTCATGGCGCAAATGATATAAAATTAATTAAGCGTTCTTACCAACCTGGAAATTCTTTTACAAGTAACACAAAGACTTTGGTTTACTATATAGTTATCGTATTATTTGGTGCGCTTTTATTTTTCGCATTACCCTCTATTGCATTGGCTCTTTTTATTTTATGTAGCGCGTATCATTTCGGTGAACAACATTGGAATACATTAAATGAGACATACTTTATTTTAAATAAAATGTTACATCTCTGCTATGGCTTATTTGTTCTGAATTTACTTTTTTATTTTAATGTAGAAATAGTTTCAAGTATCATCCAAAACATAATAAATGTTGAAATTGCAGAAGATGTCTATTTATATTCAACATTGATATTCGGCATCTCTTCCCTTTTTATTTTGCTATTCTTTGTAATTAGAAATAAACTTATATGGAATAGGTTTATTTTGGAATTGTTCTATGTAATTGTATTTACAGTAGTTTTTAGCTCGGCCTCTCTACTTTGGTCTTTTGCAATTTATTTTGTTTTTTGGCATTCTATACCCTCATTGGTAGATCAGATTAATTTTCTTTACGGTGGCTTTTCTAAATCTAATGTTTTAAAATATTTTAAATCTTCTTTTATATATTGGTTAATATCCATAATTGGTTTAACGCTTATTATATATGAATATCAAAATGATCTAGAAACTGCACTGGCTTTTTTCTTTTCAGTTTTAGCTGCAATTACATTTCCTCATGTTTTGGTGGTAAACCAAATGAACAAGTCTTAAAAATTAACCCTAAAACTTGCGTTTGGTGTTACTCCTAAAGACTCACGTTGAATAGTTTCAATTTCATTTGCATCGTTTAGTCTGTAATAGGTATTCAACGCATTTTTTCTATTGGTAAAATTAAGTACCGATGCACCAACTGAGGCCTTAATTGTAGGTGAAATATTAAAATCATAATTGGCGGAGGCGTCTGCCCTAAAATATTCTGGAAGTCTACTACTATTGGGTTCCTGATATATAATTTCATTAGGTACGATACTAGTATCGATTGGGTTGTTGGGGTCGGGTTCCGTAAAAGGCTTTCCACTTCTATAGTTAAAACCAATACCTAATTTAAAGTTGTTGTAGTTGTAGTTACCCGCAAGGGTAATGGCATGTCTTATATCTAGATTGTTAGGGAATAGTGGAGGGTTGATGGCATCAAAAGTATAGTCGTTTATATTGTAGGTGTAACTCAACCAGGCACTATAATGGTTATTTTTTTTATTGATTAAAAATTCAATTCCTTTTATGGTGTATTCACCAACTTCATTGTCAAATTGATTTTGGTTCTGAAACCCTTGTGTTCTAATATTAATACCGGTTACCTCTTTATAGAACCCTTCGATACCCGCGTAAAAACTATTTTCATCATAATTGAATCCAAAGGAACCTTGTTTACTTTTGGTTATGGGCAAATCGTTTTCATCGGACAAAATCCATCTGCGTTTTTCAATACCTAAAAAATTCTGCTCTAAATCTATGATTTGGTTGGTAGTCTGACTTTTAAATTCGCCTAGAAGCTCAGTTTTAAAATTAGGTGCGAGTTCATAACTAATATTCAATCTAGGTTCAAACACAAATTCCTTAAAGGTGTTTACGTTTTCAATATAATTTATCCTGCCTCCTGTTCGTGACCAAAACTTTTTATTGAGAGAAGTATATTCAAATTCTGAGTAAACAGAATGCGTTCTCACTACCCCTTTAATTTCACTTATGAACAAAGGTTCATTTAAATTGGTCCTGTTTTCAATGCCGGTTTCAATGAATTGGTACCCGTTCCGCCAAAGAGACTGTTCATTAAGTTGATATGCTGTATTGAATTTAACTGCAGATTCCTTTACTAAATTATTTTGACGTAGTAGTTGTACCCCGTTACTAAAAAGTGATTGGGCATCTAATCTGTATTGGGTGTAATACACATTTAAATGAGTTTGAAAAAGGTCGGTCCATTCACTTTCTAAAGTCCCGCCAACAGAAAAGTTATACTGCCCCAGGTTACTTTTGTTCGGAATACTATCATTTGGGTTGCTTTGAAGGTATTCCAAATTATTGGCCATGCTAATCATGCTAACCCTAACTTTTTGATATGGGTTAATATCGTACAATACTTTACCCGAAAAGTCGTAAAAATAAAAATCACTTTCACTGTTTACCTCGGTATCTTGGAAAGCCTTTTCAGAAAAAGTAGTGTAGGTAGGTGTGTTTAGAAAATCGGTATGGGAGCGTCTCCCAGAAAATTGTACCGCTACATTATCTGCAAGTGGTATTTGTCCAAAAACATCACCGCTAATTAAATTAACTCCGGCGCCCCCAAATGTATATTGCTCAATGGTGTTTTTGGTGCGCATGTCCAATACACCACTTACCCCATCGCCATAAATAGCACTTGTGCCATTTTTAATTACTGTTATTTCATCTGTCAAATAGGGGTTAAATGCAGAAATCAACCCAAAAAAATGTCCGGATTGATACATTTTTATGCCATCCCATAACAATAAGTTTTGGTCATTGGTGCCACCCCGTATATTGATATCCGAAACAGTTTCATCTACACTTTTTATACCCGGTAATGCCTGTACGGTCTGTAAAATATCAGGCTCTATAAGTCCTGGTAAAATGCCGTATTTGGCGGTGTTCAACTGAATACTGGCATCGGTTAGTTTGGCAAGACCATCGGTTAAAAACTTATATACAATTACCTCTTCCAATTCTTGGTAGCTCAAAGACATGGCAATAGCGGTACAAGGTTCTTTTATAATTAATTTTTCAGCAGTAATAAACAGAGGTTTAAAACCCAAATGATTAATTTGAACAGTGGCATTTCTTGGAATATTTTCTAAGTAAAAGCTACCATCTGCTTGGGTTACTAATGCTGTATCGGTATCTAAAATCCTTATGGTAGCGCCGGGAATGGTGTTTTCTTCAAAGTTGTCCAAAACCAAGGCGCATATCGAAATAGTGTCACTTTTAGTAATGGCGTAATAACGGTCATTTATTTGTTCAATGCTAAGTGAGGTCTGCTGGCGAATATACTGAAGTGCTTTGCTGAGGCTATTTTGAGGTCCCCACCCAATTTTAATCTCCTTAATATCATCATCAACATAGGAGAATTTTACGTTGAACCTTTCCTCTAATAGTTCAATTAAGGTAATCATACCCATTTCAGTATTGGGTAAATCCTGTGCCATGCCCTTGTTTAAACAAGACACTAGGGCAATCAAAAAAAAATAGGATGTATACGTTTTACTGCACGTTTTCACCATAAAACAGCACTTTGTCATCCTCTAATTTAAACTTTATTTGAAGAGGAACTGTAATACTCTTTAAGGCAAGTTCAATATCGGTATTACTAAAAGTACCTGTAAATAACTGATTTACATCAATTTTTTCGAGCTCAATTTCACGATCGTGTTGACGTTCAAATTCAGCAATTACATATTTTAATGGAATACTTTTAAACGTACTTTCTTTATTGATCCAACTTGGTACGCCATCTACAGCAACCGTTGATTTGGAGATATTTCCATTGACCACCATAAAAGAATTACCTGCTGGCAATTTAAATTCTTCACCATTAAAAGTAACACTTACTAAACCTTCATAACACGTAACCTCAAAAAAGCCTTCCCTATTTTCTACATTAAATTGGGTTCCTAAAACAGTAACGGTACCTAAATTAGTTTCTACCGTAAATTTTTTGCCTTTGGCCACCTTGAAATAGGCTTCTCCAGAAAGGTCTATATGCCGGTCCTTAGACCAATTGTTTTTATTGTAAGCTAATTGGGATTCAGCATTTAAGATTATTTCAGAAGTATCTGGCAATACAATTTCCTTATTTTCTGCGTAAAGAGTGTTTACCTGTTCATCTAAAGAGTTCAAGTAGAAATAACCACCTGTCAATAGTATGGCGACAACGGCTGCTATACGCAAGAATGTCTTAAAAGGGGACAAGCTGATTACTTTTGTATCATTTTGTAACCTTTTGTTGTTAATAGCTTCTAATGAAGTATCCATATTGAAATTGGGCGCCTCCCATTGTGAGGAGGTCTCCAAAATTCTATTGTAAGTGGTATACTCATAGGACTTTTTAAATTCCGTGAGTTCTGCCTCCGTTAGCTCATTGTTCAGCCATTTTGCCAAGTAATTTTCTTGCATAATTTCTAGCTTTATACCTTTATAACAATCCTATTTATAAAAACCCTACTTTTTTTAATATTAAGTTTTTAATAATCCGGTTTGCCTATTAAAAACATCAAATTTATTTTGACCATCAACCAGTTATATGCCATCAATTTTTTCTCTTAAGCTTTTTAGCGCCAAATGCATCCGTTTCTCTATGGCCTTAACACTAACACCTTCCATTTCTGCTATCTCGGCATATTTTTTTCCATCAATCCTATTCAATAAAAATGTTGTTCGTTGGTTGTCCGGTAAACTATTCAAGGCTTTGTCCAATTTATCCCTAAATTGATTCTCTTCCATAATAAACTCAGGAGACTCATTGGTGGTTTTAAGAGATTTGTCTGCATACTTTAGACGTACTTTTTCTGCCTTTATAACATTTAAATAAAGATTGTTGGCTACCGTATATAAATAGGACTTGGCTTTGCTCGGTGCAACCTTTGCACAATTCTCCCAAAGTTTTACAAATGCTTCTTGTACCGCATCATTTGCTTTTTCCTCATTACCAAATTTGTAAAAGATATAATTAAATATGGTTTTGGAATTTTCCTTAAATATTACATTGTACACCTTGTCTTCGCATACATTCTGATTGTCTTCCACGTTTTATGGATTGGTTTTTTCAAAGATATTTTAAAAATAATTAAAAAAGTAGGTAGGGTAATTTCAAAGTGTGTTGTTTTAGAGTTGAATTAACAATAATACCAAATCGTTATGAAAAAATTTTTGAGTTATGCAGCTTACATAAGCCTCTTTATAGTGGCTTTTAGTTTTACCTCATGTCAAGATGAGTTTGAAGAAATTAATACTGGAGAAGAACAACAAGCTATAACGGCTAGTTCATCTACTGCAGTACTGGTACAGAACACGGCTACAAGGGATGGTTCTTTTGATAATATTGTGGATGGCGCCAGTTGTTTTGATATTAAATTCCCATATACCGTAGAAGTAAATGGTTTGGAATTGAATATCAACTCTAGGGAAGACCTAAAATTAATCGAAGAGATATTTGATGCCGTTGATGATGACGAAGATTTCTTGGAAATTCTTTTTCCTGTTACCATTACCTCCGGTGACTTTACAGAAATTACAATAAATGGTTTTGAGGATTTAAGGGAATTGGCCGATGAATGTAAAGAAGGTGGCGACGATGATGATATTGAGTGTATTGATTTTGTATACCCAATTACACTTTACACTTTCAATACAAATCTAGAAGAAACTGGAAGTGTTGTTGTAGAAAGTGATAGAGATCTTAAATTCTTTTTTGGAGGATTGGATGAAAATGATCTGGTAAGCATTGACTTTCCAATTACCTTGGAGTTATATGATGGGACTAAAGTAGAAGTGACCAGTAATGAACAATTGGCGACAACTATTAGAAATGCCAAAGATGCTTGTGACGAAGATGATGATGATGACTATAACGATGATGATTTTGATGAAGAACGTTTAGATGCTTATTTAATGGAATGCCCTTGGTTCATTAAAGAATTTGATAGAGATGATATGGACCAAACCGATCAGTATTTTGATTATGTCCTAGATTTCATGGAAGATGGTAAAGTGGTTGCTAAAACCAGAACAGGAGTATTTTTGCCAGGTACATGGAGTACATCTATGGATGACAATGGTGCTTTATTATCATTGCAATTTGAAGCCTTGGTAGATTTTAATTTAGAATGGAAGGTTTATGAGATTGAGGAAGGTAGAATAAAGATTTACAATGGCGAAGGAAATAGAATTATAATGAAGCAGATTTGTGGTGATGATAATGTTGGCTCCGATCCTGAAAATTTAAGACAAATTCTTAAGGAGTGTGAATGGGTCATTAAGAAAGTGAAAATGCAAGGCGAGGAAATCGATAGACTTCTTGGATTTGAATTTAAATTTATGGCCGGTGATGTTATTACTTTAAGTAATGGTGTAACTACATCTGAAGGAACTTGGGAAATAGCCTTAAATGCAGAAGCACAATTAGTTGTTGCTATTACCATGGGAGATGAGCCTGGTGTAAGTTTTGAATGGCCAATAAGAGAGCTTACCAATAGCAGGTTAAAGTTTGAAGTAGAGGAAATTGGTTATGAGTTAATATTACAACGTGTTTGTAATGATAATGCAGATGATGCAGATGTTACCGAAATAAGAAATAGTATGATGGACGGTGATTGGACTGTTGCTTCTTATGTAGAAGGCGATTTGGATCAAACAAATATGTACGGAGGGTATAGTGTTGCCTTTATGACAGAATACCAAATGGCCATTAAAGAAGGTGTTGAAACTTTTGGTGCCGGATTATGGAGAGTGCTTAGAAATAAAGATCAACAGCTTAAAGTTTATTTGAACTTTGGTGATAATATGCCTTTTGACGAGTTGACCGATGATTGGGACTTTGTATCTATAGAAGCAGGTAGAATAGAGTTGAAAGATATAAGTGGTGATGGTACCATTACAACACTGGTTTTAGAACAATAATTTTATAACATGGCCTTTAGGGGTAATCCCTAAAGGCTTACTTAAATATATAAAAATGAAAATAAAGTCTTTAATATTACCGGTTGTCTTATTTCTTAGTGTATTATTTATATCATGTGAGAAATCAGATGATTTAGATGATAATTTTACGGCTGCCGATGTCAACGAAATTAAATCTAGTATAGCCAGTGGGTCTTGGTCGGTTGCATTATTTGAAGAGGATGGTATAGACCAAACCTCGAATTTTAATGGATATGGATTTGAGTTCTTATCGGAGGGTAGTATAAATGTCAGTAACGGATCTAATTCTTTTTCCGGTGCGTGGTCAATAACATCAGATTCGAGCAGTAGTGATGACGATAGTAGTGATGATGTAGATTTTAATATCTTTTTCTCATCTCCAAGTGATTTTCAGGAAATTTCAGAGGACTGGGAGATTGTTAGCTACAGTAACAGCAGGATAGAATTAAGAGATGTTAGTGGCGGTGACGGAAGTATTGATAGACTTGTTTTTGAAAAAATATAGACACATAATTTACTCGGCAAAATTAAAAATGAATTAAATCATCCAGAAATACACTGCCAACAGTAAAGAGTTGGGCCTCGTTGGTGGTGTGTTATGGAGGTTTTAAACTGGGAGGTTTTAGAACATATATTGCCTTTTTTGCCCCACATCCCAGAAAAAAAGCACTCAATTTATTTGAGTGCTTTTTTGTTATGTAGATTTTAGGTTACATTTTACACACTTAGCTTGGTTATTATTAAATTTGCATTCCCCTTAAAAATGAAAGAAAGATGTTCGATAATTTAAGTGAAAAGTTAGATAAGGCACTACATGTTCTTAAGGGACATGGACAAATTACAGAAATTAATGTAGCAGAAACAACCAAGGAAGTCCGTAGGGCTTTGTTGGATGCCGATGTAAACTTTAAAATAGCCAAGGAATTCACCAACAGGGTAAAGGAAAAAGCATTAGGTCAAGATGTACTTACCACCTTACAGCCCGGTCAATTAATGGTGAAAATTGTTAAGGATGAACTTACCCAGCTCATGGGGGGTGATTCAGAAGGCATTGATCTATCCGGTAATCCGTCCGTAATTTTAATGTCTGGTCTTCAAGGTTCTGGTAAAACAACTTTTTCTGGAAAGCTTGCTAATTTTTTAAAGACAAAAAAATCTAAAAACCCGTTATTGGTGGCCTGTGACGTATATCGTCCTGCGGCAATAGACCAGTTACATGTGGTTGGGGAGCAAATAAGTGTTCCGGTGTATTCAGATAGGGATAATAACGATCCCGTTGCCATTGCAAAAGCAGGTATCGCCAAAGCTAAGGCAGATGGTAATAATGTGGTTATTATAGATACCGCAGGTCGTTTAGCCGTTGATGAAAAGATGATGGCCGAGATTTCGGATATTCATACTGCGATCAAACCACAGGAAACTTTATTTGTGGTGGATTCCATGACCGGTCAAGATGCGGTTAATACAGCTAAGGCATTTAACGATGTTCTTAATTTTGATGGTGTTATCCTAACAAAACTAGATGGTGATACCCGTGGTGGTGCTGCCATTTCCATTAAATCTGTTGTCAACAAGCCAATAAAATTTATTGGTACAGGTGAAAAAATGGAGGCTATAGACGTTTTCTACCCTTCACGTATGGCGGATCGTATACTGGGTATGGGAGATGTTATTTCTTTAGTGGAGCGTGCACAGGAACAATTTGATGAGGAAGAGGCAAGAAAAATCCAAAAGAAAATTGCGAAGAACAAGTTTGGTTTTGATGACTTCTTAAGTCAGATTCAGCAAATCAAGAAAATGGGTAACATGAAAGACCTTATGGGGATGATACCTGGTGCAGGAAAGGCTTTAAAAGGTTTGGATATAGACGATGATGCTTTTAAACATATTGAAGCCATTATACATTCCATGACTCCAGACGAACGTTCAAACCCTTCTAAATTAAATGCAAGTCGTAAAAAAAGAATAGCAAAAGGTAGTGGTAGAGAAGTGCAAGAAGTAAACCAATTGCTAAAACAGTTTGATCAGATGAGTAAGATGATGAAGATGATGCAAGGTGGAGGCGGTAAAAAAATGATGCAAATGATGAGCGGTCTTGGTCGCTAGTTTAAAAATAAAATAGTAATTAATAAGAAGTTATAATTTGATGGAAATTCTCGACGGGAAAAAAGTATCCAACAAAATCAAGGAAGAAATCACCGTTGAGGTGGCCCAAATTAAAGATAGAGGGGAGAAAGTACCTCATTTGGCTGCCGTTTTGGTGGGTAATGATGGTGCAAGTCTTACCTATGTGGGCAGTAAGGTACGATCCTGTAAAAAAATCGGATTCGAGTCAACATTGATTCACCTTGACGAGAATACAACTGAGGAAGAATTGTTAGAACAAGTGAATCAATTGAACAATGACCCCGATATCGATGGCTATATTGTTCAACTTCCTTTACCAAAACATATAGATGAGGAAAAGGTGCTCATGGCAGTAGACCCTGATAAGGATGTAGACGGCTTTCACCCTACAAACTTTGGGAAAATGGCCTTGGATATGGAAACGTTTATTTCCGCTACACCTTATGGTATCATGGAGCTATTGAGGCGTTATAAGGTAGAGACTCAAGGTAAACATACCGTTGTAATAGGTAGAAGTCATATTGTTGGTAGGCCCATAAGTATTTTAATGAGTCAAAAAGGCAATCCAGGAAATTCTACGGTGACCCTTGCTCATAGTAGAACACAAAATCTAAAGGAATTAACACTTCAAGCAGATATTGTAATTTCCGCTTTGGGGGTTCCCAAATTTTTAAAGGCAGATATGGTCAAAGAAGGGGTTACCATTATTGATGTGGGCATTACCCGTGTTCCAGATGATTCTAAGGAAAAAGGCTATTATATCACTGGAGATGTTGATTATGAAAACGTAAGTAAGAAGGCATCGTTTATAACACCGGTGCCGGGAGGGGTAGGCCCCATGACCATAGCTATGTTGTTGAAAAACACATTGCTTGCAAGAGAAAGACACAGAAGTAGAAATTAAAAAATGCCCCAGGGGCATTTTTTTTTAGCTACCTACTATTTAATAGCTACCTTGTAACATATCAATTAAAAGATAGACTAACTTTCAACTAAATAGATGAGAACATGATTAAATCAAAAAAAATAAAAATGGGGATACTGGTGGTCACCATTTTAGCATTTGCTTGTAAAAGTGAAGTTAAGGAGGAACCCGCAAAGGAATTGACTTCCGGAATATTAAAGGAATACATGGATACCTCGGTAAATCCAGGTGATGATTTTACGGCTTATGTAAATGGTACTTGGATGAATAATACCGAAATACCTGCGGATAAGTCCTCTTATGGTGTGGGGTACATTGTTCATGAAGAGTCTGAGGATAATGTAAAAAAGATTATTGAAGAGTCTGCAGCTGGAGATTTTGAAAAAGGTTCTGATGAGCAAAAAGTAGGGGATTTGTATAAATCCTATATGGATGTGGATAAAAGAAACGAATTGGGAGTAGCGCCGTTACAATCAGAATTTGATAAGATTGATGCTATTAAAAACTATGACGAGCTGGCAACTTACTTTGCCTATGCCAATAAGTATGGTGTTAATGTTCCTCTAGGATTGTTTATATATCAAGATTTTAAAGATCCAACCATTTATACCGTATATACATGGCAAGGGGGATTAGGGCTGCCGGATAGGGAATATTACTTAAAAGAAGATGATAGGTCTAAAGAAATCCAATCTAAGTATGTTGCACATATAGAATCTATGTTTGATATGGCAGGACTTGCTAACGGAGCAGCTTCAGCAAAAACAATAATGGAATTAGAGTCTAAAATTGCATCTGAACATTTGGAAAAGGAAAAAACTAGGGATCTGGTTGGCTTGTACAATATGTTTCCAGTAGATACCTTGCCTAACATCATGCCTAAATTTAATTGGACCAACTTTTTGACCGAAGCAGGACTGCAGGGACAAGAAAAATTAGGAGTTTTAATGTTGGATTATACCAAGGCTTTGGACAATATTATTACTTCAACCGATTTAAATACTTGGAAAACATATTTAAAATGGTCGGTACTCGATTCTAATGCCTCTAGATTAACAGAGGAACTAAACCAGCAAAACTGGGAATTCTATAGCAAAGAGCTTAGGGGAACACAAGAACAAAGGCCTATGTGGAGAAGAGGTGTTTCTACGGTTAACGGTACCTTGGGAGAAGTAGTTGGAAAGGTATATGTAAAGAGACATTTTCCACCGGAAGCAAAAGAACATATGGAAACCTTGGTAGCCAATCTTCTTAAGGCATACGAGATCAGTATTAAAGAATTGGATTGGATGACCGAGGATACCAAAAAAGAGGCCTTGGACAAGTTGAGCAAGTTCAGGCCAAAAATTGGATATCCTGATAAATGGAAGTCTTATGACATTGATATTAAGCCAGATGATTTATATGGTAATATCCGTAGATCTAGATTAATGGAATATAATAGGGAATTGGCCAAGTTGGGTCAACCAATTGATAAGGACGAATGGGGCATGACACCTCAAACCGTTAATGCGTATTATAATCCAACTATGAACGAGATTGTATTTCCTGCAGCCATTCTTCAACCTCCGTTTTTTGATTTAAATGCTGAGGATGCTGTAAATTATGGTGCAATCGGGGCGGTCATCGGTCATGAAATAGGTCATGGTTTTGATGATACCGGGAGTACTTTTGATGGAGATGGGGCTATGCGTAATTGGTGGTCAGATGTTGATAAAGAGGAGTTTAAAAAACGTACCGGCGCTCTGGTAGAGCAATACAATGGTTATGAAGTTTTACCAGAATTAAACATTAACGGTACATTTACCTTAGGTGAAAATATAGGGGATTTAGGTGGTTTAAGTATCGCCCTAAAGGCATATGAGATTTCACTAGATGGAAAGGAACCTCAAGTTATGGATGGCTTTACAGCTGAACAAAGGGTGTTTATAGGATATGCCCAAGCTTGGAGGAATAAAATAAGGGATGAGGCACTTAGGGTGCAAATAAGTACCGATCCACATTCACCGGCGGCTTATAGGGTAAATGGTATCGTAAGAAATGTTCCAGAATTTTATACCGCTTTTGATATTAAAGAAACAGATTCATTGTATTTGGCCCCAGAAGAACGGGTGAAAATCTGGTAGAATTTTTTTGTAAATAAAATTGAACCTTCAGCATTTATGCTGGAGGTTTTTTATTCAGGTAACTCTCTGCTTGTTATTCCGGTTTCCGTACTGTCGTTAGGTTTAAGAATATCAATATCATTGCTATCATCATAATCACAACTATTCGCCAAAATTATAAAACCGGTGAGCAATACGGCGTAAAGTAACTTTTTCATAGTAGGATTGTTTTTAAGTTTATTATAGTCTTGGGTACATATGTTCAAACGCTAAAATTGATGATTTGTTATTTGTTTCCGTAATAGAATAGCGTATCTTTTAGGAAACAAATACAGCCATGAAAAAATCCTTAGTCTTAATTATTGGTAGTGTCCTTTTGCTTGTAGGATGTCAAAAAATAGCCGAAAAACCTACTAGCGAAATTCAAGTTTCTTTTAATTCGGATGTTAGTGAAGTACCAATGGATGGCCGTTTGTTACTTATATTATCAACCGATGATAGCAAAGAGCCGCGCTTTCAAATTAATGATGGTCTAGAAACACAGCTTATTTTTGGAATGAATGTAGATGGGATGACTCCAAATTCTAAAATCACCTTTGATGATACGATTTTTGGATTCCCATATGCCAGCCTTGCAGAAGTACCTCCAGGGGAATATAATGTTCAGGCACTATTGCACGTATACGAAACCTTTAATTTGGCTACAGGGCAAACCGTTAAACTGCCAATGGACAATGGAGAAGGACAACAGTGGCGTACTTCACCTGGCAACCTTTATAGCAAACCCTTTAAGATAAGGGTAGCCAGTAACGGAATAAAAAATGTTGACGTGGTCATGGATCAAATTATTCCTGAAATTCCAGAGCCAGAGGATACGGAATGGATCAAACACATAAAGATTAAATCCGAGAAATTATCTACCTTTTGGGGCAGGGATATGTATTTGGGCGCACATGTACTTCTGCCAAAAGGTTTTGACGAGCACCCAGAAGCAAAATATCCCTTAATGGTATTTCATGGCCATTTTCCGGATGATTTCGGTGGATTTAGGACCACACCGCCAGATCCCAACCTAGAACCGGAATACTCGGCAAGATTTGATTTGGAAGGCTACAATATTATACAACAACAAGAAGCCTATGATTTTTATAAACGGTGGAACGAACCTGATTTTCCACGTTTTATTATTATTGAAATTCAACACCCTACACCATATTATGATGATTCTTATGCAGTTAATTCTGCTAGTCAAGGACCTTATGGCGATGCTATTACCTATGAACTGATCCCACATATAGAAGAACAGTTTAGGGGAATGGGAGAGGGTTGGTCCAGATTCCTTTATGGTGGCTCTACTGGTGGCTGGGAAGCACTTGCTGTTCAGGTAAAATATCCTAATGAATATAATGGTTGTTTTGCTGCGTGTCCTGATCCAATAGATTTCAGGGCCTATTGCTTAACCAATATCTACGAGGATGAGAATGCCTATTATTATGATAGTGAGCATAAGCAATTGGAAGTGCCTGCCCATCGAGATTATTTGGGCAATATACAGTCTACCTTAAGAGAGGGAAATCATTTAGAACTGGTTCTTGGTGATAAATCCCGATCTGGCCAACAATGGGATATTTGGGAAGCTACGTATTCCCCTCAAGGTGATGACGGGTATCCAGTTAGGATATGGGATAAAATGACAGGGGAAATAGATCACGGAGTATCTGAGTATTGGAAAGAAAATTATGATTTACGCTATATTCTAGAAAGGGATTGGGACAAGCTAGGAGATGATTTAAAAGGTAAAATACATATTTACTGTGGTGACATGGATAATTATTATTTGAACAACGCCGTGTATCTTATGGAGGATTTTTTGGAAAATACATCAGAACCCTATTATGATGGAGAAGTGCTTTATGGAGATCGGGCAGAACATTGTTGGAACGGTGATCCGGAACAACCAAATGCTATAAGTCGTTTGCGATATAATAGTATGTACGTGCCTAAGATTATGAAAAGAATCGAGGAAAGTGCACCCGTAGGTGCCGATTTAACCAGTTGGAGGTATAAATAAATAACTATGAACAGAACCAATAAAGTTGCTTGGGTTGTATTTGGATCGTTAGCTATTGCGATTGGACTATATCCCTTGGTATATGTTTTTGCTGATGAGCCAATTTCCCTATTGCTTTCAAAAGACAAGGAACTTTTAATGAATGTTTTGTGGAACATAGGTTTCTATGGCCATATTTTGTTTGGAGGGCTTGCGCTTATGGTAGGCTGGATACAGTTTAGCAAACGCTTCAGGAATGCCAATCTTTATCGTCATAGATTAATTGGGAGAATATATGTAGTAGCGGTTATGGTTAGCGGTGTATGTGGAGTGTACATTGCTTTTTATGCAACCGGTGGTTTAGTGGCCAAACTGGGTTTTTTGAGTTTAGGGATAGTTTGGTTGTATTTCACTTCTAATGCCTATTTGGCGGCAAAAAAAAGAGATTTGGATAAGCATAAAGTATATATGATCTACAGTTATGCAGCATGCTTTGGAGCGGTAACCTTACGCATTTGGTTGCCGTTGTTGACAATTGCTTTAGGTGCATTTATACCTGCTTATAGGATAGTGGCATGGTTGGCATGGGTGCCTAATTTGGTTTTTGCCTATTTTTGGGTAAAACGTAAAGGTATTGCCATTGGCTAATCTTTTCCAATAATTTTATTTTGTAAATAATTCTGTTAATACTGTTGAATGAAGTTTAATGTAATTGGGCTTTTGATCCTTTTTATATGCTTAGCGTCCTGTAAGGAAAATAAAAAAAATACAGCAACTGAGTTTTTATTATCTGGTAATCCCATTTTTGATGGTTGGTATGCAGATCCTGAAGGCGTTGTTTTTGATGATGAGTATTGGGTTTATCCTACGTACTCGGATGATTTTGAAAGTCAGTTACATTTTGATGCTTTTTCCTCTAAGGATTTAATACATTGGGAGAAACACGATAATATTTTAGATACTACCAAAATTAAATGGCTAAGACAGGCTTTGTGGGCGCCCTCGGCTATAGAAAAGAACAACCAATACTTTCTTTTCTTTGGGGCTAATGATATTCAAAGGCCAGGTAGGAATTCGTATGATCCAAATAACGATATAAATCATTATGGTGGCATAGGCATTGCTGTTTCCGATACTCCTGGTGGTCCTTTTGAGGATTATTTAGGAGAACCTTTAATTTCTGATTTTTACAATGATGCCCAGCCTATAGATCAATTTGTTTTTAAAGATACGGACGATACTTATTATTTATTCTATGGTGGATGGGGGCATTGCAATTTGGGTATCCTTAATGATGATTTTACAGGATTTGTTCCTTGGGAGGATGGGAGTACATTTAAAGAAATTACACCGGAAGGATATGTAGAAGGACCGTTTATGTTCTTAAGAAATGGAATCTATTATTTTATGTGGTCAGAAGGGAATTGGACCGATGGTAGCTATAGGGTAGTGTATGCGATGTCCAATAAAGTTACGGGACCATATAAACGAATTGGTACAGTGCTCCAGTCCGATGAAAAGATTGCTACAGGGGCAGGTCATCACTCGGTCATTAATGTGCCTGGAACGGATGATTGGATAATGGTGTATCATAGAAGACCTATACCTAATGAAGATAGGGATCATCGTGTAACATGTATGGATAGCATGGAGTTCAATGAAGATGGAACCATTAAGCCTGTAAAAATAACTTTTGAAGGCGTGGCCGAGGCTATCATTAATAATAATTAATTTAGTGTTTATTAAAATTTAGTAGTTGTTGTATGAAGTATAGAAGATTTGGAAGAACCAATTGGCAAGTTAGTGAAATAGGATATGGTATGTGGGGCATGGCCGGTTGGACAGCTTCTGATGATGAACAGTCTGCAAGATCATTGGATTTGGCAGTGGAGAATGGAGTTAATTTCTTTGATACTGCATGGGGTTATGGAGAAGGTCATAGTGAAGAATTGTTGGGGGAATTGGTGAAAAGGCATCCGTCTAAAAAATTATATACGGCAAGTAAAATTCCTCCTAAAAATTTCCAATGGCCTGCAAAACCAGAGTATGACCTTGAAGATTCTTATCCTGTGGCACATATCATGGATTATACCCATAAGACCTTAAAAAATTTAGGGTTGGAACAACTAGACCTGATGCAGTTTCATACCTGGGATGATGGTTGGAGCCATAGGGAGGAATGGCAACGGGCCATAGAAGATTTGAAGGCTTCTGGTAAAATTGCCGCTATGGGCATAAGTATGAACCGATGGGAACCTGAAAACGGAATAAAAGCATTACAAACAAATATGTTAGATGCCGTACAGGTTATTTATAATATTTTTGATCAAGCACCTGAAGATGAATTGTTCCCACTTTGTGAAAAATTGGATATCGGGGTAATTGCCAGGGTTCCTTTTGATGAGGGTACATTAACAGGTAATATTACCAAAGAAACCACTTTTCCAGAAGGAGATTGGCGGGGAACTTATTTTGTTCCCGAAAACCTTAATTCCTCGGTTGAACATGCAGATGCGCTTAGACCTTTAATCCCAGAAGGTATGACTATGGCAGAAATGGCCTTACGTTTTATCTTGGAAAATGAAATTGTGGGGACTACTATACCTGGTATGCGAAAACAACGTAATGTGTTGGCGAATACGGCAACTAGCGATGGTAAACACTTGAGCGCAGCATTATATCAAGAATTAAAAAAACACAGGTGGGACAGGGTGCCTACTTCTTGGTCGCAATAGCTTACTTGGCGAATAACTGATTCATATCCTTAAAAGCTTTGAATTCCAAAGCATTTCCAGCTGGGTCTAAAAAAAACATAGTGGCCTGTTCCCCAACTTTTCCTTTAAACCGAATGTACGGTTCAATAACAAATTTGACGCCTTTTGCTTTTAGTTCTTTAGAGAAAGATTCAAAAGTATCCCAAGGTAAAACGACACCATAGTGAGGTACAGGAACATCATGACCATCTACCGGATTATGGTGAAGGTCTTGGGGTTCGGATTTTGGCTTGTAATGTATGACCAATTGGTGTCCAAATAAATTGAAATCTACCCAATGGTCACTACTTCTGCCTTCTTCACAATTTAAGATTTCACGATAGAAAACTCTACATTCTGGTAGATTATGAACTGGAATTGCAATATGAAAGGGTGAAACGTTTTGCATATCAATTATTTCTTTAGTAAATATAGCTTCTTTTTATGAAGATAAAAATGATACAATCTTTTCATTTACCTCATCTTGATGCATAGAATGCCCTAAACCTTCGGTACTTATAAATTCACTTTCTTTCCAACTATCATGCACCTGTTCAGATGCATGGTAAGGCGTAATTTGGTCCAATTTATCGTGAAAAAGAAGTCCTTTTTTTGTGTTGGTCTTTACAAAATTGGAGGTAGAAAATTCTCTTACCGAAAATCCAAACCTAGATTTAATATAGGTGTCCATGGCGTTAAGTACCTTTGTGTTGAAACCTAGTAGATTTTTATAATGGGACATTAGTTCATGAAATTCTGATGGGGAGCCTATGGTAACAATTTTTTCAAGTTCATCATTCGGATTTTTATGTTCATTATATAATATGGTCATCCCACCAACTGAGTGGCCAACTACATGTTTAGGGCGGTATGTTTTTAGCATATGTTCTAATGCTTCGGCGTAAAGGGGTACATATAAATATTTTCCAG
>CBFIGW010000035.1:389-24466 GCA_965662155.1 Maribacter sp. | reverse complement strand
CATTTTTCTAAGAATGCTATGTTCCAATGCTCCAAGTGAGAACTCTTTATCACCGATAGTAATAATATCCTTTGTCCAAGCGCCATTAATGTCTTTTATGCTTTTTACTGGATAATTCTCTAGGATCAGGAGTACCGTATAGGCATTGTAAACATTAATGTAGTATGCTAATTGCTCTTGAACTGCCCAATCAGTGGTAGGCACTTGTTGAGCAATATTATCTAAGTACGCATCTAATTTTTCTTTATCCTTTAAAAAAGCTTTATAGTTGACATTGCCATTTTGAGAAACATGTTTTTGAAGTAATTTATTCCATTCGGAATGGTCTACCACATTACTCTTTTTTAATACATTATTTAAAAGGGACCCTTTCACTTCCTTAGTTGGAAGCCCCTTACTATTTAATCCTGCCATGGAAAGTAAGCCATACCGGTTATTTGCAAAATAAAATAGGGCCATAAAAACTACACCAGTAAATAAAAACACTTTTTTCACAGAAGGCTTTTTAATGGATGACATTATACAATTATTGTCTTACATAAGACGGATAAAAATTGAATCCCTTACGAACAATCAGATATAAAAAGAATGGTAATTTCCAATGTAACCAAAGTGACTGTATAGCATAAGTATACTTACGAACTTGGAGGTGTAATAATAAAAGTATTGTCATGAAAAATTTAAAAAATATAAAATGGATGGTTTTGGTCATTACTCTGTCTTTAGTTTTTTCTTCTTGTACTACCGATGAATCTGATGTAGTTGAGAACAGTAATTACGAAACTAGATTGATCTTGACCCAAGCAGAGGAAAATGCACTGATTTTTATGATGGAGGAAGAACGATTGGCAAGGGATGTTTATAATGTTTTATATTCCAAGTGGGGCTTGAACCAATTTCAAAACATTGCCAAAAGCGAACAGTCTCATATGAATGCTGTTGAAAATCTTTTGAAAAAATATAATTTAGAATATAACATTCTTAATGCCGGTACTTTTAAAAATGTGGATTTACAAACCACATACAATAGTTTGCTGGAACAAGGAGAAATAAGTATTGTGGGAGCACTTATCTCAGGGGCTACCATTGAAGAATTGGACATTTTTGATTTGGAAGAATGGATGTTAAAAGTGGATAATGGGGACATTTTAAATGTGTTTTCTAAACTTCAGTGTGGCTCTCGAAATCATTTACGTGCATTTGCCAATTCGCTTGAACTACAAGGAGAAACATATATCACACAGTTCATTTCTCAAACAGATTATGAAGAAATAATAACTAGTGATAAGGAACGATGCAATTAAAAGTAAACCTTTTTGGTATTGGTGTCTCTGATGAAAAGCAGGCCATAATCGTTTAACCTAAATAATTATATTGTCTCTCTAAACTTTAGGCCAAAAACCTGAACATAGAAATTCAGGTTTAATTATATATTATTTCAACAAGCAACAACGCCTAAATAATATGCCCTTGCCCATAAGAACAGTTGAACATCTAGAATTACACAAATGATTTAAAGAGAAATGTTTGACTGGAATAAAATTTCAAAACCTTTTGTTTATTTATTTAATTTTTCGTTTATTTTCTTTTTATTGCTATTTTCTTTTATATTTACCTTTCCATGTTAGCAAATCAAAGAAAATCCAAAATTCTTGACATTCTAAAAGAGGATGGTTCTGCAAAAGTTGCAGCCCTTTCGAAAATTTTTAAGGTTACGGAAGTTACTATCAGGCAAGATTTAGAAAAACTTGATGAAGAAGGCTTGATCGTACGTGAGCATGGTGGTGCATTTTTAAAGGATATTGCCAATCAATCTAGAAATTTATCCTTAGCCAACCAAGACAATTTAGACCTTAAAGAGGCCATAGCCTTGAAATGTGTTGATTTTATAGAAATAGGCGATACCATTATCTTGGATTCGGGGAGTACCACTACGGAGATAGCTAAAAAATTATTAGGTTATAAAAACCTAACTGTCATAACCAATGCGTTGAATATTGCATTAATGTTAGGAACGGAACCTGGAATAGAGGTCATCATGACCGGTGGTGAGTTCAAACCTCCAACCCTTTCATTGACCGGCCAAAAAGCGGCAGATTTTTTCAACGGCCTCAATGTGCAGAAATTATTTCTGGCCACGGCTGGAATTTCTTTGAAATCAGGATTGACTTACCCAAGTTTAAGTGATCTGGTTGTTAAAAAAGCAATGATAAATGCTGCAGATATTACATATTTAGTAGCCGACCATACAAAATTCGGTAAAAATGCATTGGCGAGTCTTGGGGCACTTTCTTTGATCGATTATATCATAACCGACTCTGGGATTAAGAAAAAGGATAAGGATGTGCTTCTAGAGAATGAAATAGAAGTAATTACAGCTTAGTAAAATATAATACAATTTAATGATGTCAAAATCCGCCTTAAGTATTGGAATAATAATAGGTAATCGAGATTTTTTTCCGGATAGCTTGGTAGAGAAATCAAGGACTGAAATTTTGGAGGTCTTTAAGGCTTTAAACTTAAAACCGATCCTACTGGAAACAACGGATACAAAATTAGGCGGTGTAGAAACGTATAAGGACTCACAAAAATGTGCCGACCTTTTTAAAAAACATAGTGATGAAATTGTTGGCGTTCTTGTCCTTTTGCCAAATTTTGGTGATGAAAGAGGGGTTGCGGATACCCTAAAGTTAGCAAACTTAAATGTTCCGGTGCTTATACAGGCATATCCCGATGAACTTTCAAAAATGAACGTTGTCAATAGACGCGACTCATGGTGTGGAAAAATATCGGTTTGTAACAATCTATATCAATATGGCATAAAATACTCGCTAACCAGCCAGCATGTAATGTCGCCTTCAGAAGTTGCTTTTCAACAAGACTTAGCCGATTTTGTAGCCGTTTGTCGTGTCGTTAAAGGTTTGCGTAATGTTCGAATTGGCGCTGTCGGTGCAAGACCCGGAGCGTTTAATACGGTGCGTTATTCGGAAAAAATATTGCAAAGAAACGGTGTAACCATTACCACTGTGGATTTATCGGAAATTCTTGGAAAGGCAGACAAACTTACAAAGGATGATGCAGCAGTAAAACAACACTTAGAAGCCATTAATTCATATGCGCCAAAAGGGAAGACGCCTGATGCTGCCATGATTCAAATGGCTAAACTGGATGTTGTGTTAAATCAATTCGTAGAAGAATATGCATTAGATGCTACGGCTATTCAATGTTGGACCTCTCTTCAGCAAAATTTTGGATGTAACGTGTGTACCAGTATGAGCATTATGTCGGAAAACATGTTGCCATCTGCCTGTGAAGTTGATGTTACCGGTACGCTAAGTATGTATGCCATGCAATTGGCATCTGGTTCGCCCAGTGCTTTGGTAGATTGGAATAATAATTATGCCGATGACCCAAATAAGTGTGTCCTCTTTCACTGTGGTAATTGGGCCAAGTCATTTTTACCGGATATTCAAATCAGTAATGCCCCGATTCTAGGGAATTCCGTTGGTGTTGAAAATACATATGGCGCCTTGGACGGTAGAACTCCATCGAGCCCTTTGACCTATGGTAGAATAAGCACCGATGATCCAAAAGGAGTTGTCAAGGCATATATTGGTGAAGGAGAACTTACGGATGACCCATTAAAAACATTTGGTAATAGGGCCGTTGCAAAGATTAATGATTTGCAGGGGTTAATGAATTATGTCTGCAAAAATGGATTTGAACATCATGTGGTTATGAATGCATCTAAAACGGGAGCGGTTTTGGAAGAGGCCCTTGGAAATTATATGGGTTGGGAAGTGTACCACCACAAATAAGATTAAATGACGAATAAAGAACTTAAATTAAAGTCGATATATATTCGAAAGACGCTTTTAAAATATATCTATAAGGCGAAAGCAGGTCATACAGGGGGAAGTCTCTCCTGTACGGATATCTTGAACGTCCTTTATAATCGTATATTAAATATAGATCCAGATAACTTTAGCGACCCGGACCGTGACCGCTATATCCAAAGTAAGGGTCATTGTGTAGAGGCACTTTATGTAACCTTGGCCGATCGCGGTTTTTTTCCAACAGCGGACCTGAATACTTTATGTCAGTACCAATCTCATTATATAGGTCATCCCACAAAAAAGGTAAATGGAGTAGAGCAAAATACAGGCGCTTTAGGGCACGGATTGCCCATTTGTGTTGGTGAGGCCATTGCCGCTAAGTTGGACGGCAAAGAACATCGGATTTTTACTTTATTGGGCGATGGTGAGCTTCCAGAAGGTTCAAATTGGGAGGCCTTTTTGGCTGCTGCCCATTACCAATTGGATAATCTTTATGCTATTTTGGATTACAATAAACAACAGATAACCGGTTCTAACCAAGAAGTGATGAATACACATTCCATTAAAGACAAATTGGAGACATTTGGTTGGGCGGTTAAAGAAGTAGATGGGCATGACCTTGAAGAATTGGAGAATGCCTTAAATAAAGGTCCCTTTGAAAAAGGAAAGCCAAATTTTATTATTGCCCATACTATAAAAGGAAAAGGAGTAAGTTATATGGAGGGCAATTTAAAGTGGCATCATGGCGTACCTAGCCCTAAACAATATGAATTGGCACTAGAAGAGTTAACAGAAGCCGAAGCGATAATTTAGGAAGTATGCAGTTAGACAATATAGTAGAAAAAGAGTTGAAAATGGGCATCGCCAATCAAGTAGTTTTTTCAGATGTGCTACAAGAGCTTGCTCACGATGATAGAAATATTATTGCAGTGACCAGTGATTCTAGAGGTTCTGGAAAATTGGTGCCTTTTGCCGAGAAATTTCCCAATCAAATAGTGGAAGTGGGTATTGCAGAGCAAAATCTCGTTGGGGTGGCTGCCGGTTTGGCATCGGCAGGTAAAAAAGCTTTTGCCGTTTCGCCATCTTGTTTTTTAAGTGCCAGGGCATTGGAACAAATAAAGAACGATGTTGCCTATTCTGACAATCCTGTTAAACTAGTAGGTATTAGTGCCGGTGTAAGTTACGGCGCTTTGGGTACTACCCACCATAGTTTACATGATTTTGCCGCCTTGCGCGCAATAAATAACATCACCATTGTGGTTCCTGCGGATAATTTTGAAACACAAGAGGCTGTTCGGTTAGCGGCAGCATTTGACAAACCAATTTATTTGCGTTTTGGTAAAAAAGCAATGCCTTATCTTAACGAGGCCGATCAAGAATTTAAGTTTGGAAAAGGGCGTGTTGTTCGTGAAGGTGATGACCTCACCTTTATAGCCAATGGAGAAACCGTTTATCCAGCCTGGTTGGCAGCAAAATATTTGGAAGAACAACATGGGGTAAAAGCCAAGGTGGTAAGCATGCATACCATAAAACCTTTGGATACCGAACTTTTAGACAAGTTGACCGCCAAAGGAACTCCTATTATCACGGTCGAAGAACATATGGTAAATGGAGGATTGGGAGAAGCCTGTGCCTCCTATTTATTTCAAAATGGAGGAAGAAATCCATTTAAGATTATGGCTATTCCAGATGAGTATACGGTAACAGGTTCCCAAAGTGAGATTTTTAACCACTATGGTATTTCAAGGGAAGGATTGTCAAAAATAGCAT
This sequence comes from Maribacter sp., assembly GCA_965662155.1. GTDB lineage: Bacteria > Bacteroidota > Bacteroidia > Flavobacteriales > Flavobacteriaceae > Maribacter. The sequence continues at coordinate 18,860 of CBFIGW010000035.1, read as the reverse complement.
TACAATTATTGGATTGAGAAAAACTAAAACCAATGAAACCAATTATACTTTTTTTAGCAATAATATTCTTGTTGATTACGCCGGTTTCGGCACAGAAAGACCGGGTGATAGTTTTATCCGATATTGAAGCGGACCCAGATGATACCCAATCATTTGTTCGATTGTTCCTATATGCCAATCAGATCGATTTAAAGGGGCTTGTGGCAACCACCTCTTGTTGGAAGCAAACCAGTGTTGAGCCACAATCCATCAAAATTCTTATCGAAGCTTATGGCAAGGTACAACCCAATTTAGAATTGCACGAAAAGGGCTACCCTTCAGAAGCTTATTTGTTAGGTTTAGTAAAATCAGGATTACCTAAATATGGTATGAAGGGAGTTGGAAAAGGACAAGATTCCGAAGGTTCGGAGTGGATCATTCAAGAACTGGAAAAAAAGGACGATCGCCCGCTCTGGATATCGGTTTGGGGTGGTGCCAATACCCTGGCACAGGCGTTGTTCAAAATTAAGGAAACCAAATCGCCGGTAGAGGTAAAAAAGCTGATAGCCAAATTACGGGTATATACTATTTCGGACCAAGATGATAGTGGTCTTTGGATGCGAAATAATTTTCCAGACCTATTCTACATTGTTTCGCCAGGAGACCATTATTCTAGCGCCACTTGGACAGGAATCAACAACGTAGTGTCGGGTATAGATAATAACGAAATTTCTAACAGTTGGCTGGCAAAGCATATTCAACAAGACCATGGGCCGTTGGGGGCACTGTATCCTGATGTTGCTTGGGGCGTAGAAGGAGATACACCAGCTTTTCTTGGATTGATTCCGAACGGGTTAAACAATTCCGAACACCCGGAATGGGGCGGATGGGGTGGTCGTTACGAACTATATCAACCTGATTTTACTAAAACCAAGAAAGGAGGTTCTGTTGTTCAAATAGGACCTGAAGAGCGACCTATATGGACCAACGCCATTGATAAATACACTCCCTATGTTAAAAAGGAATATGGCCGCTCTTTTGGTAGGGATACCATTAATTTTACAGGCTACAAAGAAACTTTATGGCGTTGGCGCGATGATTTTCAGAATGATTTTGCGGCACGAATGGATTGGTGCTATATGTCCGTAGAGGAGGCGAACCATGCTCCGATAGTAGTGTTGAGACACCCTACGGAATTTACGGTTAAATCAGGCACAGGTTTTAGTCTTGATGCCTTCGATTCCTATGATCCCGATGGCGACAACCTCAGTTTTTTATGGTTTCATTATCCTGAGGCAGGTACTTATCAAGATACAATAGAGATGGGTGCTGAAAATGTTCATGAAGTATATGTTACTGCTCCCAAGGTAACCAAGAAAGAAACAGCACATTTCATAGTAAAAGTAATAGATAAGGGGAATCCCCCTATTACGCGATACCAACGGGTAATAGTTACCATTACACCTTAAAGCTAGTAATAATGAATAGAATAAACTATACACAAAGCAAATACCTTTTAATCCTATTTTGCCTTGTTACGAAAAGCGTATCCGCGCAATATTTTAATGAAAAACCAAGGGTATTCGTATTGACCGATATTGAAAACGAACCCGATGATGCCCAATCTTTGGTCCGATTTTTAACCTATAGCAATATGTGGGACGTAGAAGGAATTGTAGCAACCACTTCTTGCTGGCAGCGTGATAAAACTGCCGAATGGCGCATACATGAAATTGTCGACGCCTACGGAAAAGTCCGGAAAAATTTAGAGGTCCATGAAAAAGGGTATCCACCTTACGAATATTTAAAAGATATAATAAAGATAGGTGTACCTAAATTTGGAATGACGGGAGTTGGTGAAGGACAGGATTCCGAAGGGTCTGAATGGTTGATAAAAGTGTTGGAGAAGGATGATGATCGCCCTCTGTATGTTCAGGCCTGGGGTGGTGCCAATGTTTTGGCTCAGGCACTCTGGAAAATGGAACGGACCAAGACCAAATCAGAATTGGATAAAATTATTTCAAAAATTCGGGTATATACTATTTCGGATCAAGACGATTCAGGACCATGGATTCGAAATAATTTTCAAGAAATATTCTATGTTGTTAGCCCTGGTTATGAAGAAAATGGAGGTGGTCAATATCATCTCGCCACATGGACAGGAATTTCTGGCGATAAATTCCATGGGCGATTCATCGGGCCTGATTTTTCGATTGTTGACAATCCCTGGCTTGATGAACATATCAGAAATAACCATGGACCTTTAGGTGCAGAGCATCCACATACCGAATACTTGATGGAAGGCGACACTCCTGCTTTTCTTGGCCTGGTCAGCAATGGTCTCAATAGTCCTGAACACCCTAATTATGGCGGTTGGGGCGGTAGGTATGAGTTATACATTCCTCCTTTTAAAAAATACATGTACGAACCCGAATTACGGGCAATCTGGACCGATGCCGATGATGAGGTTTATGGCCCTGTTACAAAATCGTATCATACGAGCAACCAAGCTACCATTTGGCGATGGCGAGATGCCTATCAGAATGATTTCGCGGCACGTATTGATTGGAGCAATACCTCTGAATATAAGAATGCCAATCATCCTCCGGTTGCAAAATTGAATCATCCAAATGAATTATTGGTCAACTCTGGTGACAAAGTATTGTTGAGTGCCAAGGGCTCAATCGACCCTGATGGTAATAACCTATCATACAATTGGATGCTTTATAAGGAAGTGGGCACGCTCAACATTAGTAGAGGTGTCCTCGAGTTCGATAATTCTGAAGCAGAGGTGACAAGTTTTATAGCTCCGAAAACGGACAAAGTCAAGACCATGCATATTATTCTGAGTGTTACCGATGATGGCGCTCCAAGTTTAACGCGTTACCAAAGGGTGATTGTCAATATAATGCCCAAAGTAGAATGAGAATGAGAGGAGTCTATTTGTTAGCTATATTAGTACTGTGTTTTGCAGGATGTAATTCTGGAACAGATAGGGTACAGGGCCCGAAAAAAATAGCCGTGGTCATTTCAACATTGAATAATCCATGGTTTGTGGTTTTGGGTGAATCGGCAGCGGAAAGGGCTAAGGAACTTGGGTATGAAGCCACAATCTTCGATTCTCAGAACAACACCTCGAAAGAGGCCGAACACTTTGAAAACTTGATTGCCGCTGGCTACGATGCCATTTTATTTAACCCAACGGATTCTGAGGGGTCTGTATCCAACGTTAAAAGGGCAAAACAAGCAGGACTTCCTACCTTTTGCATGGATCGTGAAATAAATTCCTTAGAAGTGGCAACCTCACAAATTACTTCTGATAATTTTTCTGGCTGTGTAGAATTGGGAGAATATTTTGTTAGGAAATTAAACAAAAAAGGAAAGTATGTAGAGTTATTGGGCCTGGTGGGCGATAACAATACTTGGAACCGTTCAAAAGGGTTCCACAGTGTGGTAGACCATTTTCCTGAATTGGAAATGGTGGCGCAACAAAGTGCTGATTTTGATCGCAGCAAGGCTATGGAAGTTTTGGAATCCGTCATGCAATCCAACCCAGATATTGACGCTGTATTTTGTGGTAATGATGCCATGGCCATGGGGGCATACCAAGCATTGGTAGCATCTGGCAAGGCGGATAGTGTACTGGTTTTTGGATTTGATGGCGCTAAAGATGTCATGGATGCCATTAAGGATAAAAAAATTATGGCAACTGCTATGCAATCTCCAAGACAAATGGCTCGAACTGCTGCTGAATTGGCTGATGAATATTTCAATGGAAAAAGGGATTTTAGTAAAAAAACACCCTTACAGGTTAAAGTGGTTACACAAGAAAATATAGATGAATTCGGTGCATATGGTTCCGTAAATTGAGTATGGGTAAATTATTAAAATATTCTATTATAACAGTTGTCGTTTTGGTAGCCCTTTACGGTTCGGTGAATATATCGCCCTTAGATGAGGTCAAACTAGCACAAAAAAGCGCCATTTTTGATCCCAGAGCCTATGCGGAGGCCTTTATGAAAAATGAAGTGTCAACTATACCGGCAGTAGATGTATTGGATTTTATCCAAAACATTTCAAAAAATACATCAGGGTATTGTGAACTAAAAGGAAAAAAATTAGGCATTAGCGATGAATATAATTTTATTATCGAAGGTAAGGGTGCCGTAACTTCCATTGAAGCAGAATATGTGGTCCTAAACCTTGATAATAATAATAAGTTGTTTTTGGCTACTGATTTTATATTCGGCAATGCCATTCGTGATGGTAGTGCCATGGCAGATATCGGCGATTACCAAAATACCATGGATTTTAATTCCATCTCGGTAGAATTGAACAATTTGGTTAGAGAAACGATTGTGCCATCTTTTAAGGAAAGGGTGCAATTGGATGATATAGTTTCTTTTAAAGGAGCAGTAAAAGTTGATGTAACGAATCCTAATCTGAATTCGTTAAAAGTTATTCCACTCAGTATTAATTATAACGATTAAATTGGATACAAAGCCCAACATTGTACTCGAGTCCAAAAGTATAACCAAAAGGTTTGGTGGTATAATTGCTTTAGATGCTGTAGACCTTCAGGTACATTCTGGTAAGGTAAATGTTATCGTGGGCGAGAATGGAGCAGGAAAATCAACACTCATGAAAATTCTCTCAGGAGTGTATCCTAGTTATGAGGGCACGTTGTTATTGGATGGTCAAAAAGTACGTTTTAACAATCCAAAAGAAGCAATGGCCCAAGGTATCGCAATTATTCATCAGGAACTAAATCTTATACCTTATTTGAGTATTGCACAGAATATTTTTTTGGGAAGGGAAATTTACAGTGCGTTTGGAATTCTGGATTCTAAGGCCATGAACGAAAAAACCAAGGAATTGTTAACACGATTAAATTGTGATTTAAAACCAAGAACATTGGTTTCAGAACTTAGAGTTGGCGAACAGCAGTTGGTAGAAATTGCTAAAGCGCTGTTGGAAGATGCCCGGGTGCTTATTATGGACGAACCTACCTCTGCCATTTCCGATACAGAGGTTGCCTCCTTGTTCAAAATCATTCAAAATTTAAAAAAGCAAGGCGTAGCCATTTTATACATATCCCACAAACTGGATGAACTCTTTGTTATCGCTGATCGGTTTATTGGATTAAGGGACGGTAAAATGGTGGGAACCATAGAGAATGTCACCGATGCCAAAAAAGAAGATTTGATTAGATTAATGGTGGGTAGGGATATTAAAAATATATTTCAGAAAGAGGATGTACCTTATGGAACCGAAGTACTTAGAGTTGAAAACCTTTCTCTTCCAAGATTCAATATTCCATCGGAACATATTTTCAAGGATATCAATTTTAGCGTAAAAAAGGGTGAAGTTCTGGGCATTTTCGGACTTATGGGTGCCGGAAGAACTGAATTGCTGGAAACTATTTTTGGGCTGCACGCTAAATCAGGTATTGGAACAGTATATATTGAAGACCAACCGGTTCAGTTGAAAAGCGTCATGGATGCCATAAATGCTGGAATGGGTTTGGTACCCGAGGATAGAAAATTGGATGGTTTGGTATTGCAAATGGAAATTTCCAAGAATGTTAGTATGTCCAGTATTTGGAACGTTCTAAAAAATGGACTTATAAATAAGAAATCCGAAGCGGAATTATCCAAAAAATATATTGAGGCTTTAAAAATTAAGACCCCTTCCGAAAAACAATTTTCAAAGAATTTGAGTGGTGGCAACCAGCAAAAAGTAGTGTTGGCAAAATGGTTGGCAACCGACCCAAAAGTACTTTTTCTGGATGAACCCACGAGGGGGATTGATGTCAATGCTAAAAATGAAATATATCATTTAATCAATGACTTGGTAAAAAAAGGCTTGGGCATTGTGGTAGTATCCTCGGAATTACCGGAAATACTGTCCATATCTGACCGAATTTTGGTATTAAGCGATAGTAAAATAAGTGGAGAGTTTTATCCAAAAACCGCTAACGAGGAGGACATAATGCAGGCAGCTATTTTATAAATACTAGAACCGACCAAAAATGACCGATGTAAAAAGTACATTAGTAAAGTTTCAATCCATTATAGCGCTAGTGGTGTTGTGTGTTGTACTGACTTTATTGTCAGATAAGTTCTTAACGCCGGAGAATGGCTGGAACATCATGCGCCAAATATCTATAAACGTTTGTATATCTGTGGGTATGACCTTGGTCATATTAACAAAAGGAATTGATCTTTCGGTGGGATCTATGCTTGCCTTTGCTGGTGCCGTTACTGCAGGATTGCTGAAAAACGGAATTGAGGTTCCAACTTTGAATATCTTTATTGGCTTCACGGTTTTTGGAGCTATTTTGACTGGATTGATTGTTGGGGGAGCATTAGGTACCTTCAACGGATGGATGATCACCAAGTTCAAGGTACCACCATTTGTAGCTACCTTAGCTATGCTAACTATTGCTAGAGGCGGCACTATGTTGTGGACCGGTGGATTTCCAATTACTGGCCTTGGCGATACCTTTGCTTTTATTGGAACAGGCTGGTTTTTGGGTATTCCTATGCCCGTATGGATTACGGCCGTAGTGGTTGTAATTGCCATTGTAATTACCAACAAGACGGTTTTTGGTAGACATATTTATGCTATTGGCGGTAATGAGAGCGCGGCACGTTTATCGGGAATCAATATCAATAAAGTGAAAATTTGGGTTTACGCAATTGCTGGTATATTAGCGGCAGTTGGGGGAATAATTTTGACTTCTCGGCTGGACTCTGCACAACCGAATGCGGGTATGAGTTATGAGCTGGATTCCATTGCGGCTGTGGTCATAGGAGGCACTTCACTTTCCGGTGGTCGAGGGTCTATTATGGGTACGGTACAAGGAGCACTAATCATTGGGGTATTGAACAGCGGATTGGTTTTATTGAATGTTTCCCCGTTCTGGCAGCAAATCATTAAAGGACTTGTGATTTTAGTTGCCGTTATCATGGATCGTCTTAACCATCCAAATGAGGAGTAATTCATTTAATAATTAAGCAGCATGTCAAAATCCTATATTTTAGCCATAGACCAAGGTACTAGTAGTACAAAGGCTATATTGTTTGACGAAATGGGTTTGGTAGTTAAAAAAGCTACGGCCAAATTGAAGACAGCTTATTTTGCTAACGGAAATGTGGAGCAAGACCCCCAAGATATTTTGGATAGTGTAGAGGAGGCGTGTGTAAATTGCTTGGAAGGTGTTGAACACAACAAATTGGTATCTATAGGTATAAGTAACCAACGGGAAACTTTTGTGCTGTGGAATAAAAATGGTAAACCGGTACACCCTGCAATTGTTTGGGCCTGTAAGAGATCTACTGGAATATGCTCTGAAATAAAGGACCAAGAAATTTGGCTAAACGAAAAAACAGGTCTTGTGCTAGACCCCTATTTTTCTGGTACAAAATTACTATGGCTTTTAAGGCATAATCCGGTAATTGCTGAACAAATTGCTCTCGGACAACTCTATTTTGGAACTATAGATACGTGGTTATTGTATAAGCTTACCAATGGAAAATCTTATTATACTGACCATAGCAATGCCTCAAGAACCTTATTTTTTAGTTTAAGGGAGCTGAATTGGGACAAAGAGATTCTAGAGAAATGGAATTTGCATGGTTTGAGGTTGCCAGAAATAAAATCATCATCCAATAATTTTGGTAAAACAGATGTTTTTGGACTCTTAAAAGAGGAAATTCCAATAACGGCAATTATCGGAGATTCCCACGCCGCGATGTTCGGGGAAGCCTGTTTCCAAAAAGGGGATACCAAAATGACTTTGGGAACCGGAAGTTCATTATTGATGCACATTGGTCATGAACCTTTAACTTCAAGTGAGGGATTATTGACTACCATAGGTTGGAGCACAAAAGATGAAGTTGTCTATGCATGGGAAGGTGCCATCGTGGCTTGTGGATCCATGATAGAATGGTTAAAATCATTACATATAATTTCCAATGCAAAAGAAACAGAAAATATGGCGATGTCCGTTAATGAACCTTCTGAGGTATATCTTGTTCCCGCATTTAGTGGATTAGGGGCTCCTTTTTGGGAAATGGATCGTAAGGCTTCCTTTCACGGACTTACCTTTGGAACTACTAATGCTCATTTGGTAAAGGCGACCTTAGAAAGTATTTGCTTTCAAATTAAGGCGGTTATCGATGCGATGGAAAGTGATTTAAAATCTCCGATTCATCAAGTTTCCATGCATGGAGGCTTATCCAAAAACCAATTCATTAGAGAAGGATTAACTCAATTATTGGAGGCTTCCATAAAAATTCAAGAAAATTCAGATATATCGGCACAAGGAGCCGCTTTTTTGGCCGGACTTCAATCAGGTATTTTTAAGGATTTAACTGCTTTAAAAACCCTCTTGAAGCAACAATTACTAGATAAAACCAAAGAATCCTACCCAATACAACAAAAATATAAGCATTGGTTGGAGCTCATTAACAATTAAAAAAATCATTAAAATGGAACCAATACTGGTTTCCTAATTTTGTCACCTTAACAACGTACGATTTTTACCATAAAATAATATTAGGTGTTAGTCCCACCGTGGTCTAATACCAGGTGCAAAAGGAAACTTAAGGGATTTGTAGTATTCCAGCGTATGTAATGGTTTTTCTATACCATTAGGTAGTTTCATTTTAGAGAACGTTTGAAAATAAAGTAAACAAGCATCTCTCCACCATTTGGCTTCCTTTAATTGAATTTCCAATAACATCCGTACCTCATTGTGTTGTTCTTTTAAGACATAAGGCTTCATTTTGTCCCAAATGGTTATCATACCTGCAACCTCGTCAACACCTTGCTGATATTTTAAAGCCATACCATCCCACAAAGTTGATCCATTCTTTAATTGAAAATTCCATGGAAGATGATGAAACCAGAGCAAATATTCTTCTGGAATCGTTTTTGGATTATTCCATAGTTCCTGTAATGGTTCTGCATATTGTTCAGTGGCATTGCTACCTGTTGGGGTACGATCAAAACCAATTCCTTCTTCATCAGCTTTATGGTAATACGTAGGATTCCACTCCGGTCTGCTCAACTCACTTACCCAGGGGCCTGGTCCATAATGGTGCCCTGTATCAAAAATATGGTGTAATCCTAATGGATTCATATACTTTACTACGGTTTCCCTTGAATCTATAAGTAATTTCTTCATGGGTTCTACAAATGAGATATCATTGGTAAAGGTCATACGAAGCCATTCATCGGCTATGGTTTCTGAATTGAGATATGGGTCCCAGGCCAAACGTCCAAAGCCATACCAGTTAGCTTGAGCAAAAGGATGACCTGTCCAGTTGATGTCGGTTCCAATATTGGCAACACCCGCCATTCCCGTTAATTTCTGTTGATCCAAAGAACCATCAATTACTTTGGCCACGGTAGAATTATCTCCTTTTCTATACGTATCGGCATCCAATACTTCTTCAAACAATTTTGGTAAAAAGACCAAGTGTGTACTAAACCCTAGATATTCCTGTGTTATCTGAAACTCCATCATTAATGGTGTTTTTGGCATGGCCCCGAACATAGGGTGAAATGGTTCTCGTGGTTGAAAATCAATTGCACCATTTTTGGTTTGTACGAGAACGTTGTCCATAAACTTCCCGTCATAGGGTACAAATTCTGAGTAGGCCTGTTTTGCACGATCATCCGCATCGTGTTCAGAATACACAAATGCACGCCAAATAACATTTCCTTTGTGTGGGAGCAATGCTTTTGCCATCATGTTTGCACCATCTACATGGTTTCTCCCATAATTTTGAGGCCCAGGTTGGCCTTCTGAATTTGCCTTGACCAAAAACCCGCCAAAATCTTGAATCATAGTATATATTTCATTGGCCTTGTCATTCCACCATTGCTGTACGGCGGCATCTAAAGGATCTGCAGTTTCCAAACCACCAATTTCAATAGGTGCTGAAAAGCGTGCCGTTAGATAAACTTTAATTCCATAAGGTCTAAATACCTTGGCCAAAGCTTTTACTTTTTCCAGGTACATGGGAGTCAAGATTAGTGCATTGGCATTAACATTTGTCAATGATACCGCATTGATACCTACGGATGCATTGGCCCTGGCATAATCTATATAACGTTGGTCGATAAATTCTGGAAGCTTCTGCCAGTTCCATAAAGAAAAACCAGCATAACCTCTTTCTATAGTTCGGTCCAAATTATCCCAATGGTTGAGCATTCGTAATTTGATTTTAGGGGAATCTATTTGTGCTATGTTATTGAAGCTTTTGTTTTGTTGCATTAGGTTTAGTAACCTAAATACACCATAAAGCACCCCAATGTCGGTATTTGCGGTCACTACTAAAACTGTTTTACTTTTGATAGATACAGTTTTTATAATAAAACCTTCATTTCCAATTTCCGTATACGCCTTGGATAGTAATTGTTGTATTTCGCTATGTAGATTCTCCTTGGTACCGATAAGCATGGTATTTTCTGATTTGATTGAATTGGAAGGTATTGAGGTAAGTCCTAGCATTTTCTTCATACCGGTTTGAAGCTCATTTTTAGCAATAGAAAGCGTCTCGGAAGTGTCTGGAAAATAAATCGATTCAGAAAACTTTGTATATTCTTTTATTAAGGCGGAATCTTCTATATTGGAATAGGGCATCCAGAGCTCATAACCATTGGTCGCTTGTGAGAATCCAGAAATAAAACATAGATATAAAAGAATAAGAATAAGTTTGGATCGTATCATTATAGTTATTGTATTGATAGGTAAAATCGACTTTAAAGGTACAAAGGATCTCAGTTTCGTTATAGATTATAGACAAAAAAAATCCACCATTTTTGGTGGATTTTTTCTACTCTTAAAAATAAATTATTTAATGGAATTTCTCAAAATTCCGATACCTTCAATTTCTAATTCCACAATATCACCAGGTTCCAAAGGTCTATGTACGGAAAATTTATTCTCTATTAAACTACCCCAACCAACGGTTCCGCTGCCCAAAATTTCTCCAGGAAGTAGCGTTACGTTGTCAGAGGCTCTTTTGATCATTTGTGTAAATGTCCAATAAGCAGTTTTATAATTTCCTTCACAAATAGTTTCTCCATTGATTCGTGCGGTCATTTTAACATCAAAGCGATCTCCTGTGGTTTTTGGCATGGCTAAGTGTTCAGGATGCTTTTCTCTAGAAATACTGCATCTATATTGCTCAAACTCGTCTTTAGTAACGATACATGGGCCAAAAGCATTGGCAAAATCCTTTCCTTTTGCAGGTCCCAACGGTAACATCATTTCTTGTCGTTGTAAAGACCTTGCGGTCCAATCATTGAAAACGGTATATCCAAAAATATAGTCATCTGCATTTTCAACTGATATATCACTACCTTTTTTACCCATGACCACGGCTATCTCAAGCTCTAAATCCATTTTATCCTCACGCTCTGGGCGTTTTATTTTGTCTTCTGGTCCAAATATGGCATTATGGTTGGTAAAATAAAATACAGGTATATTATAATACTCATCGCTTATAGGATGCCCAAAAGCGTTCCCTGCGTTTAGCATATGCTGTTCAAAACCTAAAAAGTCACGAACACTTCTTGGGTTGGGCAAAGGTGCTAACAACTGTACTTCTGAAAGTTGATAATGTGGAGCAATATTCTCTAGGTTATTATCCCTAATGATTTTGAAAAAAGATTCGTGATTGTCAATAAAGGAAAGCATGTCATTTGGTAACCGTTCATCTGCTTGCTGCATGGCAACGATACCTGTATCTTTTAACCATCCGGTTTTTACTGCTCCTTTACTTGTTTTGAATGTAACTAATCTCATATTTCTTAATCGATTAAAATGGGGCCATTAACGTACCTACGGCTTTGCCAATAACCTGACCTATACTTGCCCCTTCTGGTAATGGTTTTCCCTCAAATTCCAATAACTCCCATTCGGCTAAAGTTTCGGACGCATTTACAATGGACATGCAGCGTTCGTAACGTCTATCCATAAAGGATTTAAAAGCTTCGGCTACAGAACTTGCTTTTTTCAATTCCTCTGCCAACACCACGCCATCTTCCAAAGCTAATGCCGCACCTGAGCCTAATTGAGGTACCGTAGCATGAGCACCATCACCAATTACTATTGCTCTATTTTTATACCAGGGATCTGGTAAGTGACTGGCTTCTATAGGGCGATAATTTACCAAATCCGGTTCCGTAATTTGCTCGATTACATCTTGTGCCATTTTAATGGGGTACTCGGATAAATAATCTTTTAACATAGGGATGTAGGCCGATTTTTCTATCCATGGATTATCTGCTCCTTCTGCAGATACCAAAAACATATACATTGTTTTTTCACACATTGGCACAAACCCAATTTTACTGCGTTTACCGTAATACATGTAAGAAGTATCTAAGTCCGGATGCTTTATAAAAGGGTATCTCCATACAGATACACCCATATAGCGTGGTTTAAACGCTCCGAAAATCAAGGAGCGCATATCTGAATTTATGCCATCAGATGCTACTAAAATATCATAGGTACCTTTGGTATTGTCCGTAAATGTTACCGTTACTTCATCTTCCTTATTTTCTATTTCTGTAACTGTAGTCCCCATTTTGTAGGTTACTCCGATATTTATGGCCTCTTCATACATGATTTCGTGAAGTGTTCTACGCGAAATACCGTTATGACTAGGATATTTTTCTACTGGTGGGGCTCCTGCAAGCCCTATAAAATGGCCACCAGCAGTGTACATTTTTAGCTGACCATACGGAAAACCTAATTCCATGGTCTTATCCGCAAGACCAATTCTGTCCAAGGCCCTTAAGGCGTTGGATTGTTGTATAATGCCAACGCCATAGACGTTAAAAGCATCCAAGCGTTCTGCAATTTCAACCTCAACTCCGTTTTTCGCCAAGGCAATAGCAACGGCTTGTCCGCCAATACCACCGCCAACGACAAGTACTTTTTTTACTGCTGACATATTATATTTTTAATGATTAATAATAACTTTAGGCATGTATTTTTTCTGCAATCCAATCGTACATATCTAACGTAGGCATCATATTATCAACTTGACAATGCTGTGATCCACTTTCACCTTCTGGCACAATTTTCATTTCATGCTCACAAGTCAAATGCTTTTCTAAGGTAATGGCATGTTCTACAAAATTTTGCTTGTCACCGCCACCATGCATAATAAATGTCGGCATTGATATTTTCTCAGCAACACCATTCTCCAAGGTAAAGCCTTCTAATTTTTTAAGTACACCTTCATAGGTGTCCTCATCCATAATGTGTTGTACAATTTTTGCCAAAGGATGATTCCCATTTCGTCCTTTCCAGACTGAATAATAAGACCAAACGGCACCATAAATCATACAAACCTTAAAACGTGGCTCAAAAGCTGCGCAACGTGCGGCCATGTAACCGCCCATAGATACTCCTGCAATACCTACACTTGTGGTATCTATTTCATCTTTTAGATTTTCCAATACCCAATCTAAAACTGCTGTACCAGCTACATTATAATCGTGACGTGAGTGAATATGGTTTAAACGCAAAGCAGCTCCTTGTCCTGGTCCGTCCATTGCCAATAAAGCAATACCACGTTCCATTAAGTGATCTCCAATTCCAAAATAAAGTTCTTCTGCCAAACTATCCAATCCGCCAAACATGACCATAACCGGTGGGTTTTTCACCCCTTTTGGCTTAAAAAGATATCCTGGTAAGAATGAACCTTCAAAAGGTACTTCTACCTGTATTGGTTTTTCTTCAAAATATTTGGTGGCGTTGATAAATGCTTCACGCGCTTTTACATAGGTTTCTATTTTACGTTGATCACCTAAAGGCATAAAAAACTCTGCCGTACGTAAATAATTAAATGCTCTTAAGTAAGTTCTTCTTGCCGAGACAATAGCGCCTTTCTTTTCATAATCTTCTGCCCAGCCATAAACTTCATTTCCTTTTTTTAGCCATTCTACATTAAAAGTTTCCCTGTTGTCTGGATCTATATTTCCAGCGACTTCTAAGATTTCGGCAAACTCCCCACCTCCGTAATGGGCTTGTGATAATGCTCTATTTACTTGATAGGAAGGCATGTATTTGCCTGGAAAAAAATGCCACATAGTGTTTTTATTTTTGTGATGTCGGTTTATAGAAACCCTGTGTGGGTGAACTAAACCGATACCTATTATTATTTAAATAAATCTCTTAACTGCAATTATTACCAATTGATATTTCTAGATGTCAGCTGGTCTTACAGTTCCATCTTCAGATAGTCCTAATTTCTTTCCTTTGGCCATTTCGGCAAAAGGGTTAACAGACCCCCAAGCATCATTTGGATTGTCTTTTAAGTAATGAACATCTAAATGATCAGGTGCAAAGACCAAACGGGCACAAGCATAGTACTCAAAAAGAATTCCACTGCCTGGATCTACAATGTAAATGAAGAAGCCTTCATCCGCTTTATGTCTTGTTGGCGCACCCATTACACTTTTATAACCCTTTTCAATAAAATAATCCAAGGCTAAGAGTACTTCTTCACGGCTATCCACATTCCAACAAATATGGTTTAATACCGCTTTTTTCGGCTCAATATTTGGGTCGGTAAATATGGCAATGTCATGAGATAAATTGGCCAATGTATGAAGACCACCTATTGGCGGAATATCATCTGCAATACGAATCTCATCTGGATTTTTAAACCCTAAGGCTTTCCAAAATGCTTTCTCAGCAGGGTAAGCTCCTTTTGATACCATATAGGTAACATGGTCAAACCTTCTTGGATTGGCCCCTTGTAAACGATTACTAGCATAACGGTCAGCATACACACTACCACGTTCTCCTTCTTCACGCAACCATTTTACGTCCCAAAATACCTCATGCATATGGCCTTCGGGAGATTGAAATTTGAATGCTTTACCATGACCTTGGTCTCCATCATACCAACCTCTACCGGCACCTATACTTTCTAAATACGCTACTGCCTCATCTAAAGCCTCTGGGCTGTCTGCCCGCCAGCCAATATGTCCTAAACCGGACTCCTCACTTTGTGTAAGTTTTAATGTGTGATGAAAATAATCTCCCCAAGCGCGTAGGTAAACCGAGCCCTCTTCTCTTCCCGTAATATCCATTCCTACGATATCCCCAAAGAAGTGAACCGACTTTTCAAGGTCTTTGGTCAGCACTTCTACGTGAGCCATTTGCGAAAAATAATGTGGGTTTTTTGCCATTTTTTTATTATTTAAAGTTCTTTCTTATCAATCTGTTAAACAAATTTAGTCTAATCTAGTTCTGCCAATGAATCAATTCTAGGTCAATACTATTCTAAAACAATCTTTTTGTGTATTTTAATCGATTTTTTTCAATATAAACTATTCAATATTGTTCTCTTGCCTAGACTTTATTTTCTTCATCAATTCACCAAAAGCAGGTCTAAAATCTTCAAATAGAGGATTGTTTTTATTTTTGAGCATAACTTCGCTAAACAATTTTAAACCTATAGCAAACTCTATTGAATCTTGTTTTGTTTTAAACCGGTCTCTTTGTTTCATAAGTTCAACAATATTGAAAATATTATCGTGATTATCAAACTCCAGTACAATAGGATGGTATTCTGTATCATCTGGACGCACGAGTTCTACCAATTCTAATTTAAGCTTATATTTATTTGATTTTTTAGCCATTCTAATTCGTTGCTATTTTTTTGTTTTAATGCATTACTTCTGGTAACGGTTGCCCATTTACCTCAAAAGGTTTTGCTTCTATTAAAACGAAAAGAATTCTACAAATTTCCGTTTCACTAAGGTTGTGCCATTTGTGAACTGCGCCCCGTTGTACGATAATTTCATGTGGCCCTACAGTTTTAAATTGAGAGTTGTCTAACTCTAATTCAATAGTACCACTTAAAACAATTCCGTAGTCAATACTTTCACTGCGATGCATGGGGGATGTAGCCCCTGGTAGCATATCTACAATCCGAATAACCGAACCCCCTTTTAACGTGGTCCCTGCATCGCGATATCTTCCATCAGTTTCATCATTACAATCTGCGGGTACCTTTTTTGTAGTCCAGATGGTTGCCATGGCCGCGTCTCCCGTAGGGATAATAACTGGCTCAAAAGATTCATCCGACTTAAAAATAGCGGTACCATCATTAGTATGCCCGGTCACAATCCTGCGGATGGAATTTAACATTTAATCAAGCTTTATTACTTGCCCTAACCAATTTTTTAATAAGTCTACGCGCTCTATTGGGGCCTACATCTACATGGATATCAACAGTAGGTTGTTGTCCAAATTTTTTCATGTTTCTAAACTGTTCTTCTACAACCACTTTATCTTCATCAAACGTGAATCTGGTTTGTTCCACTACTTTCTTTTTTATCTCTTCTATATTATTTTCTGGATTTGTAGCTATGGTCCAGAAATAATGGGAAGTTTCTGTGGTTTCTGGGGTAAGACCATGTAATCCGCGCATATGAAAACCTTTTCTGTTTGGATCATCCAATGAATCGGTATTAACATCAACAGCACCTGTCCAAATACGAATGTGTGATGGATAAAACTCCAATTCTTGCCACCTATCTACCTTTCCTTTAAAAGGGTATGCAGCAACATAGGTCGGTGGCGGAGTAGAATTTGGTAAATACCGTTTTATAAAAACACTTTCGCCTCTAGTTTCTGAAATCAATTTTGCATTCATATGGGTATGTGCATCCCCACCAATGGTATGCACATGTACATAACCTAAATGACTTAGGTCAAGTAAATTATCATGAATTAATTGGTAAGGCGCTTGATATTGGTATACATCTCCATCAAAAACATAGTCCTTATCTGTGTGAAATGGATATTTTGGCGGCTCTTCCGTTGGTATTTCATTTTCTTTAGTACCAAACCAAATCCAAACAATTGCATCTTGTTCAATTATGTGATATTTTTTAACACAAGCATTTGGGGGAAGGTGGTCTTGACCGGGTACTTCTATTACCTTTCCTTCTTCATTAAACAATAGGCCATGATAACCACATCGCAATCCTTTATCTTCTATTAATCCCATTGATAAAGGCAAGTGTCTATGACAACAACGGTCTTCTAAGGCATTAACGGTACCATCTTTTGTTCTATAAAGTACTATAGGGTTATTTAAGATTGTTCTTGCTAACGGTTTGTCTGTTAATTCTTTCCCTAAGGCAGCTACGTACCATACATTTAATGGGAACTCAATTTTGTCTTCTTCTTCCATTGTATTCTAAATTTAATTTTATTCAATAATTTCTTTGCCTTTCGTTTCTTCCAATTTGGATAAGAAAAATAAGGATAGGACAGCCAATACTGCGGCTACCCACAAAAAAGCAGATTCGTTTATAGCATCTGAGAGTCCGCCTGCAATAGCTGGAATTAAAACACCGCCTACAATCTCTGCTACTGCAGTTACAAAACCAACGGCTTTTGCTTTCAATCGACTTGGCACTGCTTCAGAAGGAACGATAGCTGCTACCAGCGGTATAGTGCCTACCATGGCATAGGTAATGAACATTGCTGGTAAATGTGCGCGCGAGCCATTTAGAAAATAGACGGCAAAAGGATAAAAAATACCCAAAGCCAATGCAATCAATAATGCTTTTTTACGTCCGATTTTATCGGATATTCCCGGAAAGAAAAGTGATGATAAAAGCATTGCCACGCCTAAAAGCCCCATGGTTTTTTGCATGGTACCGGCTTCCATTCCTTGTACATCCGTAAAATACTTGGTAATAAACGGGATAGTGGCAAACCACCATCCAAAAACGCAACAGGCTAGTGGAGTTCCCCATTTGATATTGTTGTATTGCCACAATTCCTTTACATTAAACCTATGATTGTCTTTTTTACCCCTACTTTCTGCTGTAGATTTTTTTAGGTAAATAGCTGCTAATATACCCATGAAAAGTCCTGGAACCCCTGCAATATAGAATGCAGTACGCCAACCCATGTTTTCTGCAATCTGTATCAATATAACTGGCGCCAAAATGGAACCGAACAAAGCTCCACCCACAGCCTGTACGATACCAACATTGATTCCCAGTCTGCTTGGAGATGATTCCCGTTCAACAAAGATTTGAGCCAAGGGAATCACGGGTCCTTCCGCCAAACCCATCACTAGTCTTGCAATTAATAATGTACCAAAACCAATAGCCATACCAGAACCAAAAGAGCATATAGAAAAAATAAAGATGGCCAGTATGAAGGTGATCTTATTTTTATTTTTAGCTTCTGACCATGCCGTAGTAAAATAACTGGAAAAGGCCCAGGCTAGTGACAAACCTGCAGCTAATAGCCCTATTTGTGTGTTATTTAACTGGAGGTCTTTGGCTACATATGGTACCAGATAGTTGAGGGCCAGTCTGTCAAAAAATAGCACACCAAAGGTTAAAGCCATAAGGCTTACGATGCCATTTTCATACGAAAACAATTTCTTCATAATGGTTCTATTTAATGTGGTTGTTTTCTAA
>CBFIGW010000035.1:0-379 GCA_965662155.1 Maribacter sp. | reverse complement strand
GCCCATCTCCTCTGACCATTCGATAACTCCATTTGTATTTGCCCAAACATTATAAATCGAATCCATTTTAGCAATGATTTCTGGCTGAGAAGCAGCGATATCATTAGATTCTGTTCTATCGGTAGAAAGGTCATACAGTTCCCACTCTTTTTGGTACTGATGAACACCCTTTAAATCTCCCAACCAAACAGCCCGATCTCCAAACCATTCAAAACAAATAGGTTGTTCCCTTTTCCAGTCTTCTCCTTGTAATAAAGGCAAGAAACTTTCGCCAACAAGAGAATTTGGCTTTACACCATTGTAGGTTTCTGGATAGTCTATGTCCGCGATGCTCAAAAGAGTTGGCATAATATCAATTACATGTGTGTTACCTTTAATA
>CBFIGW010000034.1:22760-24480 GCA_965662155.1 Maribacter sp. | reverse complement strand
TTTCTTCGTCCGTAATAGTTCCAAAAGTTAAATTCACCACTTTTTCCTGGTCTGGCTCTTTTGTCATTAAGCTTACTACCACCATAAATATCAAACAGAATAAAAAGAACCAAGCACCAAAGGTTAAAAAATTCATATCACCTAAATAATATAAAATACTATCTGAGTCCAAATTATCTTTCACCAACTCTAACGCAATTCGTATAAACGCCACTATAATACCCATAACCAGAGTTGCAAAAGCACCTGTGGCATTTATTCGTTTATAAAAAATTCCTAATAAAAATACAGCTGTTATTGGAGGCGCAATGTACGACTGTACACTTTGTAAATATTCATACAACACCCCAGATATATTTGCCATAATAGGAATCCATATTATTCCTATAATCACCACAAAAACCGTCGCTATTTGACCTGTACGGACTAATTTTTTCTCTGGTGCATTAGGTTTTAACTTCTTATAAACATCCACCGTAAATAGTGTTGAACAAGAATTAAATACGGATGCCAAAGAACTCATCAAGGCTGCCAGTAACCCAGCGGCAACCAAGCCTCGAAGTCCAGAGGGCAATAAATTACTCATTAAAACAGGAAATGCTTCATCTGCACTTTCCCATTCTAACTCACCTCTCATCTTTAATGTAAGAGCAATAACCCCAGGAATCAAAAACAAAAAAACAGGCAACAATTTCAATAGCGCTCCGAAAATAGTACCTCTCCTACCCTCTTTTATATTTTTTGCTGTTAATGTTCTTTGTACAATATATTGATCAGTACACCAATACCAAATACCTACTATAGTACTAGTTATAAATAAGGATGGCCATGGAAAATCAGGATCAGTTGCCGGTCTCCACATATTAAAATATTCTGGACCTAACGTATCTACCATACTACCCCATCCACCAACTTTATCCAAACCTATAAAGGTCAAAACTGCGGCCCCAACTACCAATAGAATTGCCTGTAAGGTCTCTGTATAAACGACTGCACGCATTCCACCAAGTACGGTATATATACCGGTCAATACAACAGTTGCAATAGCTCCTGTCCAGAAATCTATTCCCAATAGTGCAGAAACTACAACACCACCAGCATAAATGGTAACCGATATCTTTGTAAGTACATAAGCTACTATAGAAAAAATGGATAAAACCCATCTAGACCTAGCATCAAAACGTTTCTCCAAAAACTCCGGCATTGTAAATACACCACTACGGGCATAAAAAGGCAGAAATACCCAACCTAACATTAAAACAACCCAAGCATGGATTTCATAGATAAGCAAGGGCAACTTATTACTTGCTCCTGTACCAGCCAAACCAACGACGTGTTCTGAACCAATATTGGACGCGAAAATAGAGGCACCTACCACAAACCAGCCTACATTTCTACCTGCTAAAAAATAATCTTCTGTATTGTTTTCCTTTTTACGGATTACCCAAATCGCTACTCCTACAAGTAACAGAAAATATAGAGATATACTAATCCAGTCAAAATTGTCTAATTGCTGCATAATAGTTGGTTATTTGGTTGAGAATTTAAAGGTTGTTTTGGTGGCATAAGCGTTCCCCGGTTTTAGGGTAACCGATGGAAATTCTGGTTGGTTGGGCGAATCCGGGTAATGTTGTGTCTCTAAACAAAAGCCTGAACGCTTAGCATATGTACCACCGTTAGGTGCTGGAAGCGTACCGTCCAAAAAGTTACCCGTATAGAA
>CBFIGW010000034.1:0-22732 GCA_965662155.1 Maribacter sp. | reverse complement strand
GATGAAATGCTTTTGCAACAGACCTATAACCTGATCCTTGGTCATTCAACACCCAGCAATGGTCGTAACCTCCACCTAATTTTATTTGTTCGTTATCCGCATTAATTTCCTTTCCTACCAATTTTGGTTCCCTAAAGTCAAACGGAGTTCCTTCTACCGGCCTTAGCTCTCCCGTGGGGATCAATCCTCCATCAACAGGGATAAAATTATCGGCATCTATTTCAACCATGTGGTCTAGAATGGTATTTGAAAAATCTCCGGAAAGATTAAAATAAGCGTGTTGGGTTAAATTCACCACCGTAGTTTTATCGGTTTCCGCTTCGTATAATACATCTAGCGTATTATCCTTGTTCAAAGTATATGTGACCGTAGTAGATAGATTACCCGGGAAACCTTCCTCCATATCTGGGCTCAAATAAGTAAGTATCAATTTAACCGAGTCGTCACCCTCTTCCGTTTTTGCTTTCCATACTTTCTTATCAAAGCCTTGTAAACCACCATGAAGATTGTTCTGTCCATTATTCTGGGCCAAAGTATACTCAGTACCATCCAGACTAAATTTTCCTTTAGCAATCCTATTTCCGTATCTGCCTATCAAAGCACCGAAAAATGGATTGTCCTTTTCATATTGTTCTATGGAATCAAATCCTAACACTACATTTTTCATAGTACCATCCTTATCCGGAGTTCTCAACGATGTGATTCTACCACCATACGTGATAATATCCACTTGAATACCGTTCTTATTCTCTAAAAAATATTTAGTGACTTTTTCACCCGCAGCCGTGGCTCCAAAATCACCTGATGTTATAATAACTGCTTTTTCCATTTGTTCTGGTTCTTGATTTTCTTTTTTCGTTTTGTCATCTTTACAAGCAAAATTCACCAATATGACGGCGATAAGTAAGATTGAAGGAAACGACGTTTTAAATGTTTTCATAATATCCGAATTTACATGTTATGTTGAAATAAATGGTAGTAGGCCTCATTGGCGTTCAATAATTCCTTAAACTGACGTACCGTCGTATTTTTATCGATGACCACAACCTCTACCCCTGCCATTTCCGCAAAATCCTCTATGAACTCGGTCGTTACTGCCTGACTATATACCGTATGGTGTGCACCACCGGCCAAAATCCAAGAAGTAGCGGCTACCTCAAGATCAGGATGGGCATCCCAAAGCACACGGGCAACCGGTAATTTAGGTAATTTTCCCATTGGCTCTACTGCTTCTACTTCGTTGACGATTAACCTAAACCGGTTTCCCAGATCTACCAAAGAAACATTTATGGCAGGCCCGGCCGGTGAATTGAACACCAAACGAACAGGGTCTTCCTTACCTCCTATTCCCAATGGATGCACTTCACAAGAAGGTTTTTTATCTGCAATGGACGGACAGATTTCCAACATGTGGGAGCCCATAACATAGGCCTTTTGTGGTGTGAAATGATAGGTGTAATCTTCCATAAACGAAGTTCCACCTTCCAAACCGTTAGCCATTACTTTCATGGCGCGTAATAATGCGGAAGTCTTCCAATCTCCTTCACCTCCAAATCCATAACCATCGGCCATGAGACGTTGGGTGGCAATTCCAGGCAATTGTTTCAGTTCGCCAAGGTTTTCAAAGGTATCTGTAAAAGCTCCAAAACCACCTTCCTCTAAAAAGGAACGCAATCCCAATTCAATTTTAGCTGCATCTATCAAAGATTGACGCTTATTTCCATTTGATAACAATTCATCTGCCAGTTGATATTCGGCTTCATAAGTTTTTACCAACTCGTTTACCTGCTCATCGCTTAGCTTTTTGATGTAATTGGTAACATCCGACGAATCGTATCCGTTTACCGAAAAACCGAAACGTAATTGCGCTTCTACTTTGTCCCCATCTGTTACGGAAACTTCCCGCATGTTATCTCCAATACGTGCAACCTTCAAGTTTTGAAATTCGTTCCAACCCAAAGTTACTCGGGTCCAATTTCCTATTTTTTGTTGAATTTTTTCTTCCTCCCAGTGACCAACAATAATCTTACGTTTTTTTCGCATTCTGGTCATCATATGTCCGAACTCACGGTCGCCATGAGCGGATTGATTCAGATTCATAAAATCCATATCAATGGTTTCCCAAGGCACCTCGGCATTGAACTGCGTATGTAAGTGACATAATGGTTTGGTAAGTACAGATAACCCTTTGATCCACATTTTTGCAGGTGAAAAGGTATGCATCCAAGTAATGATACCTATACAGTTTTTACTGGCACTGGCCTCTTGGCAAATATCCGTTATTTCGTTAGGCGTTTTAACCGTTGGCTTATAAATTATCTTTACTGGAATATGGGCCGATGCGTTGAACCCTTCCACAATTTTTTGAGAATTTTTTGCTACCTGCTCCAAAGTTTCAGGGCCGTACAAATGTTGACTGCCCGTAACGAACCAAATCTCCTTTTCCTTCATCGATATACTCATATTATTGGAATAAATTTATTGTCCGTAATACGCATTTTTACCATGCTTACGTTCGTAGTGTTTTTTTATTAATGAATCTTTTAATCTGGGGGCATTTGGGTTTATCTGCAAGGTAAGGTATGCCATTTGAGCTACCGTCTCCAAAACCTTGCTATTATAAACTGCCTTTGCAGCAGATTTACCCCATGCAAAAGGTCCATGGTTTCCTATTAGTACCATTTCCACTTCCTCGGAAGAAATACCTCTCTCCTGAAAGCAATCCAAAATCTGTATCCCCGTATTGTGTTCATAATTTCCCTCTATCAGACTATCTTTCATAGGCTGTGCGCAAGGAATATCGGCAGTTAAATGGTCTGCATGGGTGGTCCCAAATATAGGAATGTCCCTTTGCGCCTGAGCCCAAGCCACCGAGTAGGTCGCATGGGTATGCGCTATACCACCTATATGGTTCCAGTTTTTATATAAAAAAGCGTGTGTTTTGGTATCGGAAGAAGGGCGCATAGTTCCTTCAATAATATTATTATCAAAATCTAGGATGACAATATCCTCAGGTTTCATTTTTTCGTAGGGAACTCCACTTGGCTTAATGGCAAAAATACCATTTTCCCTATCTACCGCACTTACATTTCCAAAAGTGTAAATCACCAGACCAAGGTCGTTCAACTCAATATTCGCTTCGAAACACTCCTGTTTTAATTGACTATATCTTGAAGTCATGTTCTTATTTTTTTAATGTGCTTTCCATAAATTGTCCGAGGCTTTCGTAAGAAGCTATCAGCTTTTCATACTCTTTTACAGCCTCGGGCTGTGGTTGGTATTCCGCTTCGTAGTTACTTCCCATTTTCTTACTTGCTTCAATAACGTTGGGGTAAATTCCTGCCGCCACTGCCGCGTAAATAGCAGCTCCCAAAGCCGGGGCTTGGTCAGATTCCGCTACCTTAATGGGCATGTTCATTACATTGGCCAACGTTTGCATAATAAAAGGTGATTTTCTTGCGACACCACCAATACCTACTACCGACTCTATTTTAACACCCTCTTCTTGAAATCTATCGGCTATTTTCTTGGAACCAAAACATATGGCATTGATTAATGCCTTGAAAATATGTGGTGCTTTTGAGCCCAGCGATAAATTTGCGATGGCACTTTTCAAATTCTGGTCGGCATCTGGGGTCCTTCGCCCGTTAATCCAATCTAAGGCTGTTGGTATACTTTCCGATAAGGGAATGGCCTCTGCTGCATCCGATAATTTCCGGATAAAATCACCTTCTATTTCCTTACTTAAATCCTCTTTTAGTTGGTCTGAAAGGATATCCGAGGTCATCACCAAATTGTCCACAGGCCAAGACAAGACATCCTTGAACCAAGCCAAAAGGTCTCCAAATGCGGACTGACCAGCTTCTAGACCTACAAAACCAGGGATGACGGAACCATCTACTTGACCACATATTCCTTTTATGGTCTTACCGTCTACCTCCGTTTCCTTGGCCACGATAATATCACAGGTACTGGTACCCATAACCCTTACCAAAGCATTCTGATCTATTTTAGCACCAACGGCTCCCGAATGTGCATCAAAAGTGCCCACGGCAACTACGGTATCTGTGGTCAATCCCAATTTCTGCGCCCATTCTTTACTTAGGTTTCCCGCTACCTCATCGGAAGTATAGGTTTCGTCATACAATCGGTCTCGCAATTCCGCAGCGTAAGGATGCAGCAATCCAAGAAATTCCTTTGAAGGCAGGCCTCCCCAACTCTCATGCCACATGGCCTTGTGCCCTGCAGCACAACGACTGCGTTTAAAGGTCTTTAAATCTTTATTTTCGATAAGCAAATAGGTCATGAGGTCACAATGCTCCATCCACGTATATGCCTCTTTTTGCACTGCTTTATCCTCTTCCACCACATGGGCAATCTTTGCCCAGAACCATTCTGATGAGTAAATGCCCCCAACGAATTTGGTGTAATCTACACCTCCCCAAGTAGCCGCCAGTTCGTTTATTTTTTCAGCTTCGGCAATGGCTGTGTGATCCTTCCACAACACCATCATGGCATTAGGGTTTTCTTCAAAACCATTTACCATGGCCAAGGGTGTTCCATCTTTTGCTATGGGCACCGGTGAAGAACCGGTCGTGTCGATACATATCGCCTTAATGGCCGATGGCGCTATTTTACCTTTTGTAACCACTCCGGATATGGTTCTTTCCAATCCTTCTATATGATCCAAAGGATGTTGTCTAAACCGATTGCTGGAAGGGTCGCAATACATACCCTTTTTCCATCTTTGGTACCAGTGTAACTCAGAGGCTATTTCCTTTCCATTTTCTGAATCTATCAGTACGGCCCTAACGGAATCCGAACCATAATCCAATCCTATTACATAATTATTTTTCAATGTAACCTAATTCTATTTTATTATTTCAATGAACTATCTAACCACACCTTCATCTTACCCGGACCTCTATTGGACCATGCGTAATAGGGTATCGCTTTAAAATCTCCGCTTGTTATCGTATTTACTCCTTCTAATAGTCCAACCTCCATTTGCACCTCAAAATCATAAGATTTAGAAAGGGTCAATTCATTAACATCTCTTTTATTGTCGATTTCTTCAACAGCATATACCAATGGTCCGTATTCCATTGCAAGTTTTCCTTGATTCTCCACAACTTTATCCGATGTTTCTACCATACGTACCTCCATTGGGAATTTGATTTCGATATTTTTTCCATTCACTTTTTCTCCAGATAGTGTAATGTATCCATCTAAGGAATTAACGACCTCTTTTTCTCCGTCAATATAAACCGCTACATTCTCCGATGCGGGATTTACGTAATTGTATAGTCCACCAGGTAATACTTCATTATGGGCCCAACCCGGAATACGCAATTTTAAATTATAATCTGTTCCTTTATCCGCATTGACGTCTACGCTAACAATTCCATCCCAAGGATAAGCAGTTTTCTGCGAAATATCGATTTTGTTATTTGGCAAATCAATAACGGCATTGTTAGAAGCATATAAATTCACATACACATCACTGTCATTTTTAGCGTAAATTAATCCTGGGAACGCAGGGATAAACCTAACGACATTTGTAGGACAACAAGAACAATCGAACCAAGATTTTCTTGTTACAGCTCCTTGGTTGAACTCATATTTACCATCGGACTCCAATGGGTTTGGGTAGAAAAATTCTGTACCACTTAAGGATAATCCAGAGATTAATCCATTGTACAGTGTCCTTTCGATAACATCATAATATTTAACGTCTCCCGTCATATTAAAAAGTCTTTGGTTCCAATAGACATCGCCAATAGCCGCACAAGTTTCATTGTAAGCGGTTAAATTAGGCAGCTGGTAATTCTTTCCAAAGGCTTCATTTTCATGAGTGGCACCAATACCACCGGTAATGTACATTTTCTTATCTACCATATTATCCCATAAATCATCAATGGCCTCGTGGTAAGCGGAATCATTCTTTAGCGCCGCAATATCGGTCATGGCAGCGTACATGTAAACCGCCCGTACGGCATGACCTACTACTTCATCCTGTTGTACAACGGGAACATGATCCTGAGAATACTCCCCAAAAAGTTCGTGATTATCAGGGTTACCGCGATTATCCAAAAAATATTTGGCTAAATCCAAATATGCATCTTTTCCGGTAATCTCGTATAATTTTATCAATCCGGTTTCAATTATTTGATGACCCGGCACTGTGGCTATTTTACCTTCCTCGTCCCCAAATGTATCCACCATTAAATCCGCATTCTTTAAAGCGATATCCAAAAAGCTCTGTTTACCCGTGGCTTTGTAATGTACTACAGCAGCCTCATACATATGACCTGCATTATATAATTCATGACTTGTAGCAAGGGACTCCCAGCGTTTACCTTCCTTAACGGCAACCCACTCCGCAGGTGGTTCTGCTGGATTGATAGTTCGCCAGGTAGTTAAGTACCCATCTGGCTCTTGACCTACCTCAACGATACCAATCAAAGAATCCAGTAACTTTTCTAAATGAGGATTGGGTGAACTTATCAAGGAATTAGAAGCGCCTTCTATAACCTTATACACATCGGAATCGTCAAAAGGCATAACACCTCTTACTTTGCCTTCCATTTTACCACCGGCAATTAAAAAATTATCAAACCTTCCCTCCTCTTTACATTTCTGTATGGCATAGGCGATTGTTTTATCCTGAACACGTTTGATGATTGGTAACCAAAACTCATCTGTCAATTGAACATTTTGAATATTTACAGGTGAAATATCGTAACCAATCGTAGATTCTGAGGTAGCATTTTCTGCAGATTCTTTTGCAACATCCTGCTTGCAGCTAAAAAAACTTAATATTGAAGTTGCAAGGACAACTATAGGGATTGTTCGTTTCATCATTTATTTTTTTACTTTGTCCCTTCCAAAACCAATACTGAAAAGGGAGGTACGGTAACTTCTAGCATACCTTTCTTAAACTTGAAATCCTTGAAATTTTTAGGTTCTATCTTATTTGGATTTTCAAAGGAATTATGGTCTTGTAAATTTTTAGAGCTCAAAAGCGACCCTGTCATATTCTTTAGTTCCAGTTTGTTCAAATCAATGGCAACAGGAGTGCCATTTTTTGTGTCGATATTGGTGAAGGAAATATGGACTTTATCGTTTGCATCCTTGGAAGCAGAAACCGTTAATGCTGGTAAGGATTCTTCATTATATGAATACATGGGCGAATTAAAAGATAACGGAATCAACGTAGCATCTTGGTGAACCTTGTACATGTTCATTACGTGATAGGTGGGCGTTAAAATCATTTTTTCCTTATCCGTAAGAATAACCGCCTGTAAAACATTTACCGCTTGGGCCAAATTGGCCATTTTTACACGGTCTGCATGATTGTTGAAAATATTCAAGTTCATTCCTGCAATCATAGCATCACGCATGGTATTTTGCTGATACAAAAATCCAGGATTTGTACCTTCCGATACTTCATACCAACCTCCCCATTCATCAACTATAAGATCTACTTTTTTATCTTCATCATACTTGTCCATAATTGCCGTATGCTTAACGATAAGCTCCTCCATTAACCAAGACTCTTTCATAGTCTTGAAATAAGTGTCCTCATTATAATTTACATCTGGACCCTTCGCATCCCAATCGATAACCGAATAGTGGTGAAGGGCAACCCCTTGCAACATATTTTTAGGGATATTTTTCATCAAAACCTCTGTCCAATTGTAATCATCATTACTAGCTCCAGAAGCAATTTTATAAATACCGCCTTCCATATCGGCATCGGACATGAAGGTTACATATTTCTTATAGATATCCGCATAATATTCCGGACGCATGTTACCTCCGCAACCCCAAGCTTCATTTCCAATTCCCCAGTACTTCACACCCCAGGGTTTGTCTTTACCATTTTCACGCCTTAAGTCGGACATTGGACTTTTGCCTTTGAAATTGGTGTACTGGACCCAATCCGCTAACTCTTGAACTCCACCGC
This sequence comes from Maribacter sp., assembly GCA_965662155.1. GTDB lineage: Bacteria > Bacteroidota > Bacteroidia > Flavobacteriales > Flavobacteriaceae > Maribacter. The sequence goes on along the minus strand of CBFIGW010000034.1, from coordinate 14,763 downwards.
TACCAACATTTCCGGATAGATAGGGTTCAGCTCCAAGCTCTTCACATAGATTCAAGAAATTATGAGTACCAAAACTATTGTCCTCGGTAACCCCGCCCCACCAAGTATTCACTATCGTAGGCCTTTTATCCAAATCTCCAATACCGTCCATCCAATGGTAGGTATCCGCAAAGCAGCCGCCAGGCCAACGCAAATTTGGAATCTGCAATTCCTTTAATGCATCTATAATATCCAAACGTACTCCTTCAGAATTTGGAATGGTGCTATTTTCCCCCACGTAAAATCCTTCATAAATACATCTACCCAAGTGCTCGGCAAAATGACCATAAATATGCTTGCTAATTACAGGAGCATCCTCTGAAACAGAAATATTGATATTGGTTACATTCTGACCAATAACTGTTTGTGTGTAAGCTGTTACAAATAGCATTACAAAAGTGAAGAAAATACGTTTGTACATAATAAAATGTGTTTATTGTTGGTGAAAATACTTTTGAATTATTAACATTAACTCCAAATCATCAAAGCTATAACTGTGAAGCAAGTATAAATAAAAAAAGTGTTTATTGAACACTTAAAAAAGAAATATTTCCATCAACGTATTAAATTTATCATAATATGTGTAGATTGTTGTCCTTAATTTATTTTCATATAGTATGACATTAAGCACATACACCAATGAAGACAAAGTATTACTTGCTGTAGATTGTATCATTTTTGGTTTTGACAGCGAGGAACTTAAACTACTATTGGTAAAAAGGGGATTTGAACCGGAGAAGGGCAAATGGTCCTTAATAGGTGGGTTCCTTAAAAAAGAAGAAAATCTGGATATTGCTGCCGTTAGAGTACTTCATCACTTAACAGGATTACATGACATTTACATGGAACAACTTTATACGTATAGTAAGGTTGACCGAGACCCTGCCGAACGAACTTTATCCGTAGCCTATTATGCATTAATAGATATTGCCAAACATGACAAGGAATTGATTAAACAGAACTCCGCTCAGTGGTTTCCAATTAAAAAAGCTCCGGAATTGATTTTTGACCATAATGAAATGGTCAATAGGGCAATGGCCAGATTGAAAAGAAGGGCGCTAAGCAAACCTATTGGATTTGAGTTACTTCCTGAAAAATTTACCATGCGTCAGCTTCAAAAACTATACGAAGCCATTTTGGGCAAAAAACTGGATAAACGTAATTTTATAAGCAAGTTCAATTCTTTTAATATCCTTATTAAACTTGACGAAAAAGATATGAGCTCTTCCAAAAAAGGTGCTTTCCTATTTAAGTTCGATGAGGATAAATATAGAAGAAAGGTCGAAGATGGTTTTAATTTTAAATTATAGTACAGTTTAGATTAAACACCATTCTTACAAAGAAATATTGGTCTAATTGATACTATCCATAATAGACATAGCCCTTATCCTAGTTAAAATATTCATAAATATGTTATTCTAATAGGTGTATAACGACTTACAATTAAGAAACAATTGCGTAATATATATTTTATGTTAACTTTGAAAAAAAAGATCAATGGAGTTACTTGAAAAAGCTCAAGAATTCGTAAGTAGAAAAATGAGCAACATGTCCACTAGTGATAGAGTGGAAGCTTCCAGAGAAGCTAAAGCACTTATATTAAGTATTAACGAAATTTATAAAGAGACGAAAGACCCTGAATTAATGGAAGTTATGAAGGCGGTTACGGTAAAAAAGAAAAAGATTGAAAAGAGACTAGGTGGTGTTCCTACGGTATAATTACATTATTCCGATCACTACTACCTCTTAAAGTCATAATACTTATTTTATAATTTTACAAACAAAAGCCCTTTGCTATGCAAAGGGCTTTTTATTTCATCAAAATAAACATACTTTTTATCGATTTCTATATGTAAACTAAGTATCATAACTACAAATACTTGCTCTTAAACCATTAATTTACTTTTAATTATAATTTAATAAGACCTTTAGCCCGTTAATTTAACTAAAAGTGGAAAATTCCAAAAAATCTTCTGGCAAGTTTTTAAAAACAATGAATTGGCTCTATAATATTATTGCCAAATACATTCTTTCTTTTTTTGTAATTGTTTGTTTCGCTATGGCATTTATAATTATGTATTTTTACGTATTATAGGACTTAGACTATTTCTGCACTTAAGCCAGCATTTAACAATCCAGAACAACGAGGTTCCAATTCTTCATATTCTCCTGTCTTGACCGTGCATTTACCTTTATAATGTACAATTAGCGAGCATTGTTCCGCCTGCTCAGGAGTATGGTCGCAAACCGCCATTAAAGTTTCAATGACGTGATCAAAAGTATTTACGTCGTCATTAAAAAGTACAATTTCATTTTGTTTTACCGTTTCTTCCTCTAAAAGGAGCTCTTCGGAAATTTTTTCTTTAGTGCCCATCATAATCATTTTAGTATACCCTAAATTACATATTTTGCGGCAACCCAATTATTTTTTTCTATGTTATTTTCAAATCTAAGCTGAACTTTTTGGCATGCCTCATTAATTAAACTCAAATCATCCTTATAAAATCCACTTAAAAGCAGTACTCCTTTTGTTGATAAACAACTGGCATATTTTGGAATATCCCGTAAAAGAATATTACGGTTGATATTCGCAATAATTAGATCATATTGTTTATTTTTCAATAAAGATGCATCACCTTCGTATACATTAATATTTGATACCTTATTACGTTCAATATTCTCAACAGCGTTTAAATAGCACCAATGATCAATATCTATTGCATCTATTGCAGTCGCCCCTTTCATTGCCGCCAAAATTGCTAGGACTCCGGTGCCACTTCCCATATCCAAAACCCTCTTATCCTTAATATTCATTGCTAATAAATGTTGTAGCATCATATGGGTGGTTTCATGATGACCAGTGCCAAAACTCATCTTTGGTTCTATGACAATATCATAATCTACCGATTTCCTCTCATGGAACGGAGCTCTTATCATACAAACATCGTCAACAAGTATAGGTTCAAAATTTGATTCCCAGGTTGCATTCCAATTCTCTTGTTCAATTTCCTTAACCTCATACTTTACTACAAAATTTGAATTATTTAGTATGGATATATCATCCAATATATTTTGTCGCCATTCTTCCTTTTGAATATAAGCTAGAACACCATTCTCTTCCTCCACAAAACTTTCAAAACCTACGGCACCTAATTCCGCAATTAGTATATCCGATGCAGGTTGTAAAGGTGCTACCTTAAAAGCATACTCTATATAAATAATATTACCCATACTCCTAAAATTAAAAAAGGGCATTTAAACAATACCCTTTTTTATATTAATGCTATAAATTTTATTTACTACTTATATTAAATAGCCTGTATTATTGCAATAAAATCATCCGCAACCAATGAAGCACCACCAATAAGTCCCCCATCAACATCTGGCTTAGAAAATATCTCTTTGGCATTTCCTGGTTTAACACTACCACCATATAATATAGATACATTATTGGCAATAGCATCGTTATAAGCCCCTGCTATGGTTTTACGAATAAATGCATGCATTTCCTGTGCTTGTTCCGGAGAAGCCGTTTCTCCCGTACCGATTGCCCAAACGGGCTCATAAGCTAAAATAATCTTACTCCATACAGATGCATCCAATGAAAACAAAGCATTTTTCAATTGACTCTCAACTAATTTAAAGTGGTTACCAGATTTACGATCTTCCAATTCCTCTCCAAAACAAAACATTACTCTTATACCTTTGTCCAAGGCAGCAACTACCTTTTTCGCCAAGATTTCATCGGTCTCACCAAAATATGCCCTTCTTTCGGAATGTCCAATTATACAGGTATCAATACCAATGTTCAAAAGCATATCTCCAGAAATCTCACCAGTGTACGCACCACTTTCTGCAAAATGCATATTTTGAGCAATAACTTCAATTTTAGAACCTTGCAATCTTGAAACAGCACCAACTAAATTAACATATGTTGGTGCCACCATAACCTCAGCATTGGTATCTGGCAATTTTGCAGACAACTCGTCCAACAAAGCTTCTGTTTGCTCCAAATTCTTATTCATTTTCCAGTTTCCTGCAACTACTTTACTTCTCATTATGATTTATATTTATTTTCCAATTAATTATTTAAACAGAATTAAGTGCTATTGCAATTTTAACTCATCAATATCATTAAAATGCACCTTTTCCCGTATCGTACCTTTCTCTATAATTAAAACACCAGGGTTAGACCTTACAATTGTTTTTAAGGTTGTTTCATCCGTAAAATAAAATTCAAAATTTAGGTTAAACTCCTTAATCAAGGCATTAGTTTGATCCTGTCCAGAAGCGGACATCCCAATAACCTTATATCCTTCCTCTTTGGCTTTTTTTGCAATTTCACCTACCTTGGTAAATACTTGCTGTTTTGATTTTCTTAAATCATAGGCAATTACCATCATTAACTTAGGTTCTTGCAAAAGGGACATAGCAAAATCCTCTCCTTCTTGTTCAATTGTAAAATCGTGCACCGGGGGTTCATATCCTTTTTGCACCTCTTCAGTTTTCACACCAATAAATTCACCATCAACAGTAGGATAATCGCCATTAGTTATGATAGTTTGTTCCTCCCCATTCACGTTGAACTTCCACATATAATCATAAATTGCTTTAGGAGCATCTTCTGGAATGCCCATGCCTTCTTCTATATTTTTTCCTATTTCATATGGCCTAAAGTCTATCACCGGCAAGTGGTTCAGCACATAATAAGCATAAATCACACAGGCCATTAATGAGAACACCATAATCATTTTGGTAATAAAGGGCCTAAACAATGGGGTAATAAATTTTCTGCCAAAAACCAGTAAAACAATCAAGACCAGTAATACCACATCTTTGGTAAACGATTCCCACGGTGTTAATTTAATGGCATCACCAAAACATCCACAGTCAGTAACTTTATTAAAATAAGCTGAATAGAAGGTTAAAAATGTAAAGAATACAATCATTCCCAATAAGCTCCAGAGCGTTGACCTTACTTTATAGGCTAAAATGAGCATAACCCCTAAAAGCACTTCTAATACCACAACTACTATTGAAATAGTAAGAGCATATGGCATTAATGCTGGTAAATCCAACACGCCCTGACTAAAATATTCCTCTAATTTAAATGAGAAACCAACAGGGTCATTAAGTTTAATAAAACCACTAATGATAAATAGTATTCCTACAAAAATTCTAACTACTCCTATTATGTATTTCATACCAACACTGTTATTTTTCTAATTTAAGATGAATTAAAGCAAAAACGGCATAATTTATCATGTCTTGATAGTTAGCATCTATACCTTCGCTAACCAAGGTTTTTCCTCTATTATCCTCAATTTGCTTTACACGGAGTAATTTCTGCAATATTAAATCGGTCAGAGAGCTTACACGCATATCCCGCCAAGCTTCACCGTAATCGTGATTTTTATCCATCATCAATTTTTTAGTGGTGGAGATATGTTTCGTATAAAGTTTCTTAGCTTTTTCTGGCTCTAAATCTGGTTGGTCAACTATACCCAATTCCAATTGTATCAAAGCCATAATCGAGTAATTAATGATACCTATAAACTCTGGAATTTCGTCTTCATCTACCTTCCTAACATCATTTTGCTGCAATCCCCTAATACGTTGGGCTTTAATGAAAATTTGATCTGTAAGTGATGGCAATCTCAGAATTCGCCAAGCACAGCCGTAATCCAGCATTTTTTTTTCGAACAGATCCTGACAAACTTTTATAACCGCATCGTACTGTTTCGATGTCTCTTGCATGTACTTCTTTCTAATTTGTGTAAATTTCGCTTAAAATTTTGTAACCGTCAAGACAGATGGTTTAAACTTGGACTATCCAACATTATTTACCAGCCCTATCATGAACATAAATTGCAAAGGCAAACTTATAGATATCAGTAGACCTAAAATAATGGCTATTTTAAATGTAACGCCAGATTCTTTTTTTGATGGTGGAAAGTATAAGAATGAAAAAAACATATTAGCACATGTTGAAAAATGTCTTAAAAATGGTGCTGATTTTATTGATATAGGCGCGTATAGCTCTAGGCCAGGAGCGGATGAGGTTACCGAGGACATGGAATTAAAACGTATAATTCCCGTAGTGAAACTAATTATATCCGAGTTCCCAGAAGTATTACTATCTATAGATACATTTAGAAGTAAAATAGCGTCTGCTTGCATACGAGAAGGTGCCGCTATGATAAATGACATAAGTGCAGGTCAATTTGATGGCCAAATGATGGATACCGTTGCCAAACTGAATGTACCCTACATTATGATGCATATGCGTGGCAAACCAAAAACAATGCAATCCAACACAGAATATGATGATTTAATAAAGGAAATATTATATTTTTTCTCTGAAAAAGTTGAATCTGCCCGTAATAAAGGGATTTCCGACATTGTTATTGACCCGGGTTTTGGTTTTGCAAAAAACCTAGAACAGAATTATTTTCTGTTAAATAAAATGGAACAATTACGTTTAATTAAACTTCCCATATTAATGGGAGTAAGCAGAAAATCCATGATTTACAAACTCTTAAATACATCCGCTGAACATGCGTTAAACGGTACCACAGCATTACATATGATAGGGTTGGAAAAAGGTGTCAATATTTTACGTGTACATGATGTAAAAGAGGCATTGGAATGTATTAAAATATACAATCAACTTATTGCCTAAAATAATTACAATTTTCCTTGATCAAATTTTGTTAATTTTACAAAAACGGCATTACTTGGATTTTTTAAATTTTATCGATTTTAAGATTACGGATATCCTTGATATCGTATTGGTTGCCATACTTCTTTATTATGTATATAAGTTGGTTCGTGGCTCCGTAGCAATCAACATTTTTATTGGAATTGTAATAGTTTGGGCTTTCTGGAAACTTACCGAACTTCTTGGCATGGAAATGATCAGTAGTATGGTTGGGGCCTTTATGCAAGTTGGGTTAATTGCTTTGATAATTGTTTTTCAACAAGAAATAAGAAAGTTCCTTTTAATGATTGGTTCTACAAATTTTGCCAATAAAAGAAACTTTATTAAACATTTTAAATTTTTAAATCAAGAAGGTGATGCTACCAAAATAGATGTTGATGCAATTATAAAAGCTTGCGAAAAAATGGCAAGTACCAAGACCGGTGCCATTCTCGTGATTGAACGGGGCAACTCCTTAGATTTTATAAAAAATACGGGAGACCGTATGAACATAGAAATTACCCAGCCAATAATAGAAAGTATTTTTTACAAGAACAGTCCATTACATGATGGAGCTGCAGTGATTGTGGATAATTATATCGTGGCAACACGGGTAATTTTACCTGTCTCCAATGAACGTAACATTCCACTACGTTTTGGCTTGCGACATAGGGCAGCCGTAGGAATTACCGAGAAAACAGATGCATTAAGTATTGTGGTTAGTGAAGAAACAGGTTTGATCTCCTATATTAAGAACGGTGAGTTTGTGCTCTATGACTCCCTATCCCAGTTAAGTACCATGATAAAACGTGACTTAGTGTAATGGAATGTAAAAATTGTAAAAACAACTTACGAACCGATTATAGCTACTGTCCGGATTGTGGTGCAAAGGTGATACGAAATAGGTTGACTGTTAAAAATCTATGGTATGACGCTACGGAACGTTTTTTCAATATAGACAATACATTTCTCATCACATTTAAACACTTATTTACAAAACCTGATAAAGTTATTGTAGGCTATATTAATGGTGTAAGAAAAAAGTATTTAAATCCTATCAGTTATTTCACAATTGCTATAACAATTGGCGGATTTTTTGTTTATGTATTAACTGAATTTTTTCCAAACGCTATGGATTTTGATTTTTTATATCCTAATCCAGATTCATTAAGTGAATCAGATAAATTTGCAATGGATTTTCAAAAAAAATGGAATAGCTACTTGTTTAAATATCAAAGTTTATTTTACGTAGCTATGCTGCCTTTTCTGGCTCTTATTTCAAAACTTATTTTTATCAACAAAAAAGAATTTAACATAAGCGAGCATTTTGTTATTAATATTTATACCTATTCTCAAGCATCGATAGTTATAAATACCATATACCTCATTTTTATATGGAATTCTAAATTATTCTATTACTTTTCTTTGGCTAATTTATTTTTTCAAATAGGATTTTTTACTTGGGTATTCTATAAAATTTTTAACTTAAGCCTAAAAGAAACCTTAGTTAAATTAATACTATTTCTGCTGTTGCTAGGGGTTATTTTCTTTGTGATAATCGTAGTAGTAGCAATATATCTGGTAGCTTTCACAGATACTTTTCAAAATCTACCAAAAAATTGATTAGGCAACTTTCTCAGCCATAAATTGCGCTTCATACAAATCGCGATAGTACCCACCTTGTTTTAGGAGTTCTTTATGGGTACCCATTTCAACAATTTTACCTGCGTCCATCACTATTATTTTGTCGGCCTTTTTTATGGTTGCCAATCTGTGGGCTATTACAATAGAAGTTCTTCCTTCGGTAATTTTTTCGGTTGCTTTTTGAATTAATCTTTCTGAATAGGTATCTACCGATGATGTAGCCTCATCTAAAACCAAAATACTCGGGTTACTAACATAGGCACGTAAGAAAGCTATTAACTGTCTTTGTCCGCTTGAAAGCATTGTTCCTCTCTCCTTAACATTATACTCATAACCACCCGGAAGACTTGCAATAAATTCATCCACACCAATTGCCTTAGCCGCTTTCTCTATTTCAGCTACGGTAATTTCAGGATTTTTAAGAGAAATATTATTTGAAATGGTATCAGCGAAAAGAAAAACATCCTGCAATACAATGGCAATATGAGAACGCAAACTAGCCAAATCATAATCCTTTATATCTATATCATCAACACTAATTGTTCCTGAGTTTATTTCGTAAAAACGATTTAACAGATTTATAATAGTGGATTTTCCTGCTCCTGTAGCACCTACTATAGCAACGGTTTCACCTGCTTTTACATTGAAAGAAATACCGTGTAACACCTCTTCATCCTCAAGATATCCAAAACGCACATCCTTAAATTTGATATCACCTCTCACATAATCCTTGTCTATTGAACCTAAATCATCAATAGCACTGTCCGTATCCAAAATCTTAAAAACCCTATTGGCCGCCACCATGCCCATTTGCAGCGTATTGAACTTGTCCGCTATTTGGCGTAAAGGCCTAAATAGCAAGTCAATAAGCATAATAAATGCAAAGACCGTTCCTGCAACATCGTTTGTGATATTAGCAACATTTTGAAGCCCTCCATACCAAACCACAAGTCCAACGGTAATCGAGGAGACAATTTCTGCAATAGGAAAGAAAATAGAGTTATACCAAACAGTTTTTAACCAAGCGTTTTGATGTTTTTCATTAATTTTTCTAAACTTTTCACTCTCAATTTTTTCACGTGTAAAAAGCTGAACAATTTTCATTCCGGTAATTCGCTCTTGCACAAAAGAATTAAGATTGGATACTTCTGCCCTAACCTCTGTAAAAGCAACTTTCATTGCTTTTTGAAAAACGCGCGTGGCATATAAAATGATTGGTAAAACAACAAAAACAATCAATGCCAATTTCCAGTTAATGTAAATCATGACCCCTGCGGCCACTAACATTTTTAATAAGTCTGCAACGATCACAAAAAATCCTTGGCTAAAAATCTCACCTATACGTTGCATGTCGGCCACTGCCCTAGTCACCAAAACACCTAATGAAGAATTATCAAAATACTTCATTTTAAAACCAAGCATTTTTTTAAACAAGTTAACACGTACATCTCGTATAACGGATTCACCAAGCCAATTGGCATAATAGTTAAAACTTAATTGACTTACCACCTGACCTATTAATACCGCCAGCATTGCAATGATTAAATAGAGGAGTCTCTCGGCATCGCTACCTTTTATGGCGTCATCAACAATTTCTTTTAAAATAATAGGTGTGAGCACTGCAAATGCAGATAACAATATGGCAGCCAAGGCAACCCCATAAAATGTAAGCCTGTAAGGACGCGTATGCGCCATCAATCTCTTAAAAAGTCTGGTATCAAAAGCTTTACCGGAATCTTTATTCATTTTTAAAAATTGTATTGGGGTAGTTAATAGAGGTCAAATATAATCCTTTTGCAGGTACAGAAACACCAGCCTTGGAGCGATCTTTACTTTTTATGACGTCCTTAACATACTCCGTAGACGCTTTACCAAAACCTACATTTAACAAGGTACCCACAACTGCCCTAACCATATTTCTTAAAAAACGGTCTGCTGTGATGGTAAAAATAAATATATCGCCATGAGAGGACCAATGGGCATATTTTACATCACAGAAGTAAGTTCTTACATCCGTTTTAGATTTAGAAAAACACTCAAAATCCTTTTTCCCGATTAGAATTGATGCCGCCTGATTCATAGCATCTATATCCAAAGTATATTTTACGTAGTAAGCAGCATCCATTAAAAATGGATTCTTTTCCGGACATATCCAATATTCATAGGTTCTGTCCAAGGCATCAAATCGCGCATGGGCCTCCAAACTAGTAGATAACACATCTTGAACCGCAATATCATCGGGCAAAAATGCATTCAATCTATAAATAAAATCAACAATATCCTTTAGTTCCTCAAAATCAAAGTGTGCATACATTTGCTTAGCATGCACTCCAGCATCCGTTCTTCCGGCACCTACCAAATCAATTTTCTGCCTAAGTAATTTAGAAACAGCATCTTCCAATACCTCTTGAACGGTAATAGCATTTGGCTGATTTTGCCAACCATGATATGATTTACCGAAGTAAGAAAACTTAATGAAATATCTCAAAGGGATATGTTAATTTTGTGGAGTACAAAGATATTAAAAGAAACTTAAGAAGTGCGCCGTACGGCACCTATATGATGATAACCATATGACCAAAATACTTTTACTTTCAGATACACATTCACATATAGATGATGCTATTCTAAAATACGCCAAACAAGCAGATGAAATTTGGCATGCTGGTGATATTGGCTCCTTAAAAGTAACGGATGCTTTAGAAGAACTAAAACCAATAAAATGTGTGCACGGAAATATAGATGACCACATTATCCAAAAAGAATTTCCTTTGGACAATAGGTTTATGTGTGAAGGTGTTGATGTATGGATTACACATATTGGAGGTTATCCTCCAAAATATAATACCAGAACACGGGATAAAATTAGAGATAACCCACCAAAACTTTTCATCGCCGGACATTCCCATATTCTTAAAGTAATGTGGGACAAAAAATTAGGTGTTTTACACATGAACCCAGGCGCATGTGGCAAACATGGTTTTCACCAAGTAAGAACCATGTTACAATTTGTTATTGATGGTAAGGAAATAAAGGATTTAGAAATTATAGAATTAGGAAAGCGATAAGAAAATAAAAAACCCAGGAACTACCCTGGGTTTTACGCACTAATACTACTAAGATGTTAGGTTTAACGTAAACGATCAACAGATTTTACAAGATCCTCATCCTTCTTTATGGCTCTATTGGCTAGAGCTAAAAAAACGATAGAAAATACAGGAATCAACATCCCAATACCCTTCTCAGAAACCGTAGTTTCTCCGGATAAATTTAGAGATCGATACACGAAAAATCCTAGTAAAAAAAGATTTAATATCAAATTTAACCGGTTTACAACAAACTGGTTTTTTCTATTCTTAAATAAAAATATGGCCCAAAGTGCCAAGGCCCCTATTACATAAAAAACAATTGAAATCAAGACTTCATTATTGGCATATATCTCATTACCCTGTAAATCAGACCATAGGTTCACAAAAAAAGGTAGAATCCCTGAGACCAATGCTACAATTATTAAATATACCGTCTGTATTCTTTGAATCATCTTACTTTTCTACTTGGGACCACAAAAATACAGGTCTTTTTAAAAAATATCCCTTAAATATTGAAAATAATTTGTAATATTGCTGTAACAATTAAGTTAACACTTACCACGGGCAAATCTTACCCGAAGCATACCCAACTTGACAATACACACTTCTTATTTTACAAAACACGTATAATTTATTCTAAAATTAATGTTTGAGATTTCCGATTTAAAATCAAAAAAGCTACCTGAGCTACAGGAAATAGCTAAGGGACTAAATGTTCCAAAATTCAAAACCCTGAAAAAATTAGATTTGGTCTATCAAATTCTAGACCTTCAAGCAGCCAATCCTAAAGCGGCGGCTGCAGTAGCCCCTGAAAAAAAAGCACCAACACGCAAGCCAAAACCTAGAGTAGCACGCAAAGTTGAGGCCAAGAAGGAAAATACTTCAAAAGAGGCACCAGCAGTTGAAAAAGAGGCTCCTAAAGCAGCAACTAAAGAAGTGCACAAGCCAAGGCCAAGGCCAAGGCAAACAGATTCTGATAATAAAAAAGATTTTCAGAAAAATACGTCCCAAAACAAAAATCAAAACAATAGGAATAAAAATCACTCTAGATCAAACCATGACAAGAGTAATTTTGACAAAGACCTAAAAAACAGGTATAAAGAACCTGAATATGAGTTTGACAGTATCATTGCAAGCGAAGGTGTTTTGGATATAATGCAAGATGGATACGGCTTTTTACGTTCCTCAGACTACAACTATCTTTCTTCGCCCGATGATATTTATGTTTCACAATCACAAATTCGCTTATTTGGTTTAAAAACAGGCGATACCGTACTAGGAAACGTAAGACCGCCAAAAGAGGGTGAAAAATATTTTCCATTAATTAAGGTTAATAAGATTAATGGCATAGACCCACAAGTGGTTAGGGATAGAGTGTCTTTTGAGCACTTAACACCACTTTTTCCAAAAGAGAAATTTAACCTTGCAGAAAGACAAAGCACAATATCTACAAGGATAATAGATCTTTTTTCACCTATAGGTAAGGGACAGAGGGGTATGATTGTTTCTCAACCTAAAACCGGTAAAACAATGTTATTAAAAGACATTGCGAACGGTATTGCGGCTAACCATCCAGAGGTTTATCAGATTATCTTACTGATTGATGAACGTCCAGAGGAAGTAACAGATATGCAACGTAATGTACGAGGTGAAGTAGTAGCCTCTACCTTTGATAAAGAAGCAACAGAACACGTAAGAGTAGCTAATATTGTACTCGAAAAAGCAAAACGATTGGTAGAATGCGGACATGACGTTGTTATCTTATTGGATTCCATTACACGTTTAGCTAGAGCCTACAACACGGTACAACCAGCTTCTGGAAAGGTCTTAAGTGGTGGTGTTGATGCCAATGCCCTTCATAAACCGAAAAGGTTTTTTGGAGCCGCACGTAATATAGAAGGTGGTGGCTCACTATCTATTATTGCAACAGCATTAACAGAAACAGGTTCCAAAATGGATGAGGTAATCTTTGAGGAATTTAAGGGAACTGGTAATATGGAACTTCAATTAGATCGTAAGATTGCCAATAGAAGAATATTCCCGGCGATAGACCTTACATCATCGAGCACGAGACGTGATGACCTTTTATTGGATGAAAACACTTTACAACGCATGTGGATCATGCGTAAGTATTTAGCGGACATGAACCCTGTTGAAGCAATGGAATTTATTGAACAACGCTTTAAACAAACCAAAAACAATGAAGAGTTTTTGTTGACAATGAACCAATAATAAGTTTTAAAATATCTCAATTAAAATTTAGGCCCAGCGATAATTCGTTGGGCCTTTCTATTTAATGTGTTTAAATAAAAACCATATCTTTAACAAAGTTCCCTCCTCATGAACCATAACCTTAAATTACTTATAGCATGAAAAACACTTACAATTTTTTGTCGATGATAGTCTTGGTTATTTTATTTTCGGCATGCCAAGAAGAACCAAAAAAAGAAATTAGAGAGGAAGCAGATAAAGAAATTGTGTTTGAGGTACCTAAACAAATAATATCTCTAGAAGAAGCTGATTCACTTTTTGTAAATTATAAAAAAAGAAGAATTCCCACTATTATAGCTTCAGAATCCGAAACCCAAGACGGAAAACCGTTTATACCAACAGAGTTCGTTTCTTTTGATATTGAAGTACTTAAAAATTATATTGGATACGTAGAACAAGAAGCAAAGAATGGGGGCACAAAAGCAGATAGCATTCGTGTCTATTTTGGTAATTATGGAAATAGAAGTAAAAAATATAACAAAAAAAATACTGTGTTTCTGTTACCTACAGCCAGTGTTGATGGTGATTACGGCGGTATTTATTTAGATGCCAATGGTAAGGCAAAATTAGTGCGTAACTGGGTAAACGAACAACTAAATGGTACTCCTAAAAGCCAACAAAAAGCAGAAGCATCCATTTTGCCAAGTTTTTTACCTTCACCGAAGGTGCAAGGTGGCACAAGTTTAGCTTTAAACAGAGGTAACGGAGGGCCACCACCAAAACAAGATTTCTAGATTATGTATGAAGATATTATAGACTTCATTCAAAGAAGCTACTTTGTTTTTGCTTATGGTATTACATTTATCCTATCTATTGTTACCTACAAGAAATATTTCGATACAGAATTTAAATACTTACCAGCAATAATAGCTTACACCCTATTAAATGAAATTCTTGGTTATTTTATAAGATATTATCCAGATTTTTCATTTTTTACAAATATTGAAGATGCAAGGGTAAATGAAATTATTTATAACCTTTATGACCTGGTTTTTTTTCCGTTTTTCTATTATGCCTATT
>CBFIGW010000033.1:0-24755 GCA_965662155.1 Maribacter sp. | reverse complement strand
GTTGAATAACGCTATAATAGAAGGACAATCGTTAGAGGATTCACCTTATAAAATTGGGGGTAGTAGATTTTTTGAAATGGGGTGGCAATGGCGTACTCGAATTTTTAAAAATTCTAATTTTGTACGATTGAATTATGGTTTTTCTTTTCAATTTAATGGCCTTAAGCCAACAAATAACCAATACTTTGTAAGTGATGAAAATGGTAATGTAACTCTTGAAGAGTTTGAATTTGACCTAAAAAAATCAAAATTACGAATGGACAATTTGGTATTTCCAGTGCATTTTGAGTTTGGACCATCCAAGTTTAAGGAATCTGAAAATACAGTCCGTTACTCACTAAGAAATCAATTTCGTGTTGGTCTAGGTGGTTATGGAGGGTTTAATTTAGGCACACGCCAAAAACTTAAGTATGACAGAAATGGTGAAAATGTTAAGGATAAACTTAAAAGGGGGTATAATACTACCAATTTTGTTTATGGCTTAAGTGCTTACGCGGGTTTTGATGGTGTATTGTTGTACTTGAAATACGATTTGAACTCTATTTTTAAAGATGCCGAAATAGAACAAAGAAATATTTCTTTAGGCCTAAGGTTTGATTTATAGCATAGATCAGGATAACAATATTTGAACTGGATGAATATGATATTATTTATCCAGTTTTATTTTTTCTAGGGTATTACGCATTTCGGTATTGAACTCTTCCTCTAAATATACTTTTTTACAGTGACTACAATCAGCATAAGATGAAGTAGATATTTTAAACAACTTAATCCAGAATAAATGAAAATAGTTGCTTTGGGTAATCAAAGTTAAAGTGTTAGCTTGTTCACAAAATGGACAAGCAATACCTTGCATTTGTTTGCTCTGTTTTTTTCCAGGTCTGGTTCCAAAGAAAAGAATCATTTAAATTGCATTATAATTAGGTTAAAAGTAATAATTTTAAACCCTTTTGGCTTTTTAATAGAATAGCTTATTTTCTACCAATGATTTCTAAGACTACCATAGATCAAGTATATGAATCTGCCCGCTTGGAGGAGGTTATTGGTGATTTTGTACAATTGAAAAAATCTGGTTCAAATTTTAAGGGGTTGAGTCCGTTTAGTGATGAACGTACCCCTAGTTTTATGGTATCCCCGGTAAAACAAATCTGGAAAGATTTTAGCAGCGGTAAAGGAGGTAACGTAGTTGCCTTTTTAATGGAGCACGAACATTTTACATATCCAGAGGCTATTAAATATTTGGCCAAAAAGTATAATATTGAGGTAGAGGAAACCGAACAATCCGATGAGCAAAAAGAACAGGCCAATGAAAGGGAAAGTATGTATCTGGTTTCCGATTTTGCCCAAAAACATTTTAAGGAAATGTTATGGGATACAGAATTGGGCAAGGCCATAGGGCTGAGCTATTTTAAAGAGCGAGGTTTTACAGATGAGACTATTAAAAAGTTTGAACTTGGGTATTGTTTAGATCAGTGGGATGGCTTTACCAATGCTGCCTTAGATAAAGGATATAAACTGGAGTATTTAGAAAAAACAGGGCTTACTATTGTAAAAGAAGATGCCAATAATCCCAATAACTCCAGAAAATTCGACCGTTTTAAGGGTAGGGTAATGTTTCCTATTCATTCGCTAAGTGGCAGGGTTTTAGGATTTGGCGGACGTATACTTACAAACAATAAAAAAGCGGCTAAATACCTAAATTCCCCAGAAAGTGAAATTTACCATAAGAGTAAAGTTTTATATGGTATTTATTATGCAAAACAGACTATTGCAAAAGAAGATAACTGTTATTTGGTAGAAGGGTATACAGATGTTATCCAATTCTATCAAAGGGGAATACACAATGTTGTTTCCTCTAGTGGTACCGCTTTAACACCAGAGCAAATACGTCTTATAAATAGATTAACTAAAAATATAACCGTTCTTTTTGATGGGGATGCTGCGGGTCTTAGGGCTTCTATTCGAGGAATAGATTTAATTTTGGAACAGGGTATGAACGTAAAGATTTGTACGTTTCCGGAAGGTGAGGATCCTGATAGTTTCGCCAAGAACAATGAGCTAGAGGATGTGCTGTTGTATTTAAAGGAAAATTCAAAAGATTTTATTCGTTTTAAGGCCTCATTATTAATGAAAGAAGCCTCCGATGATCCCATAAAGCGAGCAGATACCGTAAGGGATATCGTAAATAGTATTGCAAAGATTCCAGATCGTATTAAGAGGGAAATATATATTCAGGAATGCGCAAGTATTATGAATATTTCAGAGAATGTTTTGTTTAGTACGCTAGCGCAAATTGGAAAGAAAAATTATGCCGACGCCAAAAAGGAGGAGAAATCAGAAAGCAAGGCATTTGACGTTGTCCGAAACGAGCCGGTAGAAGAAAAGGTTGATGTGCAATTTTTATTGGAACGTAAGATTATTGAAAGTTTGCTATTGTACGGTGCAAAAGAAGAGCAGTTCGAGGATTTGGTATTAAAAGAGAATGATGCTGGGAATTTGATTTTAGAGCCAGAATTACTTGATATAAAGGTATATGAAAAAATATACCTTGACTTACAAGAAGATGAAATAGAACTGGCCAATGAGAATTTTAGAAAAGTATATTATAAGATAATGGAGGCCTTAAACCAAAATGATAGTTTTGAGGTAAGTAGCTTTATTGCTGATTTAGATCAGGAAATGGCAAATGATATTTCTTCCATTTTAATGGAAGAGGAACGTTATAGTCTGGATAATTGGGAAAGTAAGGATATATATCCAAAATCTAAAGAAACAACGATAGCACAGTTGGTAAGCGAGACCATATTAAGTTTACGATGTTTTTTGATAAAAAAAAGAATGCAGTCTTTACAAAGTCAAACGGAAAACGAAACAAACGATAATAGAGAAGTTTTGGAAGAGATTATGAATTACCTACAATTGAATAAGTTGCTTAATCAAAAACTCAACAGGGTATTGTCGTAAAAACTAAATTTAGACAATAAAAAAACCCGCTATTAGCGGGTTTTTTTATTCAAACTGTATAAACTTCTAATATAATTCCAATGCTTTGGCTTGTTGCAAAAGGTCTACCATGTTGTCAACATTCAATTTTTTCATTAAACGTGCTTTATAGGTACTTACCGTTTTTTCGTTAAGGTTTAGCCCTTGAGCCACTTCCTTGTTGCGTTTACCGCTAGCAAGAAGTTTTAAAACTTCAACTTCTCTAGTGGATAATTTACGGAAGAATCTTCTTGGTTTTTTGGTACCTTCGTCAAAGGCAAGCCTTTGTGCCAATTCATTAGTAATAAACATACTTCCTTCACTTACTTTGGTAACCGCCGAGACAATGTAGTCAACTCCAGATGATTTGGATAAATAACCAAATGCACCTGCCCTAATAGCACTTAAAGCGTAGACATCCTCAGATTGTCCACTGTACATAAGCACTTTTACATCAGGATATTCTTTTTTAATTTTTCTTAGAGCGGCTATACCATTAATTTCCGGTATATCCATTTCTAACATTACAACATCGGGGGTAACTTTTTTCAGTTTTTCGAATAGCTCATCAGTAGTAGCAGCATCGTCTACCATTTCAAAACCAGCGGCGGACTCAAGAACGTTTTTAACACCCATTCTTATAATGGGATGGTTGTCCGCGATTAAAACTTTTATCATTATGTTGAATTTTAATAGATTATTCGCACCTTAAAGTGTACGAAAAACACGTACACGCAATGTAGGACTAATTAATCTAAATTAGAAGACAAAGATGTATTAATTTTCTTAAAGCACTAAAAAACTAGACAAAAATTCGTTTTAGTCACTTGATTTTAAGGTGAGTGGTTATTTTAACGTTTCTGGAATGTGACAAATAGGTATGGGAACCATCTTATGTTGGTTCATAGTGTTGAATCTACTAAAAATAGTGAATACCTCCTTGTCCCGGCCTGTGAAATCATCTACAGTTTTTCCTTCGTCCTTCATTCTCATGGCCCATTCCAATTCCGGATAGGATGCTCCAATTTGGTCTTCATCCGTTCTGTCATCACCCCATAGCCCATCAGTTGGTGCTGCTTCAATTATTTCATCATTAACCCCTAATTTTTTTGCAATCTCATAAACTTCCGTTTTTAAGAGATCTGCTATAGGGCTTAAATCTACTCCGCCATCACCATATTTTGTATAGAATCCTACGCCAAAATCCTCTACTTTGTTACCTGTTCCTGCAACAAGATATTTTTTTAACGCTGCAAAATAATAAAGACTGGTCATACGTAATCTTGCCCTGGTATTGGCGAGGGACATAAAACGTTCTTCTTCGTCTTCAACCCTAGGGAAAGCTGCTACCAAACTATCAAAGACAGGTGTTAGGTTTACGGGTTGTCTAGAAACATTGGGGAAGTTTTCCTGTAGCCAATCTATATGTCTAGATGCGCGGTCAGATTGGTTTACAGCTTGGTGAATTGGCATCTCCAAACAAAGTAGTTCCAAACCGGTCTTTGCGCAAAGTGTAGAAGTTACTGCGGAGTCAATACCTCCTGATACTCCAATTACAAATCCTTTTTGATTGGCTTTGGTAGCATAATCTCTAAGCCAGTCAACAATATGGTCAATTACTTTTTCAGTTTGCATAGCGCATTCGATATTTTATATAAATGGATTAACTTTGCCTTAAAAATAAGTTCTCCTTGTTTAAAAAGAAAATGTATTCGGAAATACTTGGCATGAAAAATCCTATTTTTATATTATTAGCAATTTCACTCATTTTTATTGGTTGTAATGATAGCGATAAAGTGGCCGATGAGATTGAAAAAATCCCGTTAGACTTAAAAATTTCAAGATTCGATAGAGAATTTGCATCCGCTGAACCGGAAGGTTTACCAAGGTTACGCAAAATGTATCCCTATCTTTTTCCAGCACCGGATAGTGTTTGGATTGCCAAGATGCAAGATTCACTTCAAATAGAATTATTTCAGGAAGTTGGGAATGCCTTTAATTCTTTTAACGATGAAGAGGAGGGGTTAATGTCACTTTTTAAACATATCAAATATTATTTTCCAGAGCAAGTTGTACCTAAGATTATTACTGTTACCAATGATGTGGACTATAACAACCGAATCATATTTGCAGATAGTTTGCTTCTTATTGGTTTGGATAATTATTTAGGGCCCGAGCACAAGTACTACGGGGGTTTCCAGCGATACATTGCAGAGAGTTTAAACAGGAATTTTCTAGTTAGTGATGTAGCAAGTGCCTTCGCAAAAAAAGTAGTTCCGAGACCAAGGGATCGCACCTTCTTGGCGCGAATGATTTATTTTGGAAAAGAACTTTATTTAAAGGACAAACTTATGCCCAACACTAAGGATGCTGTTAAAATTGGATATAGTGAAGAGGATATAAATTGGGCCTTGGCCAATGAGGAGCCTATGTGGCGAAATTTTATTGAGCAAGAACATCTCTATAATACAGATAATAAATTAAATCCTCGATTTTTAGACCCCGCACCTTTTTCAAAATTTGGTTTGGAGTTGGATATTGAGTCCCCGGGAAGATTGGGTAGATTTATAGGTTGGCAAATAGTGCGGTCCTTTATGGATAAAAATGATATTTCCTTGAAGCAGATGTTGACTATGCCAGAGGAAGAAATATTTAAGAAATCAAATTATAAACCTAGAAATTAAATGGCAGATTTACATGTATCTGAAATAACCTTGCGAGTAGGTTTAGATGAAAACCGCGTACCGGAGAAGCTTTCATGGTCCGCTGAGGATGGTGGAATTGATAATGAAGAGGCCAAGGCTATGTTATTGTCGGTTTGGGATAGTAAAAATCAGGAATCTTTAAAAATAGATTTATGGACTAAGGATATGCCGGTGGATGAAATGAAAACTTTCTTTCATCAGACCTTGGTTTCTTTGTCCGATACTTTAATGAAGGCTACCCAGGATGAGAAGATGACGGCAACTATGAAAGATTTTTGCGATTATTTCGCAGAGAAAATGGAACTAAAAGGTCCATCTTAGTATTTTTTTCTTGCTATGGGTTTGAAAAATGTAAAATTATTCTTTGTTTACAATGCGAACTCTAGATTGCAAAGCCGCATTTTTGATGGTGCCCACAAGATTTTTAGTCCATCCACATATAGTTGTAGTTTATGTTCTTTGACCTTTGGTTCATTTACTGAAAAAGAGGATTGGAAGCAATTTAGGTTAGGCTTGGAGAAAGAAGGAAACACTTTGGAATTCTTGCATAAAGATGAGTTTGAAAGTAGGTTTCAAGGAAAATTCGAATATCCGATCATATTGGTTGAAGCTAATACGGGCTTACAAAAGTTAATTGGCGAAAACGAGCTAAATCAACTGAAAAAAACCAAGGATTTAATACAGGTAATCCAAAAAAGAATGGTGGACCTTAGGTAGGTTTATTTTTGTTGGCTTCAAAAAAGCCTTGATTAATGGAGTCTATGTACCCTAGAAGTTCTTCTTGCCCTATTTTTTTAGTAGAAGATGTAATAAAATATGGAGGCATTTCTTCCCAAACACCGGCCAGTAACTTTTCTTTATAATTCTGTACATCTTTATCTATGGCTTTTGGTTTCAATTTATCGGCCTTAGTAAAAACGATAGCAAAAGGGATACTGTTTTCACCCATCCATTGCATAAAATCCAAATCAATTTTTTGCGGTTCATGTCTTATGTCAACCAAGATAAATGAACAAAGCAATTGTTCTCTCTGCAAAAAATAATTGGTGATGTATTTCTGAAAAGTATTTTTATCCTTTTTAGATACCTTGGCGTACCCATATCCCGGTAAATCTACCAAAAACCAATTGTCATTTATTTTAAAATGATTTATGAGTTGTGTTTTACCTGGTCTTCCGGATGTTTTTGCCAAACTCTTCCTATTGGTCAACATATTGATTAATGAAGACTTGCCAACATTGGACCTTCCAATAAAGGCATATTCCGGCAAGGGTTCATTAGGGCATTTGGCAACATCGGAGTTGCTCATGACAAAGTCGGCCGACTTTATTTTCATCTAAAACTAATTTTAGAAATTTCGTTTCTCCAACCATTTGTCTAAAATGGTATTGAATTCTATTGGATGTTCCATCATCGGTGCATGACCACATTCTTTTATCCAAAAAAGTTCAGAATCTGGCAATAATTCATGAAATAATTCAGCAACATCTGGTGGGGTAACAGTGTCATTTTCCCCCCATATAATACATGTGGGTGTTTCCATACTTGGCAGGTCGGTACTCATATTATGCCGTATGGCACTTTTTGCAATAGCCAATGTCTTTACCAATTTAACACGGTCGTTAACGGTGGCAAATACTTCGTCTACAATTTCTTTTGTAGCTACTGCAGGGTCGTAGAATACGTCTTGTGCCTTCTTTTTTATGAATTCATAATCTCCACGTTTGGGGTAACCATCTCCCATAGCACTTTCATAGAGCCCAGAACTACCGGTAATCACTAAAGCTTTTACCATTTCAGGATAAAGTTTAGTGTGTAAAAGACCTATATGGCCACCTAAGGAATTTCCCAAAAGAATAACATCTTTTAATCCTTTATACTCAATAAATTTCTCAAGGTATTTGGCAAAGTTCTTAACATTGGTCTTGAGCATGGGCATATCATATATGGGAAGCTCGGGAATAAGAACCTTATAGTCTTTTTTAGGGAAGTGTTCCATGACGCCATGAAAATTACTAAGACCACCCATTAAACCATGTAGTATTATAATCGGAGTTCCTTCCCCTTTTTCTATATACTTAAATTTTCCGTCATGTATTATTTCGTCTTCCATTGACTATGGTGCTGATCTTTGCGCAAATATAGGCAATTCATATTATTATAAAATTCAATTTAAACATGATAATAAGGTCTTTATTATTTGTGTTTGCAATGCTTTTTTTGAAAGATTAAAAATGGTGTAATGTGGATTTTTGTAGATGGTTAAGTGGAAAATTTATTAACAAAGTGGAAATTAGTGGGAATATCTGCAAATAAAATCTATATATTTGAGTTATTATTTGCAAATAACACCAATTACAGTGACCACAATTGTAGGACAACACGAATGTAAGGCAGACTCCAAGGGAAGGATTAACATTCCTACTGCCTTAAAAAACAAGCTCTTGCCGTTTATGAACGATGAGTTTGTGATAAAGCGTGCTGTATTTAAAGATTGTTTGGAGCTGCATCCAAAAGTCAAGTTTGATGAGGTGATGCAAAAAGTAATGAAAAAAGGAGGTAGGGGTAAAAAGTTTGATTTGTTCCTAATGAAGTTTACCGCTGGTTTAAAAGAAGTTCCCATTGATGCTGATACCGGTAGACTGCAAATACCAAAAAATCTTTTTGATTATGCTGGAATTACCAAGGAAGTGGTTTTAAATGCCCAGCACGATAAAATTGAAATATGGGATAAGGATAAGTATGAAAGTGTACTTGATTCTATGACCGATATGGAATACGAGGAAATGGCAGAAAGTATTTTCGACGCCGATGAGTGAAGTTTATCACAATCCTGTTTTACTGAAGGAATCGGTTGATGGGTTGGCCATTAAGGAAGATGGTGTTTATGTAGATGTGACTTTTGGCGGAGGAGGTCATTCCAGAGAAATATTGAAAAGACTAGGTGAAAACGGAAAGTTGTTCGCCTTTGATCAAGACGAGGATGCGCAGGCAAATCGTATTAATGATGAAAGATTTGTATTGATTGGGGAAAACTTTAGGTATATCACCCAATTTTTAAAGTTCTATGGCATACGAAAAGTGGATGGTATTCTGGCCGATTTTGGTGTTTCTTCCCATCAATTTGATAAAGCGGAACGTGGATTTTCCACACGTTTTGAGGCAGATTTGGATATGAGGATGAGTAAGAATAACCTCTTGTCTGCCAATGAAGTGGTGAACAGGTATTCTTATGATGATTTAAGAAATGTTTTGTTTGCCTATGGCGATTTGAGAAATGCAAATGCAATGGCAAGTGCAATCATAGCATATAGGGAAGACAAGAAAATAAAAACTACAGAGGAGCTTAAACAGGTTCTTAATAAGTTTTTGCCAGAACACAAAAAACACAAAATATTGGCTCAGGTTTATCAAGCAATACGTATTGAGGTAAACCAAGAGCTAGAGGTGATCAAGGAGTTTTTGGAACAGGTTCCTGGATTACTGCATAAAGGAGGCCGCTTAAGTGCCATCAGCTATCATTCGTTGGAAGATAGATTGGTGAAGCGGTTTATAAGAGCTGGACAGTTTGAAGGTGAGCCGGAAAAGGATTTTTACGGCCGTGTAGATGTTCCTTTGAAAAAGGTGGGTAGGTTAATAGTGCCTTCCCAAGAGGAGATTAAAAGTAATAATAGAGCACGTAGTGCAAAACTGCGAATAGCGGAATGTTTGTAATTCAATATGAAAATGAAAAAAGGTTTATTGGATATTTTAAAAGGAAAGTTTTTGGTGGATGGTGATTCGCCAAAAAACTGGCTGTTTATCCTGTTTGCTTCTTTCTTGGCTGCTATTATGATTAGCAGTTCGCATAGTGCCGATAAGAAAGTGCACAGAATTGCCGCATTGAATGAAGAAGTAAAGGAATTAAAAAATGAGTTTGTTGATGGTCGTTCAGATTTGCAACAATTGAAATTAGAATCTACGATTACTACTACGGTGGCGGAAAAAGGATTGTATCCATCGGAGAATCCCCCTCAAAAAATAAAGGTTAAATCAATACAAAATCAAAATAATTAATGCCAGTTACGGATAAGAACATATTATCTAGGTTATACATTGTTGCGGGAGGTCTTGTGCTTTTTGCGGGTCTTGTGCTTTTTAAACTGGTTTCCATTCAAATTGTTGATGGTGAAAAGTATAAGGATTTAGCAGAGGCCAGAACTACCAAAATGTTTACAATAGCTCCTAATAGAGGTAATTTGTATTCGGACGATGGTAGTTTATTAGCTACATCAGTTTCGAAATATACGATTCGCTTTGACGCCGTAACGGGAAAAGGATTTTAAGGAAAACATAAAACCTTTATCGGATGCCTTGGGGAAACTTTTTGGGAAAGAGTCTTCTTATTATCAACAGATATTAAGGAAAGCCCGTCAAAATAAAAACAGGTATGCCCTAATTGCCAGGAATTTGGATTATTCGGATTATATGGCCGTTAAGGACTTTCCACTTTTTGAAAAAGGTGCTTTTAAGGGAGGTCTTATTGTGGAACAAAAGACCAAAAGGGAGCATCCGCTTGGGAAGATAGCTGAGCGTAGTGTTGGTTATGAGCGGGTCGATGAAAATGGTTACTGGACTAGAGTGGGGATGGAAGGTGCGTTTGGTGAATATTTAAGAGGTGTTGAGGGGCAGCGCCTAAAGCAAAAAATAGCCAAAAACCAATGGAAGCCAATAGGGACTGAAAATATTGTAGAGCCAAAAGATGGTTATGATGTGTATTCTACCATTGATATTAATATACAAGACATTGCTCATCATGCACTTTTAAAGCAATTGGAATATTATAAGGCAGACCATGGGACTGTTATTGTAATGGAAACCAAAACAGGAGAGGTAAAGGCAATTTCTAATTTAGGGCAGACTTCAGAAGGTAAATATTACGAACGCTTAAATTACGCCATTGGGGAATCTCATGAGCCAGGTTCAACTTTTAAATTGATGAATTTGGTTGCTGCATTAGAAGATAAAGTTATTGATACCAGTACAGTAGTAGATACGGAGAAGGGTAGATGGAAAATTTATAATCACTATGTTAAAGATTATAAACATGGTGGTTATGGAGAAATAACTGTTTCCAAGGCCTTTGAGGTTTCCTCAAATACCGCTTTTGCAAAAATAATTCATAACAATTATAAGGAAGATCCAGAAAAATATGTGAATCGACTTATGGGTATGGGGATTCATAATAAACTAGGCTTGCCGGTAAAAGGAGAAGGAGTGCCGGTTATACGTTATCCCGGTGATAAAGGGTGGTCTGGGCTTTCATTGGCGCAAATGGCCTATGGTTATGAAGTTGCGCTAACTCCTTTGCAGACTTTGGCATTCTACAATGCTATTGCCAATGACGGAGAATTGATAAAACCTAGACTTATTAAAGAGGTCAAGGAGTGGAACAAGACTATTAAAAAGTTTGATAAAACAGTCCTTAACCCTGCCATATGTTCTAAAGAGACAGCTAAAAAAGTTCAGCAGTTATTAAAAAGTGTAGTCGAAAAAAAACATGGTACGGGGCATGGGTTGTATTCGCCTAATTTTTCTATGGCGGGTAAAACAGGTACATGTCAAAAAAACTACGTAGCAAAAGATCCGGATAAATTAAAATACATTTCAACTTTTGCCGGGTATTTCCCTGCTGATAATCCTAAATATTCCTGTATCGTAGTAATTCATGAGCCAGACAAAAGTGTTGGCTACTACGGTGCGGACGTTTCCGGTCCTGTTTTTAAATCTGTTGCTCAAAAAGTATATGCTAATTCTCCTTTGGTGGATGAGGTGGATATGAACGAGGTCTATGGAGAAGAGCTGGAGGAATCATATAAAGGATATTATGCAAAAGCGCAGGAAAAATATAGTACGGTTCCAAATGTAAAAGGATTAAGTGGTATGGATGCGATAGCCATATTGGAAAATCTAGGTATAGAAGTAGAAGTGATTGGAAATGGAAAAGTACGCAAGCAGTCCATTTCAAAAGGAACCGAGATAAAGAATGTCAAAAAAATTGTTCTAGAACTTTCATGAAAGTATTAAAGGACATATTGTTTGGAGTTAGCCTAACAGCGGTAAGTGGCAGCACTAATTGTAGTGTCAATGCCGTGTGTTTTGACTCCCGTGAGGTGCAAGATGGTGATGTATTCTTTGCTATAAAAGGAACCTTGACAGATGGTCATAAATACATAAATAAGGCAATTGAATTAGGGGCCAGAGCAATAGTCTGTGAGATATTGCCAGATGATTTAAGTTCTGATGTAACCTATGTAGAGGTTGATAATGGAAATAAGGCACTTGCTATAACAGCTTCTAATTATTATGATAATCCTTCTAAGAATTTAAATTTAATTGGAGTAACCGGTACTAATGGTAAAACCACGGTTACCAGTCTTTTGTATCAATTATTTAAAAAAGCGGGCTTTAAAGTGGGGCTTATTTCTACCATTAAAATATTGGTGGACGAACAGGAGTTTAAAACGAGTCACACAACTCCAGATGCTATAACGATTAATAGGTATTTGGATTTAATGAGCGAGGCTGGGGTAGAATATTGTTTTATGGAGGTGAGTTCCCATGGAATTCATCAAAAAAGAACAGAGGGTTTGGTTTTTGCAGGAGCGATATTTACAAACCTTACCCATGATCATTTAGATTACCATAAGACTTTCTCAGAGTATAGGGACACTAAAAAAATACTTTTTGATCAGCTTCCAAAAAGGGCATTTGCATTAACTAATGTTGATGATAAGAATGGGCTTTTTATGCTTCAGAATACAAAAGCCAGAAAGTATACATATGCACTTAAAAGTTATGCGGACTACAGGGCGCAGATACTAGAAAATCAGTTTGATGGGCAATTGCTGAAGGTAGATGATAATGAGCTTTGGACAAAACTGATAGGGCATTTTAACGCCTATAATATGTTAGCAATTTATGCCACTGCTGATTTATTGGGGATGGAAAAATTAGAGACGTTACGTCTATTGAGCGAATTGGAAAATGTAGATGGTAGGTTCCAATATTTTATATCAAAACATAGAATTACGGCAATAGTTGATTATGCCCATACGCCGGATGCTTTAAAAAATGTGCTTGAGACAATCAATGCACTGAGAACTGGAAATGAAAACGTCATCACCGTTGTGGGGTGTGGTGGCGACAGAGACAGGTCAAAGCGTCCGGTAATGGGCAATATCGCAGCAGAAATGAGCAATGTTGCCATTTTTACCTCGGACAATCCTAGAACGGAATCACCTTCATTGATAATAGCTGACATGGAAGAAGGTGTAGAGCCGCAAAATGTTAAAAGGGTTTTGTCAATAGAAAATAGGGAGCAAGCCATAAAAACAGCTTGTAAAATGGCCGCATCCAATGATATTATTTTGGTCGCGGGAAAAGGGCATGAAACCTATCAGGAAACAAATGGTGAACGTTTAGATTTTGATGATTTTAAGATTATAAAAGAAGTATTACAAGTTTTAGAGAAATAGTAATGGCTTAAAAGCCTTTATAAAAGCTATGTTAACATACCTGTTTGAATATTTAGAAAAACAATACCAGTTGCCCGGAGCAAGTCTGTTTCAGTTCAGTACATTTCGTGCTGGTATGGCTATCTTGGTGTCGTTGGTCATAGCTACGGCATATGGTAAACGAATCATTCTTTTTCTTCAAAAACAACAGGTAGGGGAGACCATTCGGGATTTAGGATTAGAGGGGCAAACGCAAAAAGCTGGTACCCCGACCATGGGTGGTGTAATTATCATTTTGGCAACCCTTATTCCAGTTTTGTTGTTCGCTCGATTGGAAAATATTTACATCATTCTATTGATTTTCACGACAGTATGGATGGGTATTATTGGTTTTGCCGATGATTATATTAAGGTTTTTAAAAAGAACAAAGAAGGTCTAAAGGGAAGGTTTAAAATATTGGGCCAAGTGGTTTTGGGACTTATAGTAGGAGCAGTTTTATATTTCCATCCAGAGGTGACCATGCGGGACCAAGACAGGACCATAATAACAGAGCAATATACAGTTGAGGAGGTGAAAGGGGTTGAGATAAAATCGACCATGACCACGATACCTTTTATAAAACACAATGAGTTTGATTATACAAGTTTTATCAACTGGGCTGGTGAAGGTGCAAAAGAGTATACTTGGTTAATTTTTATTCCTATTGTCATATTAATAGTGACCGCAGTTTCAAACGGTGCCAATCTTACGGATGGGATTGATGGTCTTGCTGCCGGTACTTCGGCAATAATCGTATTTACCCTTGGTGTTTTTGCCTTGGTTTCTGGTAATATTATTTTTTCAGATTACTTGGATATTATGTATATCCCAAGAGTTGGTGAGCTATTGATTTTTATAACGGCCTTTGTTGGTGCATTGGTAGGTTTTCTATGGTATAATACTTTTCCTGCGCAAGTTTTTATGGGAGATACAGGTAGTTTAACCATTGGTGGAGTGATAGCTGTAATTGCCATAATTGTTCGGAAGGAACTATTGATACCCATAATGTGCGGAATCTTTTTTGCCGAAAATTTATCGGTGATGTTACAAGTGGGGTATTTCAAATACACTAAAAAAAGAACAGGGGAGGGCAAACGTATTTTTTTAATGTCGCCTTTGCATCATCACTATCAAAAGAAAGGTTATCACGAAAGTAAAATCGTGACCCGTTTTTGGATTGTAGGAATTATGTTGGCAATAGTAACTATTGTGACATTAAAGATTCGCTAAAATGAAGCGATTGGTAGTTCTGGGTGGAGGAGAAAGCGGTGTAGGTACCGCCATTTTAGGACTTAAAAAAGGATACAGTGTTTTTGTATCCGACAAAGGGAAAATAAAAAAAGAATATAAAGACGTTCTTGAACATTTTGAAATTGATTGGGAAGAAGAGAAGCATACCAAGGCTAAAATATTGTTAGCCGATGTGGTGATGAAGAGTCCTGGTATCCCGGATAAAGTGCCATTGGTAAAAGCACTAATGAAGAGAGGTATACCTGTAATATCTGAAATAGAGTTTGCTACCAAATATACCAATGCAAAGATTATTGGAATTACCGGTAGTAATGGGAAAACAACCACTACAATGCTTACAAATCACATCTTAACAGGTGATGGTTTAAAGGTTGGCATGGCCGGTAATATTGGGGATAGTTATGCTAAAATGGTTGCTGAGCAAGATTTGGAATATTATGTATTGGAAATCAGTTCGTTTCAGTTAGATGGGATAAAAGAGTTTAAGCCCCATATTGCTGTAATAACAAACATTACTCCAGACCATTTGGATAGATATGATTACAAGTTTGACAATTATATCGCTTCAAAATTTCGCATAGCAATGAACCAAACGGAAGAAGACTATCTCATTTATGATGCAGATGATGAAGTTTTGGTGAGTTGGCTCAAGGAACACCCGGTCAAATCAAAATTAATGCCCTTTTCAATTCAAAAATTAGTTGAAGAAGGTGCGTTTATAGAGGACGATACAATTATTATTAGAACACAAGAAGATAGGATTAAGATTATGACAGACTCATTAGCGTTGGAAGGTAAACACAATTTAAAGAATACAATGGCTGCTTCTACAGTAGCTAAATTGATTGGTATTCGTAAAGAGACAATTAGGCAGTGTGTGTCTAATTTTCAAGGAGCGCCACATCGTTTGGAAAACGTGTTGAAAATTCACCACGTACAGTATATCAATGATTCCAAGGCTACCAATGTAAATGCTACCTACTACGCATTGGATAGTATGAAAACTCCAACAGTTTGGATTGTAGGGGGTGTAGATAAGGGCAATGAGTACAAAGAATTAATGCCTTTGGTAAGAGAAAAGGTGAAGGCAATTATTTGTCTAGGAATGGATAATGAAAAAATCAAGGAAACTTTTGGAAATGTAGTGGACCTTATGGTAGAGACTTTTGCTATGGAAGAAGCTGTAAAAGTTGCTTATAAAATAGCTGAGCGTGGTGATACGGTGCTACTTTCACCAGCTTGTGCAAGTTTTGACCTTTTTAAGAATTATGAAGATCGCGGAGATCAATTTAAAAATTGTATAAAAAATTTATAGGTGCTGAAATTTTTTCAAAATATCAATGGAGATAAAGCTATTTGGGCAGTTGCTGCACTTTTGGCGTTGTTTTCTTTTTTGCCGGTCTATAGTGCCAGTAGTAATCTGGTGTATGTAGTGGGCAATGGTACTACTGTGGGGCATTTGGTAAAACATGCTTTGTTGTTGTTTTTAGGTTTTGGAATTATCTATGGGGTGCATAAAATACCCACGCATTTTTTTAAAGGACTTTCCTTGATAGCTATGCCAATAGTTTTGGTTTTGCTGGTATTTGTTTTGGCTCAAGGTACTTCTGTTGGGGGTACGAATGCCAGTAGGTGGATACGTATACCATTTGTTGGATTTGGTTTTCAACCTTCAAATTTAGCTGCAGTGGTTTTAATGATTTATGTGGCAAGATATCTCTCAAAGATAAAAGATGTTAAGGTTACTTTTAAAGAGAGCATTCTACCACTTTGGTTGCCCGTATTTTTGGTGGTTATCTTAATTCTTCCGGCCAACTTTTCTACCGCTGGAATTATATTTTCTATGGTATTGGTTCTATGTTTTTTGGGAGGATATCCAATAAAATATTTGTTGGGAATTGTTGGCACAGGAATTCTTTGCCTCACTTTGTTCATTTTAACGGTAAAGGCAGCACCGGATTTGTTCCCAAATAGAGTGGATACTTGGATGAGTCGTATAGATAGTTTTTCCAATCCAGAGGATTCGGAGGCAAATTATCAAATTGAAAGGGCTAAAATAGCTATAGCTACCGGAGGTGTTGTTGGTAAGGGTGCAGGAAAAAGTGTGCAGAAAAACTTTTTACCGCAAAGTTCATCAGATTTTATTTATGCGATTATTGTTGAGGAATATGGTTTAGTAGGAGGTTTTGCATTAATGTTTTTCTATCTCTTTTTATTTTTTAGAATCATTGTAGTAGCAAATGGAAGTACCACAATATTTAGCAAATTATTGGTTTTGGGAGTTGGTTTGCCAATCATATTTCAAGCAATGATAAACATGGCGGTGGCGGTGGAGCTATTTCCGGTTACAGGGCAAAACTTACCATTAATAAGTAGTGGGGGTACTTCTACTTGGATGACCTGTTTGGCTATCGGGATAATATTGAGTGCAAGTAATAAGGATCTTGCAATGGATAAAAAGAATTATGCTGATATAGATGAGAATAACCCTTTAGAAGTGTTGAGTGGGCAACTATAGATTTATTGTTTCGGGTGGCGGAACAGGAGGGCATATTTATCCGGCTATTGCGATAGCAAATGAATTAAAACGAAGATTTCCAGATGCGGAATTTTTGTTCGTAGGAGCACAAAATCGCATGGAAATGGAAAAAGTCCCACAAGCGGGTTATAAAATAGAAGGATTGTGGATAACGGGGATACAAAGGAAACTAACCCTTAAAAACTTAATGTTTCCGATAAAATTGATTAGTAGTTTGATAAAGGCAAGTAAAATAGTGTCACGTGTAAAGCCCCATGCTGTAATTGGCACTGGAGGGTTTGCTAGTGGTCCATTGCTAAAAATTGCCTCGGGTAGGGGGATACCTTGTTTGCTTCAAGAACAAAATTCCTTCGCCGGAATTACGAATAAGCTTTTGAAAGATAAAGTAGCAAAAATATGTGTTGCCTACGACGGCATGGAAAGGTTTTTTCCTAAGGATAAAGTAGTGAAAACCGGTAACCCCGTGCGTGCCGATTTGATTTCCTTGGACGTTAGCAAGGATGATGCTTTGAATTTCTTTGGTTTTGATAAAGGCAAGAAAACATTATTGGTGTTGGGAGGTAGTTTAGGGGCGAGAAGAATCAATGTGTTAATAGAAGAAAAATTAGCTTTTTTTAAAGAATTAGGTCTACAGATTATTTGGCAATGTGGAAAAGGATACATAGCGGAATATCAAAAGCATGCTTCTGAAAATGTTAAGGTAGTTGCTTTTTTAAATGACATGGAGAAAGCATATTCAGCATCAGATTTCATTATTTCAAGATCCGGGGCAGGAGCAGTGTCAGAACTATGTATTGTTGGTAAGCCAACCTTCTTTATTCCTTCGCCGGTTGTTGCGGAAGATCATCAGACAAAAAATGCGATGGCTCTGGTAAATGAAGAAGCTGCAGTGATGTTCAAAGAAACTGATTTGGATAAAAATTTTGACAGTCAATTTACAGAAGTCTTAGCATCAGAGGATATTCAGAATAAGCTTTCAAAGAATATAAAGGCATTGGCAATGCCTAATGCAACACAAGATATTTGTGACGAGATAGAAAAATTATTAGTATAAAATGAACGATTTAAAAGACATACAAAATGTGTACTTCATTGGTATAGGAGGTATAGGTATGTCTGCTTTGGCCAGGTATTTTAGGTTTATAAATACAGAAGTTGCGGGTTATGATAAAGTAGAAACTCCGTTGACCAAGGATTTATCGAATACTAATATTGATATCCATTATACAGATGATCTAAAATTAGTTCCAAAAGGGTTTTTAGAGAAAAAACACACATTAGTGGTCTATACGCCGGCGGTACCCACATCACATTCGGAATATCAATATTTCCTGCAAAATGGATTTACTATAAAAAAGCGTTCCGAAGTATTGGGGCTAATTACAAAAGATACATTTTGCTTTGCGGTTGCTGGCACCCATGGTAAAACCACGACCTCCAGTATCTTGGCACATTTGCTCAAAGAAACAGGAACTCCATTAACGGCTTTTTTAGGTGGAATCTCAGAAGATTTTAATAGTAATTTCTTATTGGAAGGTACAGAATATTCGGTTGTGGAGGCCGATGAATTTGATCGTTCATTTCTGCAATTAACACCAAATGTTGCTTGTGTAACATCCATGGATGCAGATCATTTGGATATTTATGGCGATACCCAGGAATTACATAATTCTTTTAGGCAATTTACAAAGCGTCTAAAGCCAGAGGGTAAGCTTTTTGTTAGAAAAGGATTGCCTTTAGAAGGTATTACTTACGGCATAGAGGATGATTCGGATTTTTGTATCCGAAATATAAAGATAGAACACGGTACCTACATATTTGATTTGGGAACTCCTGACACTGTTTTGAAGGGAGTAGCGTTCAGTAAACCAGGAAGGCACAATTTGCTTAATGGTTTGGTTGCATTTGCTATGGCGATACAAGCAGGATCCCCACCGTATCGCCTAGCGGAAGCACTCGCTACTTTTAAGGGCGTACAAAGACGTTTTTCATATAAAATTAAGACAGAGGATTTCGTGTTTATTGATGATTATGCACATCATCCGACGGAAATTGATGCTGTTTATCAGGCCGTAGAAGAAATGCATCCCAATAAAAAAGTTTTAGCGGTTTTTCAACCACATTTATTTTCCAGAACAAAGGATTTTGGAGATGATTTTGCCAAAAGTTTATCTCGTTTTAATAGTGTAGTGCTTTTGGAGATTTATCCGGCAAGGGAAGAGCCCATACAGGGTATTGATTCTGAATGGCTGTTAAGGAAAATAGCAAATCCGAATAAAAAAATTATTAAAAAAGAAAATTTAATATCCGAAATAAAATCACAGGATTCTCAAGTTTTAATTACTATGGGGGCGGGGGATATAGGTTTAGAGGTAAGTAATATTAAAAAAGAATTGGAATATGCGCACTAATTGGGGTTTTGTTAAAATAATTGCGCTAGTGTTAACGATAATGGGGCTTTACTCATTTTCAAACCTGCGTAATAATGAAAAAAATATAGAAAAAGTTGCCGTAAAGTTCATTGGTGACCAAAATTTATACATCACGGAAGGGGCGGTTAATAAATTGTTAATACAAAATTATGGAAGGCTAGAAAATGTGCCCAAAGAAAAATTAGTTTTGAATACTGTAGAGAAGGCTTTAGAGGCCAATGAAATGGTGAAAAGTGCCCAAGTTTATCTTACTATAAGTGGAGAGCTTACGTCTAAAATTGTTCAACGTAAACCAATCGGACGCATTGAGGGGAGTTCAAAGTACTATTTGGATGATGAGGGAAAACGCATGCCGTTTTCATCTAGTTATTCAGCTAGGGTGCCCATAATTACTGGTAATATTACGGGAGAAAGCCTTGAGGATGTGTATCAAATTTTGGAGTTTATAAATAAGGATGATTTTTTACGAAAGAATATAATTGGTATTCATGTAGTGTCGGAGGATGATTATCAATTAAAATTTAGACTTAACCAATTTGTGGTAAACCTTGGCGATATTGATAATCTAGAAGAGAAGTTCAGCAATTTTAAGGCGTTTTATGCCAAGGCAAATAGGGATAAGACATTGGAAAATTTTGCAATCGTAAGTTTAGAATTCAATAACCAGGTAGTGTGCACTAAAATTTAAAAGAAAATGGAACAAACAAAATATTCAGTCGGTTTAGACATCGGAACTACAAAAATCGTTGCCATTATTGGTAAGGAAAATGAATACGGTAAGATTGAGATTTTGGGAATTGGTAAATCCAAAAGCCTTGGGGTGCATAGAGGTGTGGTCAATAATATTACACAGACTATAAAGTCTATTCAACAAGCAGTGGAACAGGCAGAAGTAAATTCTGGACTTAAAATAGGTTCTGTTGTGGTTGGTATAGCAGGTCAACACATAAGAAGCTTACAGCATAGTGATTACATAACCCGTTCAGATTCTGAGGAAGTCATTAACGAGGAGGACTTGGATACTTTGTGTAATCAGGTCTATAAATTGATAATGTTACCTGGGGAAGAGATTATCCATGTATTGCCACAAGAGTATAAAGTAGATGGCCAGGCAGAAATCAAACAGCCAATAGGTATGTATGGAGGGCGATTGGAGGCTAATTTTCATGTTGTGGTGGGCCAGGTTACATCCATTAAAAATGTAGGCAGGTGTATTAAAAGCGCAGGACTGGATTTAGGCAATATTACTTTGGAGCCATTGGCATCTTCTGATGCAGTTTTAAGCCAGGAAGAAAAAGAGGCCGGCGTCGCATTGATTGATATAGGTGGTGGTACCACTGATTTGGCCATTTTTAAGGATGGTATCATAAGGCATACTGCGGTTATACCTTTTGGAGGTGGTGTTATCACAGAAGATATAAAAGAGGGTTGTTCTATAATTGAAAAACAGGCAGAACTACTTAAGATAAAATTTGGGTCGGCGTGGCCAGGAGAAAATAAGGATAATGAAATAGTTTCTATACCGGGATTAAGAGGTAGGGAACCTAAGGAAATTACTTTAAAGAATCTTTCCAAGATTATACATGCAAGGGTAGTTGAGATTATTGAGCAGGTGTATGTGGAGATTAAGAATTATGGTCATGATGAGCAGAAGAAAAAGCTTATTGCAGGTATAGTTCTTACTGGAGGCGGTAGTCAATTAAAGCACTTAAAGCAACTTGTGGAATACATAACAGGAATGGATACTAGGATAGGATATCCTAATGAACATTTGGCGGGTGATTCTGATGAAGAGGTTGCAAGTCCATTATATGCTACGGCGGTTGGATTATTGATGAATGCGGTAAAGAATGATTCAAAGTTGGGAAACATCAATAACAAAACGATGTCAGGAACAAATGAAAGTTCTGGTTTTGACCAAGAACATGCAATGGCTGAAGGGCAACAATTGGAGAATGTAGGTGTAGGTAGGGAAAGAAAATCAGTTTTTGATAAATGGTCTGAGAAACTAAAGGAGTTTTTGGATAACGCGGAATAAGCAAGAATACAAAGAATAGAATACAACAATAACCAGTAATAATAGCAATATGAGTAAGAACAACGAATTTGATAACATATCTTTTGACCTTCCTAAAAATCAAAGTAACGTTATAAAAGTCATTGGAGTTGGTGGCGGTGGCAGCAATGCCATTAACCACATGTTCCAGGCAGGAATTAATGGAGTGGATTTTGTAATCTGTAATACAGATGCACAGGCATTGGATAATAGTCCCGTACCTAATAAAATACAATTGGGAGTTTCGTTGACAGAAGGATTGGGAGCTGGTGCCAATCCTGAAGTAGGTGAACAGGCTGCTATGGAAAGTATGGAAGACATTAAAATGATGTTGGATAATACTACCAAGATGATCTTTATTACTGCAGGTATGGGTGGGGGAACAGGAACTGGTGCTGCTCCTGTACTGGCCAAATTTGCTAAAGAAATGGATATTCTTACTGTAGGTATTGTTACCATGCCATTTCAATTTGAAGGAAAGATGCGTTGTGATCAAGCCCAAAAAGGTATTGAAAAACTTCGCAAGAACGTAGACTCATTGATTGTCATCAATAATAATAAATTAAGGGAAGTTTATGGAAATCTAGGCTTTAAAGCAGGATTCTCTAAAGCAGATGAGGTTTTGGCCACCGCGGCACGAGGTATTGCTGAAGTAATTACACATCACTATACACAAAACATAGATTTAAGGGATGCCAAAACTGTACTTTCTAATAGCGGTACCGCTATTATGGGCTCGGCAGTAGCTTCGGGTTCTTCTAGGGCTAACGAGGCTATTATGAAGGCGCTAGATTCACCTTTGCTTAATGATAACAAAATCCAAGGTGCTAAAAATGTGCTATTGCTAATAGTTTCTGGAGCACAGGAAATTACTATTGATGAGATTGGAGAGATCAATGATCATATTCAGATAGAAGCCGGATATGGGGCTAACATTATCATGGGTGTTGGTGAAGATGATACCTTAGGTGAGGCCATCGCCGTAACCGTAATCGCTACGGGTTTTAATGTAGAGCAGCAAGATGATATTGTTAATACAGAGTCAAAAAAAATCATACACACTTTAGAGGAGGGGCAAAAAGCTGAGAAAGAGTTGCTTTCCAATTCAACTACAGTACATACGTTAGTTGATGATGAAGAGGGAGTGGAAAATGCTCCAGAAGATAGATATCAATTGTTAGAAGATGCAGATTTTGATTTAATTCCAACCACCAACTATATTAGAAATTTCAATGTATTTTATGAAGAAGTAGTTGCCGATAATGTAACTGAGGATGATTTTATCATTATAGAATCTTCTGATGAATTACGAAATATTGAGGTAGTAGAGCCCGAAGTTTTAAAGAGTGAAAAAGAAGAGGACGATCAGTTTGCAATGAGTTTTGAACTTCCATTGGAAGGGGAGGAAGAAAAAGAAAACGTTATCACTTTTAGTTTAGATGATGATGTTAAGGATATGGATGTTAAGGACAGCGTTGAGATAATTCCTGTTTTAGAGTACAATAAGAAGGGAGAAACAAGATATAGTCTAGATGATTATATGGAGTTGGAAAATAAATTGACAGGTGCCAAATCAAAAGCTGAGGAGTATGAACCTAAAATAGTTGAGGATGAACTGGTTTTTGAAAAAAGAACTGTGGTTGATCAAAATACAGCTACTATTAGACAAGCTGAAATTGACCCAATGGAAACTCCAATTGAAGAGCTATTGAGAGAAAGGGCAGATGAACGCAGAAGAAAACTAAAGGACTTTAACTATAAGTTCAAGAATAGCCTTAGTAATATTGATGAGATAGAAAAGGAACCAGCTTATAAAAGACAGGGTGTTGATTTAAATGATAATCCAAGGGAAAATAAAATTTCAAGAACTAGTTTAAGTGATGATAGTAATGATGAGATTCAATTACGATCAAATAATTCTTTCTTACATGACAATGTAGATTAAGGATTCCCTAAACCAAAGTTTTAAACCCGAAAACAAAAGTTGTTTTCGGGTTTATTTTTTATCTTCGCATACCAAAATAATATGGTTATGAGTTTACAGCAAAAGGTAATGGAACAGATGAAAGCTGCTATGAAATCTAAGGATACTATAGCGTTGGAATCTTTACGAGCAATTAAGTCTGCCTTGTTATTGGCAAGCACCAGTGGTTCTGCAGCTGAAATTACCGAGGAAGAAGAAGTGAAACTCATACAGAAGCTTGTAAAACAAAGAAAGGATAGCGCAGCTATTTTTATTGAACAAGGCCGACAGGATCTTGCCGATCCAGAACTTGCCCAAGTTGCTGTAATAGAGCAGTTTTTACCGGAACAATTAACCGAAGAAGAAGTTGAGAAAGTGGTGGTGCAAACCATAGAGGCTACAGGTGCATCGGGCATGAAGGATATGGGTAAGGTAATGGGAATAGTTTCTAAAGAGCTCGCAGGTCAGGCAGATGGTAAAATGATATCTACTATTGTAAAACAGAAATTAAATTCTTAATAATAATGGCTCCGTGGCGCAACTGAATAGCGCATCAGATTTCGGCTCTGAGGGTTGGGGGTTTGAATCCCTCCGGGGTCACTACAATTGGAAAACCACGTCTTTTTAGACGTGGTTCTTAGTTTTTCGGAAAGATGGAAAGTGATAGGTTTCAAATCTTTTAGCAAAACAAAGAACTAAGGCGATAGTCTGTAGTTTTCCATTTGCAAAGGGGAGTTTTGAGGGAAGGGCGTAGCCAATCCCCCCCAGGGTCAATTTTTTTGTAAACCTATTTAAACCGAGTGTTCAAAGAGCTTTTTGGTTTTACCTAAATATTGATTTTTAAAAGTATCCTTCTTGTTTTCTGTACTTTAAAGGTTAGAACTTTTAATGAATCTATCTTTTATATCAATGCCAGAGATTAATTGATGCTTCGAGAACTATTATTGCAGTATTCCCTAAAAACAGGAAATGCTACAAATTGGTTAAGATTGTATATCGTCTAGCGTAGTATCCCGAAAAAACAGATAAAAGTAATAAATGAAAAAACTCAAATAGTGTGCCTTAAATAGTTGGTTTCACGACACGAGTTCTTAAAGAGTAGGGCAAATTAAATTGCCTATTCAGTTGTGAAGCTAAACACATCTGATTTAGAAGTATTTCCGACACTATCGGCAACCTGAACAAACCAGTAAAAGGTTGAATTGGCAACCACATCCACGTTAATCTCGGTTTCCGAGGTTGTGCCAACCATTGTGTAGGGTGAATTATCGGTCCCCAAGAAGATTTCATA
>CBFIGW010000032.1:0-25135 GCA_965662155.1 Maribacter sp. | reverse complement strand
AAAAAAGGTGAAGGCATTGCTTGGGGAGCATTACACTGGCAGTATTTTGAGGATTTGGATAATATTTCCACAGCAGAAACACCACTACAACTAACAAAGAAATTATTCCTTGTGAACAATACCGAGACAGGTGAGAAGATTATCGAAGTTACCCCCAATATAGGTTTAGAAGTCGGTGATTTGATTCGTGTACGCATAGAGTTAAAATCGGATAGAA
The DNA here is from genome assembly GCA_965662155.1 of Maribacter sp. Lineage (GTDB taxonomy): Bacteria > Bacteroidota > Bacteroidia > Flavobacteriales > Flavobacteriaceae > Maribacter. Next base: position 24,918 of record CBFIGW010000032.1, on the reverse strand, counting down.
ATATGGAATTTATTCATATGAAAGATATGCGTGCGGCAGGTTTAGAACCCATAAATGTGATATCCCAATACAAATTGCAAGATGGTCTAGGTTATTATGAAACTACTAAAGACGCCAGCACCAATTTCTTTTTTGATTACTTACAAAAAGGAGTTTATGTTTTTGAATATGATTTAAGGGTAAACAATGCTGGTAATTTCAGTAATGGCATTACAACCATACAAAGTATGTATGCCCCAGAATTTAGTAGTCATTCTAAAGGTGTACGGGTGAGGGTAGATTAAACAATTTATTTAATTTGCCGGTTCCCTCAATCAAGGTACCTATTCCCTCACATTACATTTTTATTGATGTAATATCAACATAGTTTAGAGGTAGTAATTAAAACCATTGAATTATGAAAAAAGCATTTAGTATTACCGTAAAAGAACCTTGTTCAGAAAATTTTATTAATTTTAATAAGACCAAGAATGGAGGGTATTGTAATAGTTGTCAAAAAGAAGTTATTGACTTTACCCGTCTTTCTAATTTAGAAATTACAAAACACTTCGAAAATAACTACGGTAAAACCTGTGGGTGTTTTAAAACATCACAACTTAGAACCTATGAAGTTGATACTAGTAAAACTATGAGTACAAACATATTCTTTCGAAGTTTAGGTATTGCAAGTTTTTCTCTTTTAGCGTTGTGTACCACGACCAATGCTGAGGCACAAGATATTGTTACTACAAAACCTATTGTTGAAACCCAAATAGTTGCATCAAATGATTTAAAAACAAATTCTGCCCAGAAAGTGGACCATTATACTGTTTTAGGTACCGTATTGGATGAGCGAAATCTACCCTTACCTGGCGTGAATGTTATACTTAAAGGCTCCACAGAAGGTACGCTCACCGATTATGATGGTAAATTTGAGTTTCCAAGTAAATTAAAAGTTAATGATGTACTGGTATTCAGTTATATTGGCTATGATACCAAAGAGTATAAGGTAAAAGCAAGTGCAACAGACAGTATTAATATCACCATAATATTTAATACAACCGATATTGAACTCATGGGCGATGTAGTCATTGGTGGGGCCTACAAATCTAAAAGAAACATTTTCCAAAAATTTATTGGACTTTTCAAATAATGCGAATTGTCTATGTATTCCTTTTTATAGCTCTACCCATAGCAAATGGTTTTGGACAACATGCAGATTTCAGCACTGTAAGCTTTAAAATAGCAGATAGCGTGGCTATGTCACACAAAGGAAAAAGCCTAAAAAATCTACCGGTACTGACCCATGAACTCACAGCCAATTTAAAAACGGATGTGGAAAAAATACGAGCTATATATACATGGGTCTGTACCAATATTGAAAATGATTACTATTCCTATTTAAAAACGAGCAAAAAAAGGAAAAAATTTAAAGAGAACAGAACAGCTTATCTGGACTGGAACAATAGCTTCACACCTCAGGTGTTTAAGAAATTGGTAGATGAAAAAAAAACGGCATGTACAGGTTATGCTTATTTATTTAAGGAAATGGTAAATCTGGCCGGTTTTAAATCTAAAATAATCAATGGATATGGTAGAACTCCTACCCTATTGTTAAATGAAAAAAGTACACCAAACCATTCTTGGAACGCGGTAAAAATAAATAACAAATGGTATTTATGCGATGCCACATGGTCCGCAGGTAAAATTGTACTTGACGATGCAGGACCAAGGTTTGAATCAAATTATGATGATGTTTATTTTCTTGCCGACCCTAATTTATTTATAAAGAATCATTTTCCGTTAGAAAACGAGCTATCATTTTTGGAAGAGATGCCTACGTTAAATGAATTTATAGAAGCGCCTGTAGTATACAAAGAAGCATTTTCACAACAGGTTACCCCAAGTTCACCCAAAAAAATGCATCTGGAAGTCGCTAAAAATGAAAGGGTAGCATTTGATCTGACCATACATGGAAATTTTGATTTTGCAACTATCAACTTAACATTAAACAACGGGAGTAAATATGTAAAAGCTGAACCCTACATAAAAATATTAAACGATAATACAGTACGTTTAGAATATGAGTATAAAAGAACTGGATTGTATGATACACATTTAAAAATAGGTGATAATATCGTTGCTACTTATGTGGTAAGGGTAAGCAGAAAGTAAATATGCTATAGCGCAAGAACAGTATATTTTTTGGGGTATTACCAATTAAATTAAAGGCTCATTTTGTCCTTAAACAGATAGGACTGTCTTCTGGAAACTTCCACTTCTTGCCCATTCATCATGGTTAACTTAAGTTTACCATTGAACCACGGAACGACACTGGAAATAAAATTGGTGTTGATAATTTGTTGACGATTGGCCCTGAAGAAATATTTTTCGGGCAACTTCTCCTCTACTTGATTTAGAGACTTGTATAACAAGGGTTTTTCATCTTGGAAAAATACTCTGGTGTAATTCCCTACAATTTCAAAATGGGAAATATCTCCCACTTTTATAAGCCAACATTTTTCACCGTCTTTTATGAATATTTGACTGTTGCCCGTTAATCTTTGATTTTTCTCTTCATTAGTTTCCCTAGTAGCCTCCAGCTTTTCCTCCACTTTTTCTATAGCTTTGGAAAAGCGTTTTTCATTTATGGGTTTCAATAGATAGTCCAATGCATTATAATCAAAAGACTTTATAGCATATTCGTCAAAGGCAGTGGTAAATATCGTAATAGGGACTTCATCAAGCATTTCCAATAACTCAAAACCATCTTTTTCGGGCATATTGATATCTAAAAAAAGTAAATCGGGAGTCTTATCATTGATTAACTTATAGCCATCGTCTACGTTCTCTGCCTCACCAATTATTGTAATTTGGGCATAGCCCTTTATAAGTTCTTTTAACTCATTGCGAGCTAATCGGGAATCCTCAACTATGACCGCTTTTATAAGGCTCATGACAATGGAATATTTATAGTTGCGACCACCTCATCGTCAACCTCCTTAATAAAAAAAGAGGCTTCGTTTCCGTAGAGTAATTTTAACCGTTGCTTAATATTTTTAAGACCCAATTGTGTTGAGTCTTTAGCAATTTGTAAACTTCCTGTATTAATAACCTTAATAATCAAATCTTCGTTGTTCTTTTCAGCTATCAGTCTTATGGTTCCGCCTGCTTTTAGATTTGAAATACCATGCTTTGCAGCATTTTCGACCAAAAGTTGAATTATCATCGGTGGAATTTTTATTTCCAAGGTATCAGTTTGCACCTCTTTTACAAACTGTAGCCTATCCTCAAATTGAATCTTGGATAGTGCTATGTAATTCTCTACCATTTCTAGTTCTTCCGCCAAATTAATGGCATTCACATTGTTTTTGGTCAAAGAATAGCGGAGCATTTCCGATAGTTTGGTCAGCATATCTCTGGACTTATCCACATCTTCCAGCATCAATCCTCGAATATTATTTAAACTATTGAACATAAAATGAGGATTTATCTGTCCTTTCAAGGTATTCAATTGAGCTTGCCTTAGCGTAGCGTTGAGTTCGGCACGTTCCAACCTATTGGCATTTAATTTGGCGACTATTTTTACGGAAAGGTAAAAAATAGTCCAACCAAAGATAGTAATGAAAGAGTTGATCAACATTAAACCCACACCAAAGTCCTTATACATTTCAGGAATCTTAATGTCTTCTTCGGCCAATTTTTCCGAACAATAACCCGCACCATAGGACAAACCAAAATAAATTAGGGCGGCTACAGCAATACCCAATAATATTTTTAGTATCTGGGAGGATTCAAAAACATCAAAATTTATGATTCTCTTCAAATAATATCGCAAGAGACTTGTTGATATAATACCCACTAAAAAGGTAGATAACAGACCGTACATAAAGGTGTCCGTTCCTTTATAACCATCGGCATCAGGGGTGAAGGCATAGGCAATAAAGACCAATCCGCCCCATGACATAAATTGAACAATCCAAAAAGATAATGCCCAACGATGTTTTTTAATGAAGGATGCCATTTTTTGTTATTTAAAGGTAAATATAGGGGAACGATTAAAAATAGTTTTAGCGCTTAAGGCTAAAATTATAATAAGACTTCAATTACCAATACCATAATAAATTTTACGATTGCTATCATTTTATAATATTATTTTTTTAAATATAGAATTAGAATAAGTGGATTTAAACTGTTTTATGAGGAGTGGCAAAATTAGATGGCTTAACGGTTAGGAGAATGCGTATCTAGTTATCCAAAAGACTGCAATTTGAAAATGAAACTTGTTTACCACCTTCAAAATCAATGATTATAAGGGCATCCGCACACAAATCTTTCTTCTTAAATTCAGCTAATAGAACCTTTGCAATAGAATCCATGTTTTTTTCTTTACAGTCACCTAACAAAAACTCGTAGCGTGCTCCCACACTATTAGGGTTTTCTTTTGATAACGTAATGCCAAAGCTTGAAATGTTAAGTTCAACATTATTGCAATTAGAATAGGTTTCAATTACATTACCTATCTCCTTAATTTCTTTACCTCCTCCAGAACATCCAATAAAGACTATCACAAAAACAAATGATAGCCTCTTTATTAAAGTTGACATAATGGTTGGTTTACTTGTTAAGATTATCAGTCTCTTTTTCCAAATGGTCCTTATTTAATAAAGACACTCCTACCAGGGTTAAACCTGCATACAAAGGGAAAAAGTAATTCATTAAGCTTAAATCTTTTAAAGCTCCTATTAATGATACTAATACAGTTAATGCACCAATTGCTAATACAGTTAGTTTTGTTTTGTCGATTGTTTTCATAATGTTGTTTTTAATTGATTAATAATACGATGTAAAACTAATGGACAAGTATGAAGAAACTAAGTGATTTATGATGAACGGTAGAAAGATATGACCGAACGGGAATTTTATCTTACTCAAATGTAAGTATCTGATTTTAAGTTAATTAAGTAAGTTTATTAAACTAAAAAGCAGTTGAAACCCTCTATAAATAGGAGGCTTTCAAAGGAAGTAGGGGTATTTACCAAAATGAATTATAAATACTATTTTCAGGTTTTTGGAGGGTACTTTTCAAATATTCTAGCAACCAATTCTTGAATATTTTTTTCCTTGATTGAGGGTGGGTCACCCTCTTTAAATGGACTCGTACTTATAGATTGCCAAATCAGCATGTTTTTTTTAGCGTCTATAAAATCTATTTGAAGTTGCCTAGTGAGCTTTGGCCCACCAACAGGTATTCCTACCGAGACACCTCCACCAATGTTAGAACCACCGCCACCAACCCCTAAACCAACTGAATTATTTGGTTGTGATTGATAAACGGAACTGATAATATTGATAAAAATATCTGGTTCTTCAGAAAACTTTAATCCTTTGGCATGCAAGGCTATGGTCATGGCATTAATGAAACGCTTTTCATCTAATTCGCTAAAACCGGTTTCTAAAACATCAAAAAAATTATAGGTTGTGTATGCAGAGAAATCGGTAGTCTTATCATAGTCATAATTTACCCTAGTAGCATTACATGCGAATAGAACGGTAATCATTGCGGTAAGAAGAAGCTTTTTCATAATTAAACCATTTATAGTTTACTATATAGTAGCCTCTTAAAATTACAAAAAAAGAAATGGTATTTTAGGATTTAGCCACTTATTCGATTAAGCGTTGAGCATACCCCAAAGCCTGTCCTTAAGCTCTGTAATTCCCATTTGGGCAACAGATGATATAAACATATACGAGACACCTTTTAATTCCTTATCCAATTCCTTACCCATTTCCTCCATGAGTTCATCATCTAACATATCACTTTTAGAAATAGCCACAAGACGTTCTTTATCCAGTAATTCCGGATTATATCTTCTGAGCTCGTCCAATAAAATTTCGTATTCCTTACTTATATCCTTACTATCCGCAGGAATCAAAAACAATAAAGTGGCATTACGTTCAATATGCCTTAAAAAATAATGACCTAGACCCTTACCTTCCGCAGCACCTTCTATAATTCCGGGAATATCGGCCATTACAAAACTCTTAAAATCACGATATTCCACGATGCCTAAATTAGGTTTTAACGTAGTAAACTCATAATCCGCAATTTTGGGTTTTGCCGAAGTGATAACTGACAACAACGTTGATTTACCCGCATTTGGAAACCCAACAAGTCCAACATCGGCAAGAATTTTAAGTTCAAATAAAAAATAAGCTTCTTTACCCTCTACACCAGGCTGGGCGTATCTTGGGGTTTGGTTGGTAGATGTTTTAAAATGCCAATTTCCACGGCCACCCATTCCACCTTCCAAAATTATTTTTTCTTCTCCATGCTCTGTGATTTCATAGAGAACTTCGCCTGTTTCAGGGTCCTTAACTACCGTGCCCAATGGCACATCCAGGTAAACATCATCACCATCTGCACCGGTACTGCGGCTTTTGCTACCGTGTTCCCCGTGACCTGCCTTAAAATGTTTTTTAAACTTAAAGCCAACAAGTGTCCATAAGTTTTGATTACCTCGAAGTATAATATGTCCGCCACGCCCACCATCGCCACCGTCTGGGCCTCCTTTGGTAATATATTTTTCCCTATGTAAATGCACCGAGCCTTTACCTCCGTTACCAGAAGCCAAAAACACTTTCACATAGTCTACAAAATTACCTTCGGTCATGTTTTTAAGTTGTGAATGGGTAGTCTTATAGCCCTTCTATTACTTTGGTCAATCTAGTTGTGATTTCTTCTATCGTGCCAATACCGTCTACACTATGAAATTTACGCTGTTCTTCATAATACTCCTTTAACGGGGCCGTCTTTAAGTTGTATTCATCAAAACGGTTACGAATCTTATCCACATCTTGGTCATCGGTCCTTCCACTAATTTTCCCCCTTTCTAGCAATCGCTCAATTAAAATATCATCATTAGCCTCCAAAGCAATTGTGGCGTTAATTTTCATATCCTTGGACTCCAAAAAGTTATCCAACGCCTCGGCCTGCGCAGCTGTTCTAGGAAAGCCATCAAAAATAAATCCGTCAGCTTCCGGGTTTTTCTCAACTTCATCTTCTAACATTTTAATGGTTACCTCATCTGGCACTAAATCACCTTTATCAATATATGACTTGGCCAATGTTCCTAATTCCGTTCCATTTTTAATATTGTACCTAAATACATCTCCTGTTGAAATGTGTTTTAAGTTGTACTTTTCCTTTAAAAAGGCAGCCTGCGTACCTTTACCGGCACCCGGCTTTCCAAAGAGTACAAGATTGATCATATGTTTTTGGTTTAATTGGTATACTTTTCTAAGGTTTCTTCCTAATTCTTTATAGTCTAGACCATAGCCAACAATAAAACGATCTGGAATTTCCAGTCCAAAATAATCTATGGCATATTCCCCATTATATACTTCAGATTTATAAAATAGACTTGCTATTTTAAATTCCTTCACGTTTGTTTTGGTGAATAAGTGTACCAGTTGTTGCAATGTTCTGCCCGTATCAATAATATCTTCCAATATGATAACACTACGCCCTTCTATATTTTCGGGCAAATCCAATAGAGTTTCTACAATACCTGTGGATGTTAGGCCTTGATAAGAGCTCAATTTCACAAAAGATACTTCGCAAGGGTATTGGTATGCTTTTAAAAAATCGGACACAAACATAAAAGAACCATTGAGAACACCAACAAAAATGGGTGTTTGGTCTTTATAATCCACTGCAATTTCCTCTGCCATTCGCAGTACAGCTTCCTGTATTTCCTTCTCACTGAGAAAAGGTTTAAAAAATTTATCATGGAGTCGTATCAATTCTTTCAAAATTAGTAAGGTTGGCAAAGATAGCGTTTTGACCCGTGTTTTTAAATAGAATCGAATTGGATTCTAAGATTAAGCTGTATTTTTGTATTTGATATGGACTATTTTTCTTCTGATTTTAAGCTTGGGATTTTAGGTGGAGGGCAACTAGGTAAAATGATGCTCTATGAAACCAGAAAATGGGATGTGTGGACCAAGGTACTGGATTCATCCCTAGAAGCACCATGTAAAATTGCGTGCAATGAATTTGTGCAGGGCGATCTTTTAGATTATAAAACTGTTTACAATTTTGGGAAAAACGTAGATGTGCTCACCATTGAAATTGAGAACGTAAATCTGGATGCCTTGGAGGCATTGGAAGATGAAGGTATTAAGGTATTTCCGCAACCTAAAGCGTTACGCATTATACAGAATAAGGCAAAACAAAAGCTTTTTTATGTAGATAATGGTATACCTACCGCAGATTTTCAACGCTTTGCCTACGCTAGTGAAATTGAGGATAGCATAAACAATGGCGGCCTGGAATTACCGTTTGTATGGAAAAAAGCGCAATTTGGCTATGATGGTCAAGGTGTAAAAGTGGTTCGTAAAATTGAAGATTTAGAAGGGTTGCCAAGTGGTGAGTGTATTGCCGAAAAAATGATTCCTTTTAAGAACGAACTTGCTGTAATCGTTGCCAAGAACAGCGCCAATGAGATTAAAACATATCCCGTGGTGGAAATGGAATTTCATCCAGAAGCCAATCAGGTAGAATATGTCATTTGCCCTGCAAGAATAGATAACAAAGTAGCGATACAGGCTAGGGAACTTGCCTTAAAAGTTGCAAAAAATATAGACCTAACGGGCTTGCTAGCCGTGGAAATGTTCCAAACGCAAGATGATAGAATATTGGTAAATGAGGTAGCTCCGCGACCACACAACAGCGGCCACTACAGTATTGAAGCCAGTTATACAAACCAATTTGAACAACATATTCGTTGCATATTAGGTCTACCATTGGGCAAAACAGAAAGCAAGGTTGCCGGAATCATGGTAAATCTAGTAGGTGCCGAAGGGCATACGGGAGATGTAGTTTATGAAAACATGAATGACATCTTACAAATGGATGGCGTTACACCACATATCTATGGTAAAAAACAAACGAGACCATTTCGTAAAATGGGACATGTTACCATTGTTGACGAGGATATTACAAAAGCTAGAAAAATAGCTCAAGAAGTAAAGGAGACCATTAAAGTAATCAGTAAATAAATTATGAACAAAGTAGCCGTTGTTATGGGAAGTACTAGTGACTTACCCGTTATGCAAGAAGCCATAGACATTTTAAAGGGATTTGATATAGAGGTTGATGTAGATATAGTATCTGCACATAGAACCCCAGAAAAACTGTTCGATTTTAGTAAAAATGCACACACCAATGGCTATTCCGTTATTATTGCCGGTGCAGGTGGGGCGGCACATTTACCGGGTATGGTGGCGTCTATGTCCCCTCTTCCCGTAATTGGTGTACCCGTGAAAAGCAGTAATTCTATAGATGGTTGGGACAGTGTTTTATCAATATTACAAATGCCAGGTGGCGTACCGGTTGCCACTGTTGCTTTAAACGGAGCAAAAAATGCAGGAATTTTAGCGGCTCAAATCATAGGTGCTTCGGATAAATGTGTTTTGGACAAAATCATTTTTTACAAAGAAGGTTTAAAACAAAAAGTGATAGAAGGAGCTAAATCTGTAAATAAAAAATAGAATCTAGTTGTTAGAAATATGCAAAATCCATTATTAGAAAATTTTGATGAAGCGCCTTTTTCAAAAATAAAAGACGAGCATTTTAAACCCGCTTTCCTACAAGCTATTGAGGATGCAAGGGCAGAAATAGATGCAATAGCGGAGAATAAAACTGAACCTACATTTGAAAATACCATTGAAGCCCTAGAGTTTTCAGGGCAGCTACTAGACAGGGTCAGCAGTGTTTTCTTTAATTTAAATGCTGCGGAAACCAATGAGCAAATACAAAAAATAGCCCAAGAAATTTCACCGCTACTTTCAGAATTCAGTAATGATATTACATTAAACGAATCTCTTTTCAAAAGGGTTAAATCGGTGTATGACCAAAAGGACAACTTAGCTTTAACCGTGGAACAAAACACGCTTTTAGATAAAAAATACAAGAACTTTAGCAGAAACGGAGCAAATCTATCCGAAGATAAAAAGAAACGTTTGCGTGAAATAGATGCTAAACTTGCAAAATTGAAATTGACTTTTGGTGAGAACGTACTTGCCGAAACCAACAAATACCAAATGTTCCTCACGGACGAGTCACAATTGAATGGGCTTCCTGAAGGTGCAAAAGAAGCTGCTGCACAATTGGCTATTTCTAAAGGCAAAAAAAATGGCTGGATGATTACCTTAGATTATCCAAGTTACATACCGTTCATGAAATATGCTAAAAACAGAGCACTTCGAAAAGAACTTTCACTGGCATTTGGAAGCAAAGGATTTCATAATGATGAATTGGACAATCAAGAAAACGTTCTTGAAATCACAAAATTACGTTTTGAAAGAGCCAACTTACTTGGTTATAAAACACATGCAGATTTTGTTTTGGAAGAACGTATGGCAGAAACTCCAGGTAAGGTGCATAGCTTTCTAAACGAGCTTTTGGAAAAAGCTAAACCGGCAGCTGAAAGGGAATTTAAACAACTGGAGGATTTTGCAAAAAATCTGGATGCCATAGATAGACTAGAAAAATGGGACGGCAGTTATTATTCCGAAAAGCTAAAGCAAAAACTGTTCAACTTAGATGATGAACAATTAAAACCCTATTTTAAGTTAGAAAATGTCATCAAGGGTGTTTTCACCGTGGCAGAAAAGCTTTTTGGTTTAGTGTTTAAGCAAGTAACGAATGTGGACATCTACCACAAGGAAGTAAAAACCTACAAGGTTTATGACACTGCAGGGAAGTTTATAGCTTTATTCTATGCGGATTTTCATCCCAGAGCGGGCAAAAGGGGCGGTGCTTGGATGACCTCTTTTAAATCCCAATACATAGCTAATGGTAAAAATGTAAGACCACAAATATCTAATGTTTGTAATTTTACACCCTCAACACCCACCAAACCATCTTTACTTACTTTTAACGAAGTAACCACATTATTCCATGAATTTGGCCATGGTTTGCATGGGATTTTGGCTAACACTACCTACCCTAGCCTTTCCGGCACATCCGTATACTGGGACTTTGTAGAGCTACCAAGTCAGGTAATGGAAAATTGGTGTTATGAAAGAGAAGCTTTAGAACTTTTTGCAACACATTATGAAACAGGTGAAGTAATACCTATGGAGTTAATTGCTAAAATAAAGGAAACTGCTACATTCCAAGAAGGCATGCAAACCTTAAGGCAGCTAAGTTTTGGGCTTTTAGACATGTCTTGGCATGGTACCGACCCAACGCAAATCATCAATGTAAAAGCACATGAAACAAAGGTTTTTAAAAATACCAATCTATATCCCGATACTCCTGAAACCTGTATGAGTACATCTTTTGCACATATTTTTCAAGGTGGCTATTCCTCTGGATATTACAGCTATAAATGGGCAGAAGTTTTAGATGCCGACGCCTTTGCTTACTTTAAGGAAAAAGGAATATTCAACAAAGAAGTGGCCACAAAATTCAAGGATAATGTATTATCTAAGGGCGGTACAGAAAACCCAATGACACTTTATAAGCGGTTTAGAGGGGCAGAACCAAAGGTAGAAGCATTGCTTGAACGTGCGGGATTATTATAAGGTATAGTCTAACTAATTCGCAATTGACCCTTTTATTGACAAAACAATTGTATAGTTATAAATACACCACAAGAAGGCTACACTTCACAACAATAAATTCTAACACCAATATCAATGGGATATTTTAGGTTCATAACCAATATGTAAGTATTCCCATGAAAAATCTTTTTTACCTAATCCTGTCGACCGTTCTATTTTCTTGTAGTAACGATTCCAATGAAATTAAAGTTGATTTACAAAATGAAACTGAAAACAGCCTACCAATAATAAATGAAACCTCTTTCTCAATAGATGAACATTCAGAAGCCGGTACTGTTATCGGTACAGTTTCCGCAAGCGATGCTGATAATGATGAATTAACCTTTGACATTGATAATGAAAGTGGACTAGTAATAAACGAAGAAACGGGTGAACTTACCTTAGGAAACAATATATTTTTGGATTATGAGAAAAATCAAAACCAACCGTTCACAGTTTCGGTATTCGATGGAAATACCATTATTGACCAATCTTTTGATTTGGCCATCAATAACATAGATGAATATGAACTTCTTTCTGATATACAAAAGGAAACCATTTCCTACTACCAATACCTAACTCTTTGGCAAGCCCCTACAAATAGCCCCTTGGAAAACTCTAGCCGATGGATGGAGCCTATGAAAATCTATTTAGATGGTCAAATTACTCCAGAATTCAGAACCTCAGTTGCAACGATTATAGAAGAATACAATGACATTTTTATAGATAGCGACTTCTCAATTGCCTTGGTAGATACGCTTGAGGAGTCAAATACACACCTATATTTTGGCGATACTAGTGATTTAGAGTCACTGTGGCCGGATATGTTCGAAATTGTTAACGGCAATACCTATGTAGGTTATGCCATGACCGCGAACAACAATTCTGTATTAAGCAATTCCCGAATTTGGGTCTCCAACCCAATTTCAATACTATTTAAACATGAAATGGGTCATGCTCTTGGTTTTGGTCATTCTGAAAAGTGTGAAACTGAAAACAGTTTCATGTGTTCATCAATAGATGCTGATCATGACTTTCTAGAAGTGGAAAAAGAAATAATGAGTTATGCATATGCCAATAACATGGAGGCAGGTTTAAACTCTGAAGAAATAAAAGTATTCTTGGCCAATGAAATGGTGATAGCAAACCAATAATTATGATCTAAGTCATAATTGACAGTTTTATACTTAGTAAAGAAGGGTGCATAAGCCCTTTGTAAAAACTTTATTGGTATCAGTATGTTAAAAAATAGCGAGGGTTTCCCTTGCTATTTTTTTTAACCCACCATTAATTTAAAGATTACAAAGAAAAAAGTATTGTCCGCCATTGAATGAAGTAGAATAAAAGTAGATGTACAAGTGGTTTAGATGAACATCAAAGGACACTTAGTGACCGTAAACCATAATCACTTTGCAAAATACCACAAAAATACAGGCATACGATTCATTATGCTAAATATTGATATTCAGTAGTTTAAATAATCAATAAAAAGCAACTGTATAGAGTAAATTAGTTAGAGTTTTTTAATTATGGACACACCTTTTCCAATTATTGTTTTTTTTAAATATCCTGCACAGATATTTAAAAAAGCAATAATATAAGCTATTGAACTATATTAAGATAAGTTAAAGTATTAAGGGTATTTACGCTGAAATACGTTTAAACTTATCAAAACATTTCATAAATCGCTCAATTAATATTTATTTTGTAGCATAATACGTACAAGTATTAGGATTTTTTCCCTCTCAGTATCCTAACTATAATCAACAAGTACATTCATCATAAACGTGCCTTCATATGATAAAAGAGGATTCCAAAACTACCACTGGACCAAAACAATTACATAATAAGGATACCATGTCCAATATAGGATTTTTTCAATTTGATGCTGATACCGACAGTATATTTTGGAATGACATTCTAAAATCAATGTATGAGGTGCCGCTAGATTTTAAACCAACTTTACAAAATGTCTTTGATTTCATTGGCAATGAGCAAGATAAAACCCGTTTACAACAATACCATATCGAAGCATTGGAAGAATGTTCGGCTTTTGAAATAGAGCATGAGATAATTACAAAAAAAGGGGGTGTCCGGCATTTCTGGGTATTTGGACAACCTGCCGTTAAAAACGGAAAATGCACAAAGATTTTTGGCACCGTATTGGATATTACGAATCGTAAGAACACAGAAATAGAACTTAAGCAAAAGCATCAGCAACTTAGTTTAGCAGAAGAAATTGCACAAATTGGTTATTGGGAATGGGACCCCATTTTAGATCATTTTATTTGGTCGGATAATTTATATCGCATTTTTGGTTTAGAGAAAGGAAATGAAATGAGCTTGAAATCATTGAGCTCACTTGTTCACCCAGATGACAAAGAACGAGTAGCACTCATTCAAAAGGATATAATTAAGACCAAAATATTCAAAAAATTTACCTACAGGATTATACCGCCACAAGGCCGTCTTAAAACGCTAGAAGTCGTAGGGCAAATAGTATGCAATGATAACGGAAACGTCATTAAAGTTATTGGGGTATCACAAGACATTAGCAATCGTATATCAATTAAAAACGAATTAGTAGAGAAGAATCACTATTTAACATTAGCTGAAAAAATGGCTATGATAGGGTTCTGGCAATGGACTCCGGAGCATGGCCAATTTATATGGTCGGATAATTTATATAGAATGTTTGGTTACGACATTGGCATTGAAATAAACCTTGAATCATTTAATAACCGTATACACCCAGAAGATAAAGACGGTTTTCAGCGTAATGTCAATGAGTTTATGGAAACCGAAATTTTTAAAACATACTCTTATAGAATTGTGCTACCCGATGGGTCTGTAAAAGTCATGGAAGTTTTGGGCCAATTTATTTCTAGCGCGGAAGAAAATAAACCAAAAATGCTTGGTGGCGTTATTCAAGATATAACAGAAAGGGCCTATAGAGAGATAGAATTAAACAAGAACAATAAGCTCTTAAATTTATCCTCCAAAATTGCACAAATAGGCTATTGGCATTGGAAATTGGATAGCGGTGAGATTCTTTGGTCAGATAATCTATACCACCTTTTTGAACTTGAAGTTGGCCAAGTCATAACCAAAGACTTTTTACTCTCAATAGTACACCCAAATGATCAAGAAACATTGCATAATGCATTGGAAGAAAGTTTGAGAACCAAGAATTTTAAAAAAATTAGACATAGAAGAATTAGCAATAATGGGGCTATTAAAACGCTGGAATTAAATGGAGAATTTATATTTAATGATAAAGGAGAGGTTATTGAAATAATTGGCACCTCACAAGATGTTACAGAAAATATTAAAAAAGAAAACGAATTAATAGAAAAGAACAACGCTTTAAATTTCGCTGAAGAAATAGCGAAAATTGGAAATTGGAAAATGATAACAAAAGACCAAAATATAATTTGGTCGGACTATATGTATCAAATTTTCGAAATAGAAAAAGGCGCCAAACTAACTCCACAAACTTTCTTATCAAAAATACACCCAGAGGACTTAGAAGAAGTTTTAAAGACCAGCGAGCAAATTTTTAAATCCAAAACTTATAAAAAACATAGTTTTAGAATCATTAAGAATGATGGTTCTATAAGGACCTTAAACATCATTGGTGAAGTTATACTTGACAATATTGGGGATGTGCAAGAAATAAGAGGTACTATCCAAGATATTACAGAACAATTAATGTTCGAATTAAAGTTCAGGGGTTTATTGGAATCTGCCCCTGATGCATTTGTCATTATCGACGAAAATAGCATCATTCAATTTATAAATAAGGAAGCTGAAAAAATTTATGGCTACGGTACCCACGAAATGGTAGGTTCAGACTTTTTAACTATAATACCTCAAGAGTTTCATGAACAATATCAAATAGAAAAAGAATATTTAAAAAAGGAAAAACAATTAACTAAAATTGATTTTCCCGCAAGAGAAAGCTATATCATAAATAAAAATGGTGATAAAATACCAATTCAATTAAAAGCCAGTCCCGTAGAAACCAGTACTGGTTATTTAATTATGATAGCCATTAGAAACATCACCAAAGAAAAACGTAACAAAGAGAGAATATTAGAAGCCAATAAAAGACTGGAAAAGTCTACTAAAGAATTAACGATTAGAAATAAACAACTAGCAGAATTTAATCATATCACCTCTCACAATCTTAGATCCCCCGTTAGTAATTTAAATGCATTATTAGGGCTATATAAGGACGCGGCCAACGAAGATAAAAAAACTGAGCTTTTTGGAAAATTTGAAACTGTTATAAACCATCTTACCCTTACATTAAATTCACTTATAGAATCTTTAAAAATTAACAACAAACTTAACCAAGTAACTACAGAGCTGAATTTCTTGGGGGTGTACAACAAAACAAAAGAAATTTTAGCTGCTGAAATATTAAATACCAAAGCGACCATTGAATATGATTTTTCAACGGCGCCCACAATTACCTACAATCAAATTTATCTTGAAAGCATTTTTTTAAACCTGATCAGTAACGCTTTAAAGTACAAATCACCCGAACGTACGCCTAAAATTAGTTTAAAAACAAAAATAAAAAATGGCAATGTTATCCTTTCAATTAAGGACAATGGCTTAGGAATTGATTTAGAAAGACACGGAGACAAGTTGTTTGGCCTTAACAAAGTTTTTCATAGGCACCCAGAAGCTCAAGGCATTGGCCTATTTTTGACCAAGGCACAAGTAGAAGCTATGGGCGGTTCTATTTCTGTTAAAAGTAAGGTTAATGTAGGTACAACTTTTTTTGTATCTTTTAAATAAAAAATATATGGAAAATAGAGTTAATGTATGTATTGTAGATGACGATGAAATTTACCAATACACCATGTCATGTAATTTAGAAAACTTAAACTCTATTCGTCAAATAAAGGCTTTTAGTGATGGCGCTGAAGCTATAGATTTTATGCTTGACAATCTTAACGCCCAAAATGAATTACCGGATGTTATTTTTTTGGATATAAATATGCCCATAATGGATGGGTATCAATTTATGGAAGAATACGTTAAAATTAAGCCCAAAGTTGGCAAGAAAATAACCATCTACATGGTTTCTTCATCTGTAGACCCTGTGGATATTGAAAAAGTAAAAAGAATTAATGAAATCTCCGATTACATTATAAAGCCAATAAACGACCATCAACTAAAAGCCATTATTGCCGCACTTGAAAACACTATTAATTAACAATTTAGATAATAACATTTTGAAGAATTAAATAAACATGTAGCCGATACAACATTACAATACAGACTTAAAACAAGGCTTAAACCATTCACTATTTAGTCATTATACTTTATTTTGAAACTCGTAATTATATCCCAACTTCCTTTAAAGCAACTTTATTGGTACAATAACGCTATGAACTACATAGTACCAATGGACTATTAAAATACCGCCCTTCTAAGATGTACCACTTACAAAGTTAGGGTATCCGGACCATAACACAGAGCACAATTGTGAACAAGCCTTCCCTACACTCAACGTATAGAAATATTCGGGAGAAATTACTTATTTTTTAACCCAAGCATCATAGCCGCCATCTAGGTTAATTACATTTTTAAAACCCAATGCGGTTAACCTTTGTTGTGCCTTTGCACTTCTGCCCCCTACTTTACAATATACATAAATAGTTTTTTCCTTGTCTATAACATCAAACTTATTGGCAAATTCTGGGTCAAACCAGTTTATGTTCACAGACATTTCTATATGCCCTTGTGCATATTCCTCAGGTGTTCGTACATCAACCAACATAGCATCACCAATATCGTTAGGATTAAATTCTGTTATATGATTTACAGCCTTTTGGGCACAACTAAAATTAATCAATAAGACTAGAAATACTAAAAGTGAATTTTTCATATTAAAAAGTTTAACCAAAAATAGCTAATAAAGATAAATACTTATAACATTATAATTTATGCCGTTGGTAACTCAAATTCTTTTATTTTTGAAAACTACTCAAAATGTATGACATCACATAAACTACAACCTGATTCGTGGGTGGATAATTATGCCGATTACCTATTTAACTTTGCGGTGGGAAGGGTAAGCGATTCAGAAATAGCAAAAGATTTAGTCTCTGAAACATTTTTAGCGGGGTTAAAATCTGCTAAAAATTATAAAGGTGATGCCGCAGAACGTACTTGGCTAATTGCTATTTTAAAAAGGAAGGTAATTGATCATTATAGAAAAATAAACTCAAAAAAAGGAAAAGCCGAAGTAAGAATGGGATACAGTTCCCATAATGATGAAGAAGGTGATTGGTTAGAAGAAAAAGTTGCCGATCCTTTTAGCTCCTTTGAGAATAGCACTATAGAAAATGAGGAGTTAGGTTTAGCCATACAAGAGTGTATATCCAAGCTACCTAAAAAACAAGCAAAGGTTTTTACAATGAAAACCATTCAAGAAATAAGTACGGAAGATATTTGTAATGAGCTTGGAATTAATCCGTCTAATCTTTGGGTAATAATTCATAGGGCAAGGACTTCTTTAATGGACTGCCTAAACCAAAACTGGTACAAATGATGATTTCGTGTGATAAAGCTGCCACTATATGTGACAAGGCGCAATATAATGAAGCTACTTTTTTTGAAAAATTAAAGTTGAACTTACACGTACTAATATGTAAAACATGCGCTAAACATACAAAGCGCAATACAAAATTCACCTCTCTCTGCGAAAAAGCCAATCTACATTCACTATCCGAACAAGAGAAGTTGAAACTTAAACAAAAATTGCAAGGAAAAGACTAAAAATACAGGTATGCAATGACCATAAGGACATACCAAAAAATAGATATTGACTCTACCCAAAAAGATGCAAAATATTTAGATTGATTTCTGCTGGTAAGATACATTAACCAACCCATAAGTATAAACAACACCCCTTTAGCCATCAACTCACTTATTGCAATATCATCTTTAAGAAATGTGCTAAAGAAAAAAACCAAAACTAATACTGATCCTATTATTTTTGACCTAGCAACTCCAAAACGTTGGGGTAGTGTTCTTAGCTCCGGTTTGTCATATTTTAAATCCCTAATCTCAAACGGTATTAATAAAATAAGCACAAAAACAAGCCTCTGAAAAAACTCTACCCAAACATCCCAAAATAAAACACTATCATAAGTCAAAAAAGGTAGTATAACCGTAGAAACTGCCCAGACCAATGCAACAATAAATATTTTGAAGCCTGCCCAGCTTCTAAGATTTTTTGTATTGGGTAAAACGGGCAATGCATACAACCCCGTTAAACCAAGCATAACAAAAATTCCAAACCAAACCGAAAGGCTTAAAAAATAAGCATGGTACATCGTAAATGCGAATGCAACGAAACTTAAAAATTGAATGTTTTTATGATACCTATTAGCTACTAGAATATACTTCTCCGCCTCCACCCCATATTTGATGAAATTATAACACGTTATTGTTCCAAAAAACAAAAAAAAAGAAAGATGTTGGTTAACCGGAATGTCTAACGTGATCCAAGTTATAGAGGTTAATGCAAACACCCCAAACGCTACATGTATACTAGCATCAAGATAAAAATCAAAAATACGTTTGAGAATTTGCATTAAACAAAAATACCTAAACTGTTTATAACCTTGATTTTTGGTTAAAAACTTTCACACTAAGCACTGTTATAAAACTATTTGATACTATAATTAATGTTTAATTTTGCATGATTAATTCTTATACGCTATGAAGACTGATGTTTTTGCGCTCCGCCATATAGGCATACAAAAAGAAGATGTGACACACATGCTACAGACTGTAGGTGTGGAAAATTTGGAACAATTGATTTACGAGACCATTCCAGATGAAATAAGGTTAAAAAAACCTTTGGATATGGATGCACCAATGAGTGAGCACAAATTCTTGTCCCATTTGGAAACTTTATCAAAAAAGAACAAATTATTCCGTTCGTACATAGGTTTGGGCTATCATGAAAGCCTCACACCATCGGTCATAAAAAGGAATATTTTAGAGAACCCAGGTTGGTACACTGCTTATACCCCATACCAGGCAGAAATAGCTCAAGGAAGATTAGAGGCTTTATTAAATTTCCAAACCGTAGTAACCGACCTTACCGGAATGGAACTTGCAAACGCATCGCTTTTAGATGAAAGTACCGCTGCAGCAGAAGCTATGACAATGCTTTTTGACGTAAGGACAAGGGAACA
The DNA here is from genome assembly GCA_965662155.1 of Maribacter sp. GTDB lineage: Bacteria > Bacteroidota > Bacteroidia > Flavobacteriales > Flavobacteriaceae > Maribacter. The sequence goes on along the minus strand of CBFIGW010000032.1, from coordinate 5,098 downwards.
GAAAAAAAATAATATCAGCAAATTTTTTGTATCGGAAGAGATTCTACCGCAAACACTTTCATTATTACAAACAAGAGCCACTCCCTTGGCTATTGAACTAGTTGTTGGCAATCATGAGGACTTTGATTTTAGTACGGCATATTTTGGAGCTATATTACAATACCCAGGCAAGTATGGACAGGTTAGTGATTATGCCAATTTTGTAACCAAAGCAAAAGAGGTTGATATAAAAGTTGCCGTTGCAGCAGATATTTTAAGCTTGGTACTGTTAACACCTCCTGGAGAATTTGGAGCTGATGTTGTGGTAGGGACAACACAACGTTTTGGCATTCCATTAGGATATGGCGGACCACATGCCGCATTTTTTGCCACAAAAGAAGCTTACAAAAGAAATATACCCGGACGTATTATTGGAGTAACCAAAGATGTAGATGGCAAACCTGCCTTACGCATGGCCCTTCAAACACGTGAACAACATATAAAAAGGGACAAGGCTACATCCAACATTTGTACGGCACAAGTGTTATTAGCAGTTATGGCCGGTATGTATGCTGTTTACCATGGTCCTAAAGGTTTGGAATATATTGCCAGCAAAGTCCATTCTACAGCTTTCACCCTAGTAGACACTTTAGAGGAATTAGGTTTTTATCAAACCAACAAGGTTTATTTTGATACTATTGTCATCAAAGCGGATGCCAAGAAAGTAAAAGCAATTTCCGAGGAAAACGAAGTTAATTTTTTATACATAGATGCGGAAACTGTTTCCATAGCGGTAAATGAGGCTACATCAATAAATGACTTAAACCAAATCATTTCTATTTTCGCAGAGGTAGCCGATAAAGAAACAGTACATATAGCTGCTTTGAAAGATAATCCCGGAATCCTTGAGAACGTAAAACGAACTGCTCCGTTTTTAGAGAACAAAATCTTTAATTCTTATCATTCCGAGACAGAATTAATGCGCTATATCAAAAAATTGGAGCGTAAGGATCTATCATTAAATCATAGTATGATATCGTTAGGAAGCTGTACCATGAAGCTAAATGCAGCTTCTGAAATGCTACCTTTAAGTTCCGCTCATTGGGGAAATATACATCCTTTTGTTCCCGTAGAACAAGCTGAAGGTTACCAAGTAATACTAAAAGAACTAGCTAAAGATTTATCCATTATTACCGGTTTTGCAGAAACTTCTTTACAACCAAATTCTGGAGCACAGGGAGAATATGCGGGATTAATGGTTATACGGGCATATCATGAATCTAGAGGCGAATCCCACAGAAACATATGTATTATTCCAGCATCGGCACACGGTACAAATCCGGCATCCGCCGTTATGGCCGGAATGAAAGTAGTAGTAACTAAAACCGATGAAAAAGGAAATATTGATGTTGCAGATTTAGAAGAGAAAGTTTCTATCCATACTGATAATTTAGCTGCCCTGATGGTAACGTATCCATCTACCCATGGGGTTTTTGAGTCTTCAATCAAACACATTACCAAATTAATTCATGACAATGGTGGGCAAGTATATATGGACGGTGCCAACATGAACGCACAGGTGGGTTTAACTAATCCAGCCACTATTGGAGCGGACGTTTGTCACCTAAACCTCCATAAAACCTTTGCAATTCCCCATGGCGGAGGTGGTCCAGGAGTCGGTCCCATTTGTGTAGCAGAGCAATTAGCACCCTTTTTACCAGGAAATCCAATTATCCCAACCGGTGGTGAAAAAGCAATTACAGGCATTTCCGCAGCACCATGGGGAAGCTCATTGGTTTGCTTAATTTCATACGGATATATAAAAATGCTTGGTGAAGCCGGTCTTACAGATTCAACTAGAATCGCAATTTTAAACGCAAATTATATAAAACACAGGTTAGAAGGGAAATTTGATGTATTATATAGCGGTGAAAAAGGTAGGGCTGCCCATGAAATGATCATTGATTGTAGATCATTTAAACAAAATGGCATTGAGGTAACGGACATTGCAAAAAGATTAATGGATTATGGTTTTCACGCACCAACGGTTTCCTTTCCCGTGGCTGGAACACTTATGATAGAGCCAACCGAAAGCGAAAGTTTAGCCGAACTAGATAAGTTTTGTGATGCCATGATTTCCATAAGACAAGAGATCGATATGGCAACAAAAGACGACGCGAACAACGTACTTAAAAATGCCCCTCATACCTTGGCAATGCTCACCAACGACAACTGGGATTTTCCTTACTCAAGACAAAAGGCCGCTTTTCCATTATCTTATGTCGAGGAAAATAAGTTCTGGCCAACTGTTCGTAGGGTAGATGATGCATATGGAGACCGTAATTTAATTTGTACTTGCGCTCCTATTGAAGCTTATATAGAAGCATAAAAGCTACTATTATCACTTATAAAACAAGCCTCCACAATAATTGGGGGCTTTTTTAATTTTCTCATCACTAACTTGAACATCGTATTGTTTCTTATGCATGCATAACTTTAAAAGCAATAAATAGTAACTTAAACAAGTATTTTAAAATTTTAAATTAATGGGTATTGCAATTACTGGTACCGGCAGCTATATCCCTACCAAAGTTGTCGTAAATAATGATTTTAATAAGCATGAATTTTTAAATAATGACGGTAGTGCGTTTCCACAAGAAAATAGCATTGTTATTAGAAAATTTAAGGCAATTACCGGTATATCCGAAAGGCGTTATGCCGAAGACAACCTAAATACATCCGATATTGGTTTTTTAGCTGCTGAAAAGGCAATAGCAGATGCCAACATTGATAAAGAGGAAATAGACTATATCATATTCTGTCATAATTTCGGTAATGTAACAAAGGGTGAAAACCAAGGAGATATGCTGCCTAGTTTAGCAACCCGAGTAAAACACCATTTAAGAATTAAAAATCCTAAATGTGTGGCTTATGATATGCTTTTTGGATGCCCAGGTTGGATCGAAGGTATCATACAAGCTAAATCATTTATAAAAAGTGGTATGGCTAAAAAATGCCTGGTTATTGGTGCCGAAACACTCTCTAGAGTTGTTGACCATAGTGACCGGGATACCATGATATTTTCTGACGGGGCCGGAGCTACTATTTTGGAAAATACAAACGCTAGTGGGGAAATTTTGGCTCATGAGAGCGCTACTTATGCTTATGATGAAGCTTTTATGCTCTATTTTGGCAAGTCATTCAAATCAAGTAATGATGCTACGAAATACATAAAGATGTATGGTAGAAAAATTTATGAATTTGCAGTAACCCATGTACCAAGTGCCATGGCCAATTGTCTAAAGAAAAGTGGTGTAAGCATTAATGAGGTTACCAAAATACTAATACACCAAGCTAATGAAAAGATGGATGAAGCCATCGTAAAAAGGTTTTACGAGCTTTATGACATGGAATTACCTAAAGACGTAATGCCAATGATCATTGAAAAATTAGGAAACAGTTCTGTTGCTACCATACCCACGTTGCTTGATTTAATATTAAAAGGAAATTTGAAAAATCATCATCTTAAAAAGGGCGATGTTGTTATCTTTGCTAGTGTTGGCGCCGGAATGAATGTTAACGCCATAGTTTACAGACTGTAATATGTACGAGAATACTTTTCCGAATAAACGTTTTAAACATACCATTGAATTTTTACAGAAACATATAGATACCAAAGAATCTATTCTAGATTTAGGTGTTAAAAATCCTCTTTCGGAAATAATGAAATCAAAAGGCTATTCCGTTAAAAACACTTCGGGTGAAGATTTGGATTATGAAATTGCGGCCGTAATAAACTCAGATGCCAATGTGGTAACCGCCTTTGAAATTTTTGAACATCTTTTGGCCCCTTTAAATGTCCTAACTGAAATAAAGGCTGATAAATTAGTGACCAGCATACCATTGAGATTATGGTTTTCGAAAGCATATAAAAGCCAAACAGACCCTTGGGACAGGCATTACCATGAGTTTGAAGACTGGCAGTTTAATTGGCTTTTAGAAAAAGCAGGTTGGGAAATACAAGCATCTCAAAAATGGACCCATCCAGTAAAGAAAATTGGTTTTAGACCATTGTTACGTCTTTTTACTCCTAGGTATTATATTGTCTATGCTACTAAGGCTCATAAAAAATAAGGTCAAAAGCATATGGATTACTATGTAATCATACCAGCACATAATGAAGAGTCCTATTTAGGCCAAACTTTAAACTCTCTTTTACAACAAAGCCTTGTACCAAAAAAAATAGTTGTAGTCAATGACAATTCAGATGATGGCACTGAACGCATCTTAGATGAATTTACATCAAAACACGGTTTAATCTCAAAACTTAATACAAAATCCTCTGGCGAACATATGCCAGGTAGTAAAGTAATTAATGCGTTTAATAAGGGACTGTTACTAATAGATCAAGAATATGATTTCATAGTTAAATTAGACGCAGATATAATCCTACCGAAAAGCTATTTTGAGAAAATTGCTTTTGTTTTTAAAGGAAGACCACAAATAGGTATTGCTGGCGGATTTGCCTTTGAACAAGACAAGCAGGGAGATTGGAAACTTAACCACCCCATGAACAAAGATCATGTAAGAGGCGCTTTTAAAGCCTATTCAAAAAAATGCTTTATTGCTATTGGCGGACTAAAAAACGCCATGGGTTGGGATACGGTAGATGAGCTTTTAGCGCAGTTTCATGGTTATGAAATCTATACGGATGAAACACTTGAGGTAAAACATCTAAGACCTACTGGTAAAGCGTACAATGCAAAGGCAAGACATTTACAAGGGCAAGCAATGTACAGAATGCGATATGGCTTTTGTATAACACTTATCGCTTCTCTTAAAATGGCCCTTAAACAACAAAAGAGAGCTGTCTTTATAGACAACATGCATGGTTATTTTAAAGCTAAGAAAGAGAACCAACCATTTATGGTCAGTAATGAAGTAGGTGTTTTTATACGGGAACTTAGATGGAAGAACATCAAACGAAAATTAATTCCATAAAAAAAGCCACCAATACGGTGGCTTTATATCTTTAGAAAACTATTTTAGAATCCTAATTCTTTTTTCACATCGGCCAAAAGGTCTTTTCCTCTTGCTACGATAAGTCCACTTCCAGTTT
>CBFIGW010000031.1:0-25262 GCA_965662155.1 Maribacter sp. | reverse complement strand
AATTGCAGCTGTTGGTAACTTAAGTGCGTCACTTATTGCAGGTGATATCCAGGTGGCATTATTAACAACGGTATTTGGTCTTATTACGGCAATTATACTTCAGATTTTCTATAACTATATTATCGCTAAAATTGATAGTATTGTTAACGATATGGAAGATTCTTCAATCACGTTGATTGATATGTTGGTAGATCATAAAAAATAATTAGCACCCTTAACACCAAAAAATTATGCAGAAAATTATAAAAATAGTATTAATTGCTGTAGGTGTATTAAGTGCTATATTATGGTATTTATTACCTTCATCTGATATGCCGGCGGCAGAAGCAGCGCAAAGTGGTGCAATGAACACAATGTTCATCATAACTTATTTATTGTTAGGAATAGCGGTTATTGTAAGTTTGATTTTCACCTTAAAGAATTTGTTCTCAAATCCTCAAGGGCTTAAAAAGACATTATTCGTTATTGGAGGTTTTGCTTTAGTAGTGGTAATTTCTTATGTTTTAGCTAGTGGAACGGATGTTGCACCTGAGTTTATGGCTATGGAAGACGAGAGTACAATTAAGAAAATTGGAATGGGATTAAATGTATTTTTTATCCTTACCATAATCGCAGTTGTTTCACTTATAGTACCAGCTATAAAAAATATGTTTAGTAAATAAAAAAATAGATAACTATGGCTAGAAGAGCAGGAGCACCCGAAGTAAGTGCTGGTTCCATGGCGGACATAGCTTTCCTATTGCTTATCTTTTTCTTGGTAACAACTACCATTGAGACGGATGCGGGATTGGATCGTATGTTACCTCCAATTGAACCGCCAGATACTGATGTTGTTATTAAACAGAAAAATATCTTTCAAGTTAATATTAATAAGAACGGCCAGTTATTGGCAGACGATGAGTTGATAGAGCTGAAAGACCTTAGAGAAAAGGCAATGGCCTTTTTGGATAACGGTGGAGCGCCATCAGGTAGTCCAGATTTTTGTAGTTACTGTCAAGGTAAGCGAGAGGCTTCTTCTTCTGATAGTCCTTCAAAGGCTATTATATCATTGAAAAATGATAGGGAGACTAAGTATAGTACATATATCACGGTTCAAAATGAATTGGTAGGTGCCTATAATGACCTTAGAAATAGGGAAGCGCAACGTCTTTATAAAAAAGATTTTGTAGACATGGAAGCGGAGTACCTTAATCCTGAAACCTCTGATGATGTGAAAGAAGAGCTTAAGGAAAAGGTTAAAAGGATACAGGATTTATTTCCTCAAAAGTTATCCGAAGCTGAGACTACATCTAATTAATAATAGAACATAAATAAAACACTATGTCTAAATTTGCAAAGAAAAAAGATGGGGAAGTACCTGCGGTGTCAACTGCATCTCTTCCAGACATTGTATTTATGCTTTTATTTTTCTTTATGACAGTAACTGTTATGAAAGACAGTTCGTTAAAAGTCGAAAATATTCTACCTAATGCCAGTGAAATAAAGAAGCTGGAGAAAAAGGATAGGGTAATCTACATCTATGTGGGTAAACCTACTAGGGAATATGAGAAAGTGTTTGGTACAGAACCTAAAATTCAATTAAACGATAAATTTGCCAATCCTTCTGAGGTTGGAGATTATATCTTAATGGAAAGGGCTAAGAAGCCACAAGAGCTTCAAAATGTTCTTACAACTGCTTTAAAGGTTGATAAGAATGCGAAAATGGGTCTTATTTCTGATATTAAACAAGAATTAAGAAAGGTAAACGCTTTAAAAGTTAACTATACAACTTACGAGGGAGATGCTTTTAGAAACCTTCAATAGTTAGTTAATTATTTTCAAACTATAAAAACGCTTCAATTTAATTGAAGCGTTTTTTATTTTATTAACTTTATTCACCTATGAGGTTTTGGCATTTACTATTTTGTATAGGATTTTCACTTTGTGCTTATTCCCAGAATGATACCGTTTCTAGTGTGGTAAACGATCGTTATTTTGAGGATCAATTTTATCTTGGAATTACATATAATTTTGTTAGAAATACACCTGATGATTTTCAACAACGCAATCTCTCTTACGGATTGCAAGCAGGTGTGATTAAGGATATACCTTTGAATAAATCTGGCACACGTGCCTTGGGTCTTGGTTTGGGTCTTGCGTTAAACACATACTACACTAATTTAGTGGTTAGGGAAGCTTTTAACGGATTTTCATATGCTTTGGATGATGGTACCATTAATTTTAAAAAAAGTAAGCTAGAAACGCATTTGTTAGAAGTGCCTTTTGAGTATAGATGGCGCAATTCTACGCCTGAAGAATATAGGTTTTGGCGTTTGTATGTTGGAGTAAAGGCAGCATATGTCATAGGGGCAAGATCAAAATTGGTAACCACAGAATATAAAGATGGTTTTTATAATACCGATGTAAATAACTTTCAATATGGGCTAACATTTAATTTGGGTTATAATACATTTAATGTACACTTGTATTATGCCTTAAGCGACTTCTTTGGAAGTAATGTAGTGTTGGATGATGTTGATGTTCCTATAGCCATAAAACCGTTACGAGTAGGTTTTATTTTTTATATATTATAACCAGAACTTAACGGTTAAGAGCTGGGATATAACCCCGATAAATAGGCCAAATAAGAGTTCAGGTTTAGAATGTGCCTTAAGATATTGTCTAGAAGAGGTTACCAGGCCAATGAATATCGTAAATAAACTTATCGCAATAATTATATTGACCTCAAAATGGATACTTAGATTAATCAAATACATGAATAATCCGCCAACCCCAACCAAATGTAAACTAACCTTGAAACCAAAATAAAGCAATATTAAGCATGCAAATGCTGCGCCCAATAGACCTACAAAATAAAAATAGAGTTCCGAGATATAATTGTTTGGTATTACCTTGTATAAAACAAGTAACACCAAGAGTATATGAATATATAAGGGATATTTACGTTCCGATAGAGTGGGCATGAATATAGATTGTGTTACTCCAATATTCCTTAAAATGAAATAAGCTATGATTGGAATTATTACCGTAAGAATGAAAATGGGAAGAATATTGCCCGCTTGAGCTTCTAATGGGCTGTATTTGGGAGTAATAATAAAATAAACCAAAGTACCACCAATCGGCATAAATAACGGATGGAAGATATATGAAACTATAGTGAAGAACAGTTTCATTAAATTTGCTTTCTTAATCTGGCTACCGGTATGCCAAGTTGTTCTCTATATTTGGCTACGGTACGTCTTGCAATAGGATAACCTTTTTCTTTTAGAATGGCTGCAAGTTTATCATCTGTCAAAGGTTTTTTCTTAGCCTCCTCCTTAATCACAGTTTCAAGAATCTTTTTTATTTCTTTTGTAGAAACATCTTCTCCTTGCTCATTTTTCATAGACTCGGAGAAATATTCTTTAATAAGTTTAGTTCCGTATGGGGTGTCAACGTACTTGCTGTTAGCTACCCTGGAAACCGTTGAGACATCCATGTCTATCTGATCGGCAATATCCTTTAATATCATAGGACGTAAATTGCGCTCATCACCGGTTAGAAAGTATTCTTTCTGATATTGCATTATGGAATTCATAGTGATGAACAAAGTCTGTTGACGTTGTCGTATGGCATCAATAAACCATTTAGCAGCGTCTAGCTTTTGTTTAATAAATAATACGGTATCCTTTTGAGATTTGGATTTATCCTTTGATTCCTTGTATCCTTTAAGCATATTGTTATACTCTCTAGAGACATGTAATTCTGGGGCATTTCTACTGTTAAGGCTTAATTCTAATTCACCATCTACAATCCTAATGAAAAAATCCGGTACTACATGTTCTATAATTCTGGTATTTCCAGAATAGGAACCTCCCGGTTTGGGATTTAATTTTTCGATTTCAGATATAGCCTCCTTTAACTCATCTTCCGTAACATTATGTTTTTGAATAAGCTTCTTATAGTGTTTTTTGGTGAAGTGATCAAATGATTTGGTGAGTATGGAAATAGCTAATTCTATGTTTGGATTTATATCCTTGCGTTTCAACTGTATCACCAGACACTCTTCCAATGATCGGGCACCAACCCCTGGAGGGTCTAACTCTTGTACTATAGAAAGAACGCGTTCTATGGTTTCTTCATCAGTATAAACATTTTGAGTGAAGGCCAAGTCATCTAAAATGTCGGTAATGGGTCTTCTGATATATCCACTTTCATCGATACTTCCCACTAAAAACTCAGCTATAGCCCATTCCTCATCACTTAGATATACGGTGTTTAATTGATTAATAAGGTACTGGTTAAAGGTAGTGCCCGAAGCATAGGGTACACTTTTTTCATCGTCATCCGCACTATAGTTATTTGCTTGAGTTCTATAGTCTGGAATTTCATCATCACTTAGATAATCATCTATATTGATATCTTCCGTGTCAATAGTCTCACTGTCCGAATCACTGTCGAAAACATCCTCAAACTCGTCATTTAAATTTTCCGTTTCTTCCTTGCCACTTTCAAGAGCAGGATTTTCCTCCAATTCTTGCTTTAGACGCTGCTCAAATGCCTGAGTGGGCAATTGAATAAGCTTCATCAACTGAATTTGTTGAGGAGATAATTTCTGGGATAGTTTAAATTGTAAGTGTTGTTTTAACATCAGTATTTGTGTTATCTATAAAAATAACTAAATCCCATTAAAATTCAGCATTTTGTGGAGTTCTTGGGAAAGGTATTACATCTCTTATATTGCCCATTCCAGTTGCAAACAAAACTAGACGTTCAAAACCAAGTCCAAAACCGCTATGTACGGCAGTACCAAATTTTCTTAAGTCCAAATACCACCACAACTCTTCTTCTGGAATATTTAGAGCCTCCATTTTTTCCTTTAAAACATCTAAACGTTCTTCTCTTTGTGAACCTCCAACTATTTCGCCAATACCAGGAAATAAAATATCCATAGCCCTAACTGTTTTTCCATCCTCATTTAGACGCATATAAAAGGCTTTGATTTTTGCAGGGTAGTCAAACAAAATAACGGGACATTTAAAATGTTTTTCCACTAAATAGCGTTCATGCTCACTTTGCAAGTCTGCGCCCCATTCATTTATAGGATATTGAAATTTCTTCTTTTTGTTGGGTTTACTGTTCCTAAGTATCTCGATGGCTTCGGTGTAGGTAACCCTCATAAAGTTGTTTTCCGAAATGAACTTTAATTTTTCAATTAAAGGCATTTCACTTCGTTCTACTTGGGGTTTTGTCTTTTCCTCGTCTAATAATCTCTTTTCTAGAAATTCTAGATCTTCCATGCAGTTTTCTAAAACATAATCAATAACATTTTTTATAAAATCTTCGGCAAGATCCATATTTGCATCTAAATCATAGAACGCCATTTCTGGTTCTATCATCCAAAATTCTGCAAGGTGTCTTGATGTATTGGAGTTTTCTGCTCTAAATGTAGGTCCAAAAGTATATACTTTGCCCAATGCCATGGCATATGCCTCAGCTTCTAATTGTCCGGATACAGTAAGGTTGGTTTCTTTTCCAAAGAAGTCTTCCCTATAGTTGACAGCGCCATCATCTGTTAAAGGTGGGTTCTTGTCGTTTAAAGTGGTAACTCTGAACATTTCTCCTGCACCCTCGGCATCGGAACCTGTAATAATAGGGGCGTGAAAATAATAGAAACCATTTTGCCTGAAATATTGATGTATGGCAAAAGATAATGCAGAGCGAACTCGCATTACCGCCGAAAAGGTATTTGTTCTAACTCTTAAATGCGCTTTTTCCCTTAAAAATTCTAATGAATGTTTTTTAGGTTGTATCGGGTAGCTCTCAGGGTCAGCGGCTCCATGTACAAAAATATCCTTTACTTGTATTTCTACACTTTGGCCACGTCCCTGGCTTTCTACCAAAGTTCCAGAAATTCTAAGTGCGGCACCAGTATTGACCTGTTTTAAGATAGATTCGTCAAACTGTTCAAAGTCAACAACACATTGAATGTTGTTGATAGTAGACCCGTCATTGAGAGCTATAAACCTATTACTTCTAAAAGTTCTAACCCATCCATTGATGGTTACTTCTTGAAGTAGATCTTTTCCTTTAAGAACCTCTTTTATACTTACTGAGCGCATTTTTAATGAATTGTAAATTAAAAGCCAAAGATAGCTTTTTGAAAAAAAATATTGATTGAATACCGTGCTTAAATAACCCCTTTTTGTTACAAGCTAAATTAGTCGTTCACTTCCTCTTTTGGAAGTATGTTTATTTGTGGTTTTTTAAGAACTTCTTTATTGGCTATGCTTTTCTCTAAAGACAACAAAAGCGATGGTAGCAGTATAAGGTTGGCCAACATTGCAAAAAGTAAGGTGGCGGAGACCAATGCTCCAAGGGCAACAGTTCCTCCAAAGTTGGAAATTACAAAGACCGAAAATCCAAAAAATAACACTATGGATGTGTAGAACATACTTACTCCAGTTTCCCTTAATGCTGCATAAACCGATTTTTCTATTTTCCATTTATTAGAGGTGAGCTCTTGCCTATATTTTGCCAAGAAGTGAATTGTGTCATCTACAGAAATGCCAAAGGCTATACTAAAAACTAGTATTGTGGAAGGCTTTATTGGTACGCCAACAAATCCCATGATACCTGCTGTTAAGATAAGTGGCAATAAGTTTGGGATTAATGAAATGATTATCATTCTAAAAGAACGGAACAAATATGCCATGAACAGGGCGATAAGACCAATGGCAAGTGCTAACGATAGAATTAAATTTTTCACTAAATATTTTGTGCCCTTTAAAAATAATAAAGCACTACCGGTCATATATACTGAGTAGCGTTCTTCGGGAAATATTTTGGTAATGTTCTCTAATAGCCTTTCTTCTATTTGTTCCATACGATCTGTTTTAACATCTCGCATATAGGTTGACATCCGTGCTGTCTGGCCAGTACTGTCCACAAAACTTTTTAGTAGATTTCCGTTATCCGAAGATTTACGGGCAACATCCATAATAAAATTGTTTTCCTGACTAGTTGGTAATTGATAGTACTTTGGAATACCGTTATAAAATGCCTGTTTTGAATATTTTACTAAATTAACCACGGAAACAGGTTTGGATAATTCAGGAATTTCTTCAACTACATCCCCTAAACGCTCCATTCTTTTTAAGGTAGCGGGCTTTAGCACTCCTTTTGGTTGCTTGGTGTCCACAACAATTTCAACAGGCATAATACCATCAAACTCTTCCTCAAAAAATCTGATGTCCTTAAAGAAATCCGCCTTTTTAGGCATGTCTTCAATTGGACTTCCAGATATTTCAATTTGATAAATCCCAATAATACTTACTACTAAAAGCCCAATAGAAACAATATACACGGCAATTCTTTTATGACGCACTATTTTTTCCATCCAGCTAACAAAGGCATCAATCCACTTTTTGTTCAAATGCTTTAAATGTCTTGTTTTTGGAAGGGATAAAAAACTGTAAACAATAGGAATAATCAGTAGTGATAAAATAAAAATGCCTATGATATTTATGGAGGCCACAATGCCAAACTCTTTTAATAATTTACTATCCGTAATTATGAAAGTGGCAAACCCGGACGCCGTGGTCATATTGGTCATTAAGGTGGCATTACCAATTTTTGAAATTACTCGTTGTAATGAAAGGGCCTGGTTACCATGTTTCTTTACCTCTTGTTGGTATTTATTAATTAAGAATATACAATTTGGTATTCCAATGACAATAATTAGCGGGGGTATCAATGCTGTTAAAACTGTTATTTCGTACTGTAAAAGGCCAAGTATACCAAATGCCCACATAACTCCTATTATTACAACGCACATAGAAATAATGGTTGCCCTGAAACTCCTAAAAAAGAAAAAGAAAATTAATGAAGTAACGCCTAATGCAGCAAGTATGAACTTGCCAATTTCATCAATGATATTTTGCGAGTTCATGGTACGCACATAAGGCATGCCAGATATGCGAACATCAAGACCTGTTTCTTCCTCAAAATTCTCAACTAAATGAGTCATGTCCTTAAGGATGAAATCTTTTCTAACACTCGTATTGACAATATCCTTGTCTAGATACATAACTGTTCTTAGGGTACTCGTTTTTTTATTGAAGATAAGGTTGTCGTAAAAAGGGAGGTCATTGAACAAATGATGAATTATACTATCTAGTTCTTGGACACTTTCTGGTTGTTTTTTGAACAAGGGTTCCATAACGAACTCTTGTTTTTCTTTGTCCTTGATTAATTCCTGTAGATTATCCGTAGAAAGTACAAAATCTACTTCAGGAAAAGCTCCCAATTGTTTACTGAACTTATTCCATCGGTTAAAATTATTAGGGTTGTATAGTGCAGAATCTTTTATGGCAAAAACCACGGCATTACCTTCTTCTCCAAACTTATTTAAAAAAGACTGGTACTCTACATTTACGGGATGGCCATCAGGTAACAGGTTGGCTTGTGAGCTAGAAAAACGCATATTTTTCCATTGTAATCCTAGGAATACGGTAAATGCTGCTACGAAAAGGAGTATTAAGATTCTATTTCTTAGAATTATTCTAGCGGTCTTGGCCCAAAAGCCCTTTGTAAGTTTAGCTACCATAATTTTTTTTACGGATTGCAAAGGTAACCAATGTAGTTATCTGTTCCTATGTTGAAGGTTTAAAAAATAGTATTGCTACAATAGAAAAAAGCAGCTTTGAAGCTGCTTTATATAAAGATTGATTTGTTGAAAGCTATTACACTTTCATTATCTCCGCTTCTTTTACAACAAGAAAATCATCTATTTTTTTAACGTATTTATCCGTTAGGTCTTGAACATCGGCCGTAGCGTTTTTTTCTAAATCTTCGGACACTTCCAAATCCTTAATTTCCTTATTGGCATCTTGTCTTGCACTTCTTACGCCTACTTTGGCATGTTCCGCCTCAGCTTTGGCCTGTTTTGTCAACTGAATTCTTCTCTCCTCTGTTAATGGCGGTACATTGATTATTACAAAATCCCCATTGTTCATAGGGTTGAAGCCTAAGTTAGAATTCATAATGGCTTTCTCAATTTCTTGTAGCATATTTTTTTCCCAAGGTTGTACGGATATTGTTCTACCGTCTGGTGTATTAATATTAGCAACCTGTGATAGCGGGGTTAATGACCCATAATACTCTACCATTACGGAAGAAAGCATAGTGGGGCTAGCTTTCCCAGCACGAATTTTAACAAACTCTCTTTCTAAATGCGCTATTGCCGCGTCCATACTTTCTTTGGTCGAGTCTAAGATAAATTGTATTTCTTCGTTCATTTTATAATTTTTCTTTTATAAAGGCATAAAGTATGCCAATACTATATATTAACGGTAGTCCCTATATTTTCACCATCTACTATTTTTAATAAGTTACCTTTTTTGTTCATGTCAAAAACAACAATTGGTAATTCATTTTCTTGGCTAAGGGTAAAAGCTGTTGTGTCCATTACTTTTAAGCCTTTGGTAAGCACATCTTTAAAGGAAATGTTGTCAAACTTCGTTGCATTTTTATCCTTTTCTGGATCAGAAGTGTAAATACCATCTACCCTTGTTCCTTTCAAAATAACGTCAGCTTCAATTTCTATGGCTCTTAATACAGCAGCGGAATCAGTTGTGAAATAGGGATTTCCTGTTCCTCCGCCAAAAATAACAACTCTGCCTTTTTCAAGATGCCTCATTGCTCTTCTTCGGATGAAAGGCTCGGCTACCTCATTAATTTTTATGGCAGATTGCAAACGTGTTTGTACATCTATCATCTCCAATGCGCTTTGCAGTGCCAAGCCATTAATTACAGTTGCCAACATTCCCATATGGTCACCTTGTACGCGATCCATGCCTGTTGCGGCACCTGCAAGTCCGCGAAAAATATTGCCACCGCCTATTACTATGGCTACTTGGATACCCTTGTCTACTACTTCTTTAATTTCATGTGCATATTCACTTAGCCTGTTGGGATCAATGCCATATTGTTTCTCTCCCATTAAAGCTTCACCGCTTAGTTTTAAAAGTATCCTTTTGTATTGCATGTTTTGGTTTATTTCCAAACAAAAATAATGAAAAAAACCGATGCTAGGGAAGGCTATTTTATGGGTATGTTAAGATGAAATATATAATTTTTTTCTAGTGTTTAAAAATGAGTAAAAAAAAACGCCGCTATGAAGATAGCGGCGTTAATAAAATTATTCAGAAAGAATGATTACCCTAAAGCAACTCTTTTAAATCCAACAACTTCTAAATTAGAATCTACAGATTTAATATATTGGGCAACACTTTGCTTGCTATCCTTTATAAAATCTTGATTTACCAAAGTGTTGTCTTTAAAGAAACGCTTTATTTTACCTTTAGCGATATTATCCAACATTGCCTCTGGCTTTCCTTCTTGACGCAGTTGATCTTTGGCAATCTCAATTTCTTTATCAATTACAGATTGGTCAACACCATTTTCGTTTAAAGCAACTGGATTCATTGCTGCTGCTTGCATAGCAACATCTTTTGCTGCTTCTTCAGCACCGTCTACCGAGGCAGAAAGACCTGTAAGAACTGCAATTTTGTTACCAGCGTGGATATAAGACCCAACAAATGGAGCTTCTAATCTTTCAAAACCACCAATTTCAATTTTCTCTCCGATTACACCCGTTTGTTCAGTTAATTTTTCCTGAACGGTCATACCTTTATAGTCGGCATTTAAAAATGATTCTTTGCTTTCAAAACCTAATGCTAAATCAGCTAACTCATTTGCCAATGTTACAAAAGTGTCGTTTTTAGCAACGAAATCTGTCTCACAGTTTAAAGATATGATTACACCGTTTGTTTTATCACTATTGACTTTTGCTATAGCAGCACCTTCGGATGAATCTCTGTCCGCTCTCTTTGCAGCAACTTTCTGACCTTTTTTACGAAGAATTTCGATTGCTTTTTCAAAATCGCCTTCCGCTTCAACCAAAGCTTTTTTGCAATCCATCATACCGGCACCAGTGGTCTTTCTTAATTTATTTACTTCTGCAGCAGTTATTTTTGCCATTTTATTATTTTTTTATGTTCCTTTATATTGGAATTATTTTTAATTCTTTAACGTAGATGGATTAGCTTATTCTACTCCTCCCTTAACGTTGTTTTGCCATTCCTTTAACTCGTCCCATTTGCCATCTGCAGCCATTTTAGCTTGTTTTGGCCATGAAGTAGGATCTAGGTGGGCCATTCTTGAACTCGCCTCAGTTAAGATTTCTTTCATCTTTTCCGCTTCTGCTTTTGCAACTTTAGAAAAAGTTTCCAAACCGGCATTTGCTAATGCCTCAGCAGCTTTTGGACCTACGCCTTCTATTTTGGTTAAGTCATCTGCCTTAGCTTTTGTGTCATTAGCTACAGCTTCTTTGGTAGCTTCTACATCAACTGTTACATTAGGAACTTTGTCAACAACAGGAGTTGGCTCAGTATCAACTTTAGCAGGAGTTGGCTCTGCAGCTTTCTTGGCTGTTTCCTTTTTAGGTGCTTTTTCCTTTTTATCCTCTGCTTTTTCAGCTTTTTCAGATTTTCTTTCGGCAAGACCTTCGGCTACTGCATTGGTGACTTGTGTCATAATGATGTCTATGGATTTAGAAGCATCATCATTAGATGGTATTAGGTAATCTACATCTCTAGGGTCAGAGTTTGTATCAACCATCGCAAAAATTGGAATGTTCAATTTTTGAGCTTCTTTAACAGCAATGTGCTCACGCATAGTGTCAACAATAAACAATGCACCTGGTAATCTTGTCATTTCGGAAATGGAACCTAAGTTTTTCTCTAACTTGGCTCTTAGACGGTCTACTTGTAGACGTTCTTTTTTAGATAAGGTAAGGAATGTACCATCTTTTTTCATTCTATCGATAGAAGCCATTTTTTTAACAGCTTTTCTGATAGTTACAAAATTGGTCAACATACCGCCTGGCCATCTTTCAGTGATATAAGGCATGTTTACATTTGCTGCTTTTTCCGCAACAATGTCCTTAGCTTGTTTTTTTGTAGCTACAAAAAGGATTTTTCTTCCAGAAGCGGCAATTTTACTTAAAGCCTCATTGGCTTCATCTAATTTTGCAACTGTTTTGTAAAGGTTGATTACATGAATACCGTTACGCTCCATGTAGATATAAGGAGCCATGTTTGGATTCCACTTTCTTGTTAGGTGTCCAAAATGCACACCTGCTTCTAATAATTGTTTTACTTCGACTTTCGCCATTTTTAAATTTAGTTTACGTTCTTTTGAATTAGCAATGATCAAGTGGTATTTCTTTCGAAAAGCCTTCATCATTTAGATGCTAAACTAACTTACCTTTTTACCTCTTTAGAAGTGGGTTAAAAGGATTTTTAATTATCCTGTAAATAGGACTTTCAATGAACTGGTTAAATACCGAACTCGTTTCGATATCGTTGAAAATATAAATAGGCATCTGCCAAAAGACAGATGCCATAATTTTTTTGATTAACGTTTTGAGAATTGAAATTTCTTACGAGCTTTCTTCTGACCGAATTTTTTACGCTCTACCATTCTTGGATCTCTAGTTAATAATCCTTCAGGTTTAAGGGTGGTTCTGTTTTCAGCATCAATTTCGCACATAGCTCTAGAAAGTGCTAAACGGATAGCTTCTGCTTGTCCGGTAATACCACCGCCGTAAACATTTACCTTAACATCGTAATTATCCTCTGTTCCGGTAAGTGTAAAAGGTTGTTTTACCTTGTACTGTAATGTAGCAGTAGGAAAATAATCGTTTAAATCTTTATTGTTGATGGTGATAGCACCATTACCTTGAGAAAGATAGATTCTTGCAACTGCAGTTTTTCTTCTACCTATTTTATGAATTATCTCCATTACTTAATGTCTTTTAAATTAACTACAGTTGGTTTTTGAGCTTCTTGACCGTGCTCGGCGCCAACATAAACTTTAAGGTTCCTAAAAAGATCTGCGCCTAATCTATTTTTAGGAAGCATACCTTTAACGGCTCTCTCAACAATGCTAGCAGGATTTTTCTCTAATAATTCCCTAGCTGTTGTAGAACGCTGACCACCTGGGTACCCAGTATATCGTTTATACGTTTTGTCCGACCATTTGTTTCCGCTAAGAGTAACCTTTTCGGCGTTGATGATAACTACATTGTCACCACAGTCAACATGTGGAGTAAAACTTGGCTTATGCTTTCCACGCAATAAATTAGCCACTTTAGAGGATAAACGTCCTAGTGTTTCTCCTTCGGCATCAACCAATAACCACTCTTTACTTACAGTAGCTTTGTTGGCAGATATGGTTTTGTAACTTAATGTATCCACTATATACTTTTTTTACTATTATTCTTTTCAATCCCGTCAAACGGGCTGCAAATGTACAATTATAAACTTGAATTGCAAATAGTTGCTTCCTAATATTTTCTATTTTTTTGCAAAGGGTATTTCAATGGCTTAGATCACGCTTATGTATTACCAAATTGTTGTTAAAAAAGAGGTTATTACCCTTTATGCTGTAACAACTATATTATTTTTGAGTCATTCAATCAAATCAAAAAACAACCAATCATGTTTCTTCGTTATTTAGGCACTTTAAGCGTCTTTCTGCATGCTTTAGTAGCTTTTTCACAGAACGACACACTTAAAACAATCAAAAGAACTTATGTAACTGCACCATTGGTTGTAAAGGAGGTGATCACCGTAGATGGTTTTATAAACGAGGAGGGGTGGAATGCGGTGCCTTGGGCAAATGAGTTTACAGTATTTGACCCTAATAATGGTGAAACTCCAAAACAGAGGACAAAGTTTAAAATAGTGTATGATTCTAAATATATTTATGTAGGTGTTAGGTGTTATGATAGTATTCCTAAGGATATAGAAAGAAGATTGGCGCGTAGGGATAATTTTGCCGGGGACTGGATTGAAATCAATTTTGATAGTTATAATGATAAACGCACCGGTTTTTCTTTTAATGTTTCCGCAGCAGGTGTTAAAGGGGATGAATTTATATCTCAGAATGGTAATAACTGGGATCCTAGCTGGAATCCAATATGGTATACGGCCACCAATATTGATGATGAGGGATGGACCGCAGAAATGAAAATACCTTTTAGTCAGATTAAATTTGGAGAGCAAAAAGAACAGGTTTGGGGATTACAGGTCAATAGACGATTATTTAGGGAGGAAGAACGTTCACTATGGCAACCCGTTAAAAGAGAGGCCCCTGGTTGGGTAAGTGAGTTTGGGACCTTAAAAGGCTTGTTGGACATACAACCGCAGAAGCAGTTAGAAATTCAACCTTTTGTGGTTAATCAATTGGATACGTATCCAGCAGAAGTAGGAAACCCATTTTTAGATGGTAGCGATTTTAAATTAAATGGAGGATTAGATGCGAAAATTGGAATAACCAATGACCTTACCTTAGATTTAACGGTAAATCCTGATTTTGGTCAGGTAGATGCAGATCCAGGAGCCATTGCCTTAGATGGCTTTCAAATTTTCTTTGAGGAAAGGCGTCCTTTTTTTATTGAGAATAAGAATATCTTCGACTTTGAATTTGCAGATAGGAACGACAATGTTTTCTATAGCAGAAGAATTGGTCGTAGTCCCCAGGGTTTTGTGGACGGAAATGATGTGGATTATGTAGATCAACCGGTTAATTCGACCATATTGGGTGCGGCTAAGTTTTCTGGTAAAACCAAGAATGGTTGGTCTTTAGGTTTGTTGGAGAGTGTTACCGGAAAGATGTATGCCGAAGTTCAAGATACACTTGGCGGTAGAAGAGAAGAACTGGTAGAGCCTTTAACCAATTATATTGTTGCCCGTGCCCAAAAAGACTTCAATGAAAGAAACTCTTATATAGGGGGTATTTTTACGGCAACCAATAGAAATTTGCCAGACCATATGAATTTTCTTAGGCAGGCAGCTTATACTGGTGGATTTGACTTTAAGCATAATTGGAAAAACCGTAGCTATTATCTAGAGTGTAATATTGTAGGAAGTCATGTGACGGGTAGTGAAGATGCCATTGTAGCTACACAAAATAGTATTACACATTTATTTCAAAGAGTTGATGCATCCCATGTGAAAGTGGACAGTACTAGGACCTCATTAACCGGAACTGGTGGAAGGTTGGCTGCAGGGAAAGCTGGAGGTGGAAATTGGCGTTATCAAGGTGGCGTTGTATGGCGTTCGCCAGAATTAGAATTAAACGATGTGGGCTTCCTAAGGCAGGCAGATGAAATAAAACAGTTTGCAAGTGTTAGGCGTTTATTCTTAAAACCCACCAATTTGTATAGGACGGCTCAAATGGGTCTAGAGCAGTACACAACTTATGATTTTGAAGGGAATTATAATAGAATCCAGTATGAGTTTCAAGGCTTTATAAACTATAAAAATAACTGGTGGACAGAAGCGGGCGCTGCCCATAAACCTAGAATATTTTCAAATACTGTTCTTAGGGGAGGTCCTAGATGGCGTTGGTCCGATGAAAATTTCGCATATCTCTTTTTTGGCTCGGACAGAAGAAAGAAATTTAATTTCACTTTGGGTTATGTGAAGAGTCAAGCGGCACAGAATAATTTTTCTTTAGATAGGTATGTACTTCGTTTTAATTATCAACCCTTTGATGCATTTAGTCTTTCGGTTTCAACAGAATACGAAGAAAACCCGAACAAAACACAATATGTTACAGAAACCGATTTCAATGGTTTACCTAGATATATCACCGCAAACATTGATCAGCGTACATTTAATACAGCTATACGATTTAACTATAGCTTAAACCCAAATTTATCTATTCAGTATTATGGGGAACCCTTTATTTCTAGAGGAACGTATAGTGATTTTAATTTTGTAAACGATCCGTTGGCAGAAGACCTGAATCAAAGGGTAAGCCTTTATGCAGCTAATCAAATTTCAAATCAACCAGAGCAAGGTGCTTATACAGTAGATGAGGACCTGGATGGCACTATTGATTATCAATTTGAGGACCCTGACTTTTCATTTGTTCAGTTTAGATCTAATCTGGTTTTACGTTGGGAATATATACCAGGTTCGGAAATATTCTTAGTATGGTCACAAGGTGTGGTTGGATTTGGAGATGTAACCGAAACGTTGGGTAGAAATTTGGACAATCAGATTTTAGGTCAAAAGAAGGATAATACTTTTTTATTGAAAGCAACGTATAGGTTTATTTTGTAATTGAATTATTAAAAAATTCGATGTATGGGCATATTGGTTTGAAAAAGAATTGATTGACCATATGAAATAATATGATTTCTAATTCGTTAAAAGTGGTTAGAAACCAAACGTAAACGTTATGAAGCAAAATGTATATATTCTTTTTATTATTTCCTTATTAATGGTTAGTTGTAGTTCGGATAAGGGAGATGGGGGTACATTGACCGAAACCAAAGCTTCGGCAATTATTGGTACGTGGGATGCTACGGAATTAAGAATAAATAATGATACGGCAAGTGATGACGCTAAATTTGGCAAACAAATCTTGGATTTCCTAACTGATAAAGCCTGTTATGTTCTCACCTTAGAATTTAACGAGGACTTGACCGCAAGTGCTTTAAATTCTACAAATTATATAGAAGTAAATGCTACTGCATCGGGTTTGGATATTCCTTGCCCTACACAATCGGATATGGAGTCTAGCACCTATACTTTTGATGGTACTACCGTTACTACCATTGACAGTAATGGTGATGTTTTAACCATAGATGTTTCTATAAATGGGGATATAATGACTGTTAATGCTGCAGATTTAGAAATTCCAAATTTTACCGATAGTGGGGAATTGGTTTTTGTGAAGAGATAATTTTAGTTGCTTATCCTAAAATAAAAAGTATCTTTAAAATCTAATCATAGATACTTTGAATAAGATTGACTCCAGATATTTTCACATTTTATTGTCACTTATTTTTATTGGATGTATTGATCCTGTTGAGCCAGAATTTGAGTTTAAAAATGGTTTGATCTTCATTGAGGGAATTGCGGCCACTGTAGAAGGTGGATCCTTTGTCATTATTAATAAATCTGTTGAAGAGTTTGGGCTAAACAAAACAGTTTTTGAAGGAGGCGCATCGGTTTCTTTTGTAAATACGGTTACGGAACAAATAATAGAATTACAAGAATTGGAAGGTGCTTATGTGCCTTCGAGTGATTTTAAGGTAAACATTGGTGAGCAATGGCGACTAGAAGTTGCCTTAACGGATGGGAAACAATATCGCTCTCAAAAAGAAATAGTTTTAGAACCAGTTCCCATTGAAAGTGTCCGATCAACTTTTAACCCCGAATTGCAATTCAACGACGGTAACGACGCCTTTGAACCTGGCCACTCTATTTCCATCACTTTTGACGATCCTTTAGAAGATGAGAATTATTACTATTGGACGTTTAAATCCTTTGAAAAATTAAATATATGCGAAACCTGTTTTGATGGTATTTACCGAAATGGGGTATGTGGTCCAACCGAAGTGCCTACTCCGGATTACTTCACCTATTTTTGCGATACGGATTGTTGGAAAATAAGATTCCCCGACAGTATTAGCTTATTTGATGATAAGTTTTCCAACGGTAAAAACATATCTAACATAGAAGTTGCTAAAATACCACTGTATACAAAGGAGAACATGGTAGTTGAAATCCAGCAGTATTCATTGACTCCTTCTGCATATGATTATTATAAAGTTTTAAAAGATATTGTTGACAATAGTAGCGGTTTTAATGCGCCTCCACCGGCAGCCTTAGTTGGTAATATGTTTAATGTCAACGATTCGGACGAATTCGTTTTCGGTAGATTCACTACCGCTGCTACTTCTAGGGCAAGCATATTTATTGAAAGACAAAATATTCAGGAAAGTCCGTTAGAGAATCAAGACCCCCTAAGTGTGGAGCCAACTTTTATGTCGCCATACCCTCCACCTGCAACAATCGAAGCGCCTTGTAATGAAGGTAGGTTCAGAACAGCTATACAACCGGATGCATGGGTGAATTAAAAAAAAATAGGACACGATTCTTTAGAACAAAATACAGCCTATTTTTTGGTTTGTTTCTAATTTTCTTATGCTCTAAGAAGCTACAAGCTCAGGAATATATCTTGGTGGTTGAAGTTAAAGAGGAATTGGCTAATAAACCTTTAGAAAGTGCCGAAATACTTATTGCACCTTGTTCTTGTGGAGGAATTACTAATAATAAAGGATTATTTTCTATAAACCTTCCAAAAAACACCTATACGGTTAAAGTGAACTATATTGGCTTTAAAAGTGAGACCGTAATTATTGACCTTGATAAAGGAATGCAGATCAATGTTAATCTAGTAGAAGAACAGGAGCAACTTTCTGAGGTTATTGTTCGTGCTAAACGGATAAATGAAAATCTGGAATTACCCCAAATGGGAGCTTTACAGTTGCAGACAAAAGAGTTAAAAAAGATTCCTTCAGGTTTAGGAGAAGTAGATGTTCTTAAAAGTATGACATTATTGGCAGGAGTAAATAATGCGGGGGAAATAAGTAATGGACTTTCGGTTAGAGGTGGGGCTTTAGACCAAAACCTTTTGTTATTGGACAATGCTCCCGTTTTTAACCCTACCCATCTATTTGGCCTTTTTTCAGTTTTTACTCCAGATGTGATTTCAAGTGTCGATTTGTATAGGGCGAACATACCGGCACGTTATGGCGGAAGAATAACATCTGTGTTGGATATAAAGGTCAAAAATCCATATGTAGATAAATTTAAATTGAGTGGAGGAATTGGGATAGTTTCAAGTCGTTTATCTATAGAGACCCCAATAATAAAGGACAAGTTGATGCTTTCTATTGGAGGGCGTGCAGGGCTAACGGATTTTCTTTTGCCCTTAGTTGCAGAGCGATTAAAGGATACAAAAGCAAAATTCTATGACAGTACATTTAAGTTATTATACCTGCCAACCAAAAACGATCAAATTTCTTTTACGGGCTTTTATAGTAAGGATTATTATCAATTGGACTTGATTACCAACATCCAAAATATTAACGCAAAGAATAACCAATACGATTTTAAGACCCTGAACGGTACTATAAATTGGAGACACTCCTTTAACGAAAACAGCAATCTAAGGACTTTTTTGGTGATGAGTGATTACGCTCCCAAGACAATTTTTCCGGAAGTGGATAATCCCAATACAATTGAATTTCAGTCAAGAATCAATTATTTGAGTTTTGCCTCTGAATTTTCAAAGAATATAAATACAGATTTAAAATACTACTTCGGCATTCAAGCTAATAAATACCAAATTAACCCTGGAGAACTAAACCCGGGCACTACTAATAGTGTAACGGCTGTTTCTCTGGCAAAAGAAAATAGTTATGAGTTTGCAGGCTATGGTGATATCAATTTTAATCCTATAAAGCATGTAACTCTTTCTGCGGGGCTCAGGTTAAGTCATTATGTACTGATAGGGCCATACCAACAGGCACAAATAGATAAAGACACGGGATTACTGTTAGATATTAAAGAGTTTGAAAAGGGTGCTGGGGTTAAAACGTATAATGGTTTAGAGCCAAGATTGGGGGCCAATATCAAATTAAACAATACCACCTCAATTAAAGCTAGTTACGCCAGATTGAATCAATATTTACAAAATGTATATAATTCTACCACCCCTTTACCAACCTCACGTTGGAAAACATCGGACCCAAATATAAAACCCCAGATTAGCGATAGTTACAGTTTAGGGATATATAAAAATTTAGCAAATGACGAAATAGAATTAGGTCTGGAAGGGTACTATCGTGATTCTAAAAATAACTTAACATTTAAGCCTGGAGCCGATTTTTTTCTAGAAGAGTTTTTAGAACGCGATGTAGTGCAAGGAGAAGGTAAAGCCTATGGGGTTGAGTTTAGTATAAAAAAATCTAGGGGCAAGGTAAATGGATGGCTTAATTATACCTGGTCTAGAAGTTTATTGAAATCTAATAATGTTAATCTGGCCGATAGGATTAACAACAATAATTGGTATGCCTCTGATTTTGACAGACCACATGTAGTAAATTCTACCATTAATTTTGAAGGAGACAGAATTAATACATGGAGTTTTAATTTTACTGGGCAAACAGGTAGGCCCTATACTGTTGCAAATAGTGTTTTTAAATTGGAAAATATTGATGTGCCAATTTTCATTGAGCGTAACAATGCAAGATTAAGACCCTATCATAGATTGGACTTTTCATGGACAGTTAAATATGGAAAGAAGGTAAATAGACGATGGATTGGAGATTGGACATTTACAATTTACAATGTTTATGGTAGAAGAAATCCATTTAATATATACTATTCCCAACGTCAAACAGGTGTAGATGCTGATGTATTTTTAGACAGTCCATTAGGCTCTTATGAGCTTTCCATTTTAAATAGCCCACTATTTTCCTTGACCTACAATTTTGTATTCGAATAATTCTATTTTTTATAGAACTTCTCTTGTACGAACTGTTCCTTGGAATGTATAGTTATATGATATATTCCTTGTTCTAAGCTGGTGATAGGAATATTTACAGCATTATTTTTTATTTCCCACGAAAAATCTAGCTCCTCATTACCATAGATATCCGTTATACTTATTCTTGCTTTGGTAGAATTGTATAAACCTAAAACGTTAACAACATTAGTAGCTGGGTTCGGAAACACTATAATTTTATTGGATTGTTGTGAAAAAACTAACCCGTAACCGGTTATGAATAAGATTAAAAAAAGTTTTCTTTGCTTTTTCACAAGTTATGCTGGATTAATACCAATTGAACGTGATACAAATATGCTTTCGTATGTTATTAAGAGCAAATTAACAGTGCTCAATTTTCTTAACTGTATATTCTTCTCCAATTTATTAATGTTATTAATGGAATTAGTGATTTTAATCTCAAATGTGTTTTATTAACATATTTATAACTCTTTAAATCGCAATAGGGATAATATAGCATATAAATATGAAAATTTAGATGTTATCGATGTTATTTCATTGCTAGAACTTTGCACTGTATAATTTAACGTATACAGTTATGAGAAAAACAAAGTTTTATCCAACCATATGGCAAACCGTTCCTTTTTCATTGGAAATGATGGTTGAGACCAACGCCAACAATACACAAGTGAAGGACTTAATTTTAAAAAATGCCTATGCTTCAGACAAAAACATTTCAGAAATGAAACTAAATGTTATCAAGTTTTCAGCACTTGATAGTTCTGGAAGTGAACATTTGATTAAAGAATTTTCAGAAAGTGAGAATCTTCAACTCAAAGGGATGCACACTGGACTTTTTATTAAAACCAAAAGTATCCTAAACTTAAATCCTGGCGCTTATAAAACCTTTCGTTTATATATAAGTGAAAAAGATAACGAGTTTAAGTATGCAGATAGGTCCAAAGAACAAGTTTACCGTTTCGATTACTTGGATTTTGAAATAGAAAATGGCTTGGAATTAACAGGTAACGAAGCGCAACAAATAATTTTGCGTTTTGATTTACAGCGATTTACCTTTTCTAGTTACTTTAAATCTATATCAAAGTTGTTTCACAGTACTACATTGAAAAGAACAAAATGGGCCAATAGTTTTGGTAATTAAATAACAGATACTATCCTTTGAAGCAAAAAGGCACCTATTTAGGTGCCTTTATTAATTCAATAGGTTTGTCTTTAATGTGCCTCCAACCAATTTTGTCCAAGGCCTATTTCTACATCCAATGGTACAGCGAGTTTATAGGCATTTTCCATTTCGGTTTTAATCATAGGTTTAAGTTCTTCGAGTTCTGGTTTGTATATGTCAAAAACCAATTCATCATGTACTTGCAATAGCATTTTGGACTTGTAATTACCTTGTTCTAGCTTATTGTGAATTTGTATCATGGCAATTTTTATGATGTCGGCGGCACTTCCCTGTATGGGGGCATTAACTGCGTTTCTTTCTGCTGCACCGCGAACAATGGCATTACTTCCATTGATTCCCTTTAAATATCTACGCCTTCCTAGTACGGTTTGTACGTAACCATTTTCCCTTGCAAAATCTACCAATTCACTCATGTAATTTCTAAGTTTCGGGTAGGTTTTGTAATACGTGTCTATAAGTTCCTTGGCTTCACTTCTAGAGAGATCGGTTTGATTGCTTAATCCAAATGCCGATACTCCATAAATGATACCAAAATTTACTGTTTTGGCATTGCTACGCTGTTCTCTTGTTACCTCCTTAATTGGAACATTAAATACTTTGGCCGCGGTTGAAGCATGAATGTCTTCTCCGTTTTTAAAAGCTTCGATCATTGTCGTTTCTTCGCTCAGAGCAGCAATGATACGAAGTTCTATTTGTGAATAATCCGCGGCCAATAATACATAGTTTTCATCTCTTGGTACGAATGCTTTACGAACTTGCCTTCCCCTTTCCGTTCTAATTGGAATGTTCTGTAAATTTGGATTGTTGCTACTAAGACGACCTGTAGCGGCTACTGTTTGCATATAATCCGTATGTACTCTACTTGTTGTTGGTTCTACTTGCTCTGGTAGGGCATCTACATAGGTGCTCTTCAATTTAGACAACCCTCTATAATCTAAAACGTCTTGAATAATCTCATGGTCCTTGG
Source organism: Maribacter sp. (assembly GCA_965662155.1). GTDB lineage: Bacteria > Bacteroidota > Bacteroidia > Flavobacteriales > Flavobacteriaceae > Maribacter. Next base: position 2,673 of record CBFIGW010000031.1, on the reverse strand, counting down.
CCAAATAGGAGAGTACATCTTCTGCCGTGGAATATTGTCCGGTTTTGGTCTTTTTTGGCTTATCTACCAGCTTCATTTTATTAAAGAGGATTTCTCCCAATTGTTTTGGGGAGCCAATGTTAAACTCCTCTCCCGCTGCTTCGTAGATTTTTTGTTCTAGTTGGTTTATATCTTTATTTAAATCACCTGATAGAGAATTAAGAAAATCTATATTTAGATTAATGCCCTCCAATTCCATATCCGCCAATACCCTCAATAAGGGAATTTCAATATTATTAAAAAGTTTGTCCGTTTTGGCTTCTACTAATTCTGGTCTAAAATGTTGTGCCAATTGAAACGTAATGTCTGCATCCTCAACGGCATATTCAGTTTGTTGTTCCAAAGGAACATCTCTCATAGAGCGTTGGTTTTTACCTTTTTTTCCTATTAGTTCAGTAATAGAGACCGGTGTGTAGTTCAAATACGTTTCGGACAATACATCCATATTATGGCGCATATCAGGATTAATAAGGTAATGTGCCAACATGGTATCGAACAAGGGACCTCTTACAGGTATATTATATTTATTAAGGACTTTTATATCGTATTTTAAATTTTGACCAATTTTTTCAATTTCTTCCGATTCAAAGAAAGGGCGTAATTGTTCTAAAATATGTTGTGCCTCATCTTTATCTTCGGGTATGGCTACGTAAAATCCTTTGGTGGCCTCCCATGAAAAGGCGATACCTACCAATTCTGCTGTTAATGGGTTTAGTCCGGTAGTTTCTGTGTCAAAACAAACGGAGTTTTGCTTCATTAAATTTTGAAGAAACAGTTTCATGGCCATTCCAGAAGCTACACTTTGGTATGCATGGGGAATGTCTTTAATGGTGTTTCTACTGGAGCTGTCTTTTATGGTTGCAGGTGAAGCATCATCTCCGCCAAATAAGCTAAATTGTCCGGTACCAGCAGATGATGAAGAAACCTTTTTAGCGGTTTCGGTACTGGTAACCTGTGTTTGATTTGCTTCGGTTTCGCCAGAAAAGATTTTGATAAACTGATCTTTTAGCCTACGGAATTCTAGCTCTTCAAAAATCTCCTGTACCTTCTCGTTATCAGGCACGGACATTTCATAATCCTTGGCATCAAAAGTAACATCGCAATCAATACAAATGGTTGCCAGTTTTTTAGAAAGTATTCCTAATTCGGCATTTTCTTCAACTTTTTCCTTCATTTTACCTTTTAACTGATCTGTATTGGCCAGAAGGTTTTCCATTGATCCAAACTGTTCTATAAATTTTTTGGCCGTTTTGTCACCAACACCAGGCAGCCCTGGAATGTTATCGCTGGCATCCCCCATCATACCTAAATAATCTATAACTTGTTCCGGGCGTTCCACACCAAAACGTTTCTGTATTTCCGGGATACCCCAAATTTCAATTCCGTTACCCATTCTGGCTGGTCTGTACATGAAAATATTTTCGGATACCAATTGTCCAAAATCCTTATCGGGTGTTACCATGAAAACCTTGTAGTCTTCTTTCTCGGCTTGTTTAGACAAGGTGCCAATGATATCGTCTGCTTCCCAACCCTCCAGAACTACAGAAGGTATGTGCATTGCTTTTAAAATTTTTTGTATATAAGGGACAGCAATTTTAATTGCATCTGGCGTCTCGTCCCTATTTGCTTTATATTCTGGGAAAAGTTCTGTGCGTTCTGCGCTTCCGCCTTTATCAAAACATACGGCCAAATGGTCTGGTTTTTCACGTTTTATGACATCGAACAAGGAGTTCATGAATCCCATAATTGCCGAGGTGTCCATCCCCTTGGAATTGATTCTAGGATTCTTTATCAAAGCATAATAGCCTCGGAATATAAGTGCGTATGCATCTAAAAGAAAAAGTCTTTTTTGTTCTGCCATTTCTGGAATTTATTGTGTGAGGTTAAAAATACAAATAGAAAGGGGAAAAAGCCCAACTAATAATAGCTGGACTTCCAATAATTAAGAATTATTTTAATCCATAGTGTATTTGAATATTACGATTTTATATAACTACCAGCAGTATTATTTACATGGCCTTCCTTACTATACGTCCTATAAGTGAACCCGTCATGAATACAATAGCCCCCGGTTTCTCCTTTTTTATTAATCGCAATAAAACCTATCTGAAAGTCCTGTTTATCTTTATTTTTTTCAATAATTCTTCGTACACCTTCCTCACATGCTTCTTGGGGCGATTTACCTTGTCGCATCAATTCAACTATTAAAAAACTTCCTACGGTACGCAATACTTCTTCACCAACACCTGTGGCAGTTGCACCACCCACCTCATTGTCTACAAACAAACCTGCTCCAATAATAGGCGAGTCACCTACGCGTCCTGCCATTTTGTAGGCCATTCCACTAGTTGTACAAGCGCCGGCAATATCTCCATTCTTATCAATGGCCAACATGCCAATGGTATCATGGTTTTCAATATTTATAATAGGCTTGTACTCCGAGGTTTCTTTCCACTTTTCCCAATCTTGTTTGGATTGTTCAGTTAATAAGTTCGTTTTTGTAAATCCTTTTTCATAGGCAAATTGTTCCGCTCCTTTTCCTACCAGCATAACATGTGGCGTGTCTTCCATTACTTTTCTGGCAACGGAAATAGGGTTGGCAATATTTTGAAGGGCCAGGACGGCGCCGCAATT